>NZ_JACOPE010000001.1:2400000-2748075 GCF_014287355.1 Ruminococcus hominis | reverse complement strand
AATGAATCTGCCATTGCTGTGGAAGATCAAAGAATTCCCACTCTCCGCCACCTTTTTTACTGCGGTGATAATGTCCGTTGCGGTGCTTCCATCCGTAATCATTTTTCGGAGTGTCCCAGATGACCTGCGGGTCTGGACGAACCAAAATATAGTCGCCCCATCTCTCTAGTTTTTCACCTTTTGAACAATCTATTACTTCATAATCTTTCCAATTATCTGCAATCCACATAAATATAATCCTTTCTGAATTTATTGAAATAAAATCTAAAATATTATCGTGGACTTATTATAGCATGACCGAGAGAAAAGAACTAGTTCATATTGAAACCTTGGAAATTTTCTGTAAGATGTTCCCATATGTCCTTTCTTTTTATGTGAAAAGTTGATACTATATAAGGTAAATAAAAAGACACAAGGAGGATATTCGAGAATTATGGATAAGAATCAGCTGTATCGCAGAATCCCGAAGGTAGATGTTTTGTTAGAAGAGGACGGGATTCGAAAATTAGAAGAACGATATGGCAGATCCTGTGTCAAGCGTGTTGTACAGGATGAACTGGAACGAGTTCGTATCCTGATTGGAGAATCTGTGGATGAGACAGACGTGTTAAAGGCGGTTGAGCAGTTGCCGGATAGTATCAGTAAAAGCCTGGAACTGCTGTATACACCGAATATACGAAGTGTTATTAATGGAACAGGTACTATTTTACACACGAACCTGGGGCGAGCGCCACTTAATCGAGAACATGCAGAAAGACTGGCTGTGATCGCAGCGGAATATTCCAATCTGGAGTATGATCTGCAACGAGGAGAGAGAGGAGAGAGGAATGCACATTTTGAATCCTTGCTTTGCCGTCTGACAGGTGCAGAGGCGGCCCTTGTTGTAAATAATAATGCGGCGGCAGTTCTTTTGTGCCTGAGTACGCTTGCAAAATCAGGCGAGGTGATCGTGTCGCGAGGAGAACTGGTGGAGATTGGCGGAAAGTTCCGCATACCGGATGTGATGGAGCAAAGCGGTGCAGTTTTAGTTGAGGTCGGGACGACGAATAAAACACATCTGTCAGATTATGAGGAAGCGATCACAGAAGAGACAAAGGCTATTCTAAAGGTCCATACAAGCAACTATCAGATTGTCGGCTTTACAGAATCTGTTGCGGTACCAGAGCTGAAAGCAATTGCGAAAGAGCATGAGATTCCGATAATCGAAGATTTGGGAAGTGGAGCATTGGTTGATTTAAGTAAGTATGGTATTTCTCATGAGCCGATGGTACAGGAGGCAATCTGCGGAGGTGCAGATGTTGTCTGTTTTAGTGGTGATAAGTTGTTGGGTGGTCCGCAGGCAGGAATCATAGTCGGCAGAAAATGTTATATCAATAAGATGAAGAAGGCTCCACTGACACGTGCATTGCGCGTGGATAAATTTACTACAGCTGCATTGGAGATGACACTCGAGGAATATTTATCGGAAGAGAGAGCGATGCAGAGGATACCTGTCTTAAAGATGATATCTGAGATGCCGGATACTGTGAAGCAGCGTGCACAAAAGTTGAAATCCCAGTTAGAACAGCAGAAACTTCCTGCTCAGATCGTGTTAGAAGCTTGTGAGTCACAGATTGGCGGAGGGGCGCTTCCACTTGAAAAGATTTCCAGTACAGCAGTTGCAATACGTTCGGAAATATGTTCGGCATCAGAGATGGAAAAGAGAATGCGAGCTTTGCCGACACCGATTATCGGGAGAATGATAAACGGTATCTGGGCTATGGATATGCGGACGATAGAGGAAGAACAGATTCCTTATATTGTAGGCAGTATACAAGATATGCTGAACAGTTGCAGGATTTGAATCAATGACAGAAAAAAGATAAAGGAAAAGGATAAGAAGCAGAAATGAATTTAAAACAGTTAGAGGCGTTTGTGAATGTGGCAGAAAAGCGCAGCTTCTCAAAAGCAGCGCGAGAGCTGTATCTGACACAGCCAACGGTCAGTGCACATGTTTCCGCACTGGAGAAAGAATTGAATATCAAATTGTTTTTGCGAAATACAAGAGAAGTAGGCCTTACAGATGAAGGCGAAAAGTTATATCAATATGCAAGACAGATGTTGAATCTGGAACAATTGATATATGAGGCTTTTGACAGTGATGTAGCTTCTAATTCTTGTATTAAGATTGCTGCTTCCACGATTCCGGCACAGTATCTCTTGCCGGACATATTAAGTCGTTATAGTAGTATGTATCCGAAGGAACAGTTTGAATTGGTTGAGTCGGATAGTGCCGGGGTGATAAGGGCTGTTTCGGAGCGTACGGTAGATATTGGATTTACGGGAACGATATTAGATAAGAAATCTTGTGAATATGTTCCGTTTTTTGATGATGAATTGATTATTGTCATGCCAAACAACGAGAAATATCGTCAGATAAAGGAGACAGAAACCGGGATAGAGTGGCTGGAACGAGTTCCAATTATAATGAGGGAGCAAGGTTCCGGAACAAGAAAAGAGGCAGAAAAGCAATTAAAGCGGGAAGGGATTGATATTCGAAAACTAAACGTGGTTGCAAATATGGAAAATACGGAGGTGATAAAACAATCTGTAAAAAAAGGAATTGGTGTAACAATCATTTCAAAGCTTGCAGCAGCGGAGGATTTGAAATGGGAGAATGTTCTGGCATATCCGCTGGGAGAAAAAAAGAGGGTTCGAAAATTGTATGTCGTATATAATAAAGAATATCCTCGCACAAAGGCTGTGAAAAAGATGATGAAAATAGCGGAAACATTCAATAGAATGTGTTGATGGTCACACTTACTGTGAACAGTAACTAGAATTTTCACAGAAAACAGTATATACTAAGAGATAGTGCATTCGATATATTCAAGTTGAACGAATTGCTTTAATCTGGGTGCGGCTGGGCAGCTGGTGTGTCCCCTGGTCTTCAAAACCAGTGTGAGGCGTGTGGAACGTCTTGGGTGGGTTCGATTCCCACACGTATCCGCCAAAAGAAGGGAGAAAATGATATGATTACAGTAAATGCAATGGGCGATGCATGCCCGATTCCAGTTATAAAAACAAAAAAAGCAATACAGAAAGTAACCGGTGCAGAGACAATTGAAGTATTGGTTGATAATGAGATTGCGGTTCAGAATGTGACAAAGATGGCACAGAGTTCAGGGGGAACAGTAACATCGGAAAAATTAGCTGAAAAAGAATTTAAGGTTACGATTCAGCTTAGCGGCGCAGTTGCGAAGGATACAGAAGCTGCACCGGTTACATGCATACCTGACAGCAGAAGAAATACAGTTGTTGTGATTGCAGCAGATCATATGGGTGAAGGGAAAGAAGATCTTGGCAAAGTTTTAATTAAAGGATTTATTTTTGCACTGACACAGCTAGAAGAACTTCCAAAGACAATTTTATTTTATAATGGTGGTGCAAAAATCACAACAGAGGGTTCTGAATCGTTGGAAGATTTGAAAACCTTGGAAGCACAGGGCGTTGAGATTATGACATGTGGAACTTGCCTTGACTACTATGGACTGAAAGAAAAACTCCAGGTTGGAACTGTGACAAATATGTATAGTATTGTAGAAACTATGAATAATGCAGACAAAATTCTTCGTCCATAAGCAGAGGGGAGGAAATGGAATGAAAACGAGAGATGAGATCAGACTCACTCAGATGACGAATACCGCCGGATGAGCGGCTAAAATCGGTCCTGAGACCCTTGCCCAGGTTCTGGGTAAGCTGCCAAAATTCCAGGATGAGAATCTCCTGGTAGGAATTGAGACATCGGATGATGCCGCAATTTATAAAATTACAGATGAAATCGCAATGATACAGACGGTGGATTTTTTTACACCGGTAGTAGATGATCCGTATACGTTTGGCCAGATCGCAGCAGCAAACTCACTTAGTGATGTCTACGCAATGGGCGGAGAGCCAAAGATTGCTTTGAATGTCGTTGGATTTCCAAATTGCCTTGATCCGTCTATCCTTGCAGATATATTAAGAGGTGGTGCAGACAAGGTAAAAGAAGCGGGAGCTGTTCTTGTAGGGGGACATTCTGTTCAGGATAATGAACCGAAGTATGGATTGTGTGTTTCCGGTTTTGTGCATCCGAAAAAAATATTTAAAAATTATGGCTGCAGACCGGGGGATGCATTGATTTTGACCAAGCCAATCGGAAGCGGAGTAGTAAATACAGCAGTGAAAGCAGAGATGGCTTCGGAAAATTCGATGCAGGAAGCAATTAAAGTGATGTCTTCTTTAAATAAAAAGGCAAAAGAAGTGATTGAAAAATATCCAATATCAGCTTGTACGGATATAACCGGTTTTGGTTTACTGGGACATTGTGCGGAGATGGCATCGGCAAGTAAGGTGAGCTTTGACATTTATGTGGATGATGTAGCATATATTGACGGAGCCGTGGAGCTTGCACAGATGGGACTTGTGCCGGCAGGTTCCTATAAGAATAGGGAATATTCCGGCCATATGATAGAGACAGGTGATGCAACGGAGACAGATATTGATCTTCTCTATGACCCGCAGACTTCAGGTGGTCTGCTGATTAGTGTGGCACCGGAGTATGCAGATGATATTATGAATGCATTTGAAGCACATGGTCTGGAAACGAGAGCTTCGCGAATCGGTACGGTGAGGGAAGCAGACGAAAAGTGGATATATCTAAAAAAATAGTATCGAAAAATGCGAAAGAACTTATAGAAAAAATCTATAAGTTCTTTCATTTATTATAGGTTTCAATTAGACTGAAAAAATTTTAGGTAGTATAATATTTTTTAGAGAAAAACAAGAGGATAAACAATGGAAAAACATACGATTTATATGGACAATGCAGCAACCACACTGCCTAAGCCACCGGAAGTGGCAGAAGCGATCGTACAGGCAATAAATCATCTTGGTAATGCAGGAAGAGGAAGTACGGAGGCGTCGTTGGATGCAGCGAGAGTTATTTATGATACGAGGGAACGCCTTGGAAGAATGTTTCATGCAGAGAATCCAAAGCAGATTGCCTTTACAAGCAATGCAACGGAAAGTCTGAACATTGCGATCCAAGGGCTGATCAATCCCGGAGATCATGTGATCACAACGGTGATGGAACATAATTCGGTTCTCAGACCATTATATGAGCGGCAGCAGGCGGGAGCAACATTGACGATTTTGCCGGCTGACGAGGATGGTAATATTTCATATGATATGCTGGAAGCGGCGGTGAGACAAGAGACAAAAGCAATTATTTGCACGCATGGTTCGAATCTTACGGGAAATCTCAATGATATTGAACGAATCGGGAAGATTGCGAAAGCACATAAGCTGTTATTTATTGTAGATGCATCTCAAACAGCAGGTGTATTTCCGATAGATGTACAGAAGATGGGAATTGATGTGCTTTGTTTTACCGGGCATAAGAGTTTGTATGGTCCGCAAGGAACGGGCGGAATCTATGTGAGGGATGGCATAAAGATCAGACCGCTGAAACGAGGTGGGAGCGGGATTGATACTTACAATCACAATCATCCGGAACAGATGCCGACAGCACTGGAGGCAGGAACTTTAAATGGCCATGGGATCGCAGGACTCAATGCAGCGTTAAAGTATGTGGAAGAAAAAGGGATTGATGCAATTAGAGAGATTGCATTGCAGAGAGCCTGGCAGTTTTATGATGGTATCAAGGAAATCCCGGGAGTGACCATATATGGAGATTTTTCTAAAAGAGAGAGATGTCCGATTGTCTCATTTAATTTGTATGATTATGATTCGGCAGAGGTTAGTGATGAACTTTTGATGTCGTATGGTATTTCTACAAGAGCGGGAGGACACTGCGCTCCACTGATGCATGAATCCCTACAAAATGCAGAGCAGGGGGCGGTTCGCTTTAGTTTTTCTCATTTCAACACAAAGGAAGAAGTAGAAATTGCGATTCGGGCAGTACGTGAATTGTCCGAGGAGTGAGAAATGGGAGGTTCAGTATGAATTTTGCAGGTTCAAAGAAGAAAATGGCATTAGCCGGAGTGCTTTGTGGATTAGTTGCAGCATGTCTGGCATATTTTGGAAATCCGGCAAACATGGCAATCTGTGTTGCATGTTTCATCCGTGATACAGCAGGTGCGCTTGGAATGCATCAGGCAGCAGTTGTGCAGTATGCGAGACCGGAGATAGTTGGAATTATACTTGGATCATTGATAATTTCACTGGCTACAAAGGAATATTGTGCGACAGCCGGTTCAGCTACAATGACACGTTTTATATTAGGTATGATTCTTACAATCGGAGCACTTGTATTTTTAGGATGCCCACTGCGTATGGTAATTCGTATGTCAGCAGGTGACTTGAATGCATGGGTTGCACTGATTGGATTTGTTCTTGGAGTAGGAACAGGTGTAATTGTTTTAAAACAGGGATATTCGCTTGGAAGAGCTTATCCGGCAAAGAAATCTTCAGGAATGATCATTTCTGTGATTGCAGTAGGAATTTTATTATTAGCTTTATTCACAACATTATTAAAATTCAGTGAAGCAGGTCCTGGAAGTATGCATGCACCCGTTGCAATTTCTCTGATTGGAGGGCTTTTGTTCGGAGCATTTGCACAGAAATCAAGAATGTGCTTCGCAGGAAGTGTCCGTGATATTATTTTAATGAGAAATTTTGAGTTAGTATCAGTGATCGGTGGATTCTTTGTAGTTATGCTCATTTACAATCTGGTAACAGGAAACTTTGCACTTAGCTTTAATACACCTGGTGTAATTGCACATTCAGAACATTTGTGGAATATCCTTGGTATGTATGCGGTTGGTTTCGCAGCAGTTCTTGCAGGAGGATGCCCGCTGCGTCAGCTTGTTCTTGCAGGACAGGGATCATCTGATTCAGCCGTTACAGTTGTAGGAATGTTTGTTGGAGCAGCATTGAGCCATAATCTTGGACTCGCATCAAGCGGAACAGCTTTGAATCCAGAAACAAAAGAAGTGGTTGCAGGTGCAGTGACAGCAAATGGTAAAATCGCAGTTATTATATGTATTGTTGCTTGTTTTGTAATTGCATTTACAAATCGTCGTAAAACAGCTTAAAATAGAAAAGAGGGATTCATATGAAAACAGTAGATGCGAGAGGTTTATCTTGTCCGGAACCATTAATGTTAACTGCCGAAGCTATGAAAAATATGGATGGAGCAGTAAAGGTGCTGGTGACAGAGCCACATCAAAAGACAAATGTAGAAAAATATGCTCAGAATCATGGAAAGAAAGCAACATCAGTACAGACTGATGATGGATTTGAAGTGACAATTGAGTAAATTCAACTGAGCGGATCGGATAAAGAGAAGAATTTGGATTATGAGAAAGAAAGAATTAAAGCTCGTTGTAACATTTCATACAACGGCAGATGCTATGGCGATGGAAAAAGCCTGTAAAGCAGATCAGATACCGGGAAGACTGATACCGGTTCCACGGTCTATATCCGCAGGGTGCGGACTTTCCTGGTGTGCGTTGCCGGGGGAAGAAGACGCAATAAGAGAAGAAATGAAAAAAGTTGGAATTGAAGAAGAAGCATTGCATCAGGTTATGGTTTAATGCAAAAACAAAGGACACAGTTTTCGCTGTGTCCTTTGTCTTTTTTTGGTATGTCATTGAGAGGTTAACTTCTCGCTGCTCCGCAGTCAATAATGTATACAAATCTGGGGAAAACCCTGATAAACAGGGCGTATATATTAATTGGAGTTCATCGGCGCAGGATCATCTTTGGGGGAAATGAACGGCGTCAATGTAACTGCAAGAGCAACAAAAATGGTTGGGGGTCCTATGTTGATAGGACTTGACTTATAAACAACGAAAAATGTATTTTTAATAATTCTGCGATAAATGATGAGCCTCAAATACAAAAAAGACAGTCTCCCCCTCTTGGAAAACCGCCCTTGGTTTCATTTATCTATAAGTCTTTTCTAATATACTACTTTAGTGCGGTAATGTCAAGAGGTGAAAAAAGAATTATTTAATGTGCTTGAAAAAAAGAGTTTCTTCCTATTATATATTCAAGTTGAGCAGCCGCGAGACTTGGCGCGTGATTCTGGTCAGCGTAAGCTGACACATTCTTTACAGAATCACTGCGCATCCTCGCGGAGCGTTTATCTCAGTCGGAGATTGGACTCCCACGGAGACAAATTTGCTGTTACTCACCACCTGAAAGAGGTGGGAGTCCAATCTCCGACTGAGATAAAAATATGTTGAGTGTATATGATAGACAGGTGTTGTGCAAATAGCACAGAAGAATTGGTTGGAAATTGAGATAAATAACAAAAATCATAAAAAAGAAAAAAATACAAAAAAATATAAAAAAGTACTTGCAATATGGACGCTGATTGGTTATACTAAGAGAGCTGTGGCATGATAGCTGTGAAGCGAGAGGTTGCTGCTGACATGTAAATACATGATGGCAGGTTTTCCGTGGAGCGAATGTCAAGTTAGGAAACTGGCGACAAGTCACTGTACGAATCATAACTGATTACAACTTACCACTAAAGGTAAAAGTATGAAACAACGTGTAAGTCTGCATGACACACACGGGAGAGTGTACAGTCACCGCTTGTCGTACTGGGTTTAAAAGTACGAAAAGGAGGCGACTTTTTTTATGGCAAGTCAAGTAATGAGAATCACATTGAAAGCGTATGATCATCAGTTAGTTGATGCATCTGCTAAAAAAATCATCGAAACTGTTAAGAAAAACGGAGCACAGGTGAGCGGACCGGTACCGCTTCCAACCAAGAAGGAAGTAGTTACAATTCTGAGAGCCGTACACAAATATAAAGACTCTAGAGAGCAGTTCGAGCAGAGAACTCATAAGAGACTCATCGACATTGCTGCACCAACACAGAAAACAGTTGATGCACTGTCAAGATTGGAAATGCCAGCTGGTGTATTCATCGATATCAAGATGAAAAACAAATAAGCTGACAGCACAAAGAATTAAGAAACAGTAATTCCTATAATTTAGGATGAGCACCCAAGTGGTGTTCCGCTGTAAATCACAGGAGGTAATTATAATGAAGAAAGCTATTTTAGCTACTAAAGTCGGAATGACTCAAATCTTCAACGAAGATGGAACATTGATTCCGGTAACTGTACTTCAGGCTGGTCCTTGTGTAGTAACACAGGTTAAAACAGTTGAGAACGACGGTTACAGCGCAGTCCAGGTTGGTTTTGTAGACAAGAAAGAAAAGATTGTCACAAAAGATGGAAACGGCAAAAAAGAAATCGCACACAGAAACGGTATCACAAGAGCTGAGAAAGGACATTTCGATAAAGCCGGCGTTTCTGGTAAGAGATATGTAAAAGAATTCAGATTTGAAAATGCTGAAGAATATACATTAGCTCAGGAAATTAAAGCTGATATCTTTGAAGCAGGAGACAAAATTGATGCTACTGCAATTTCAAAAGGTAAAGGTTTCCAGGGAGCAATCAAGCGTCACGGACAGAGCAGAGGACCTATGACTCATGGTTCTAAATTCCACCGTCACGCAGGTTCTAATGGTTCTGCATCCGATCCTAGTAAAGTATTCAAAGGAAAGAAGATGCCAGGTCAGATGGGTAACAAACAGATTACTGTTCAGAATCTTGAGATCGTAAGAGTTGACGCTGATAACAACCTGTTGTTAGTTAAAGGCTCTGTACCGGGACCAAAGAAGAGTCTGGTAACAATCAAAGAAACAGTAAAGGCAAACTAGTCTGACAACAGGAAAGGAGGAACACACAGATGGCAAACGTATCTGTTTATAATATCGAAGGTAAAGAAGTTGGTACAATCGATTTGAACGATGCTGTATTTGGTGTTGAGGTTAACGAACATCTTGTACACATGGCAGTTGTAAGCCAGCTTGCAAATAATCGTCAGGGAACACAGAAAGCGAAAACTCGCTCAGAAGTTTCTGGAGGCGGAAGAAAACCATGGAGACAAAAAGGAACAGGTCATGCAAGACAGGGTTCTACAAGAGCTCCACAGTGGACAGGCGGCGGAGTTGTATTCGCACCAGTTCCGAGAGATTATTCATTTAAGATGAATAAGAAAGAGAAGAGAGCTGCACTTCAGTCAGCACTTACTTCAAGAGTAGAAGAAAACAAATTCATCGTTGTTGATGAGTTAAACTTTGATGAAATCAAAACAAAGAAATTCCAGGAAGTTCTGAACAACCTGAATGTAAACAAAGCATTGGTAGTTCTTGAAGATGGAAATACAAACGTTGAGATTTCAGCTAGAAACATTGCTGGAGTAAAAACAGCAAAAACAAATACAATCAATGTATACGACATCTTAAAATACAACACAGTAATCGCTACAAAAGCTGCTGTTGCAACTATTGAGGAGGTGTACGCATAATGGCAAACATTCAGTATTATGATGTAATCCTTAAACCAGTAATCACAGAGAAGAGCATGGAGCTTATGGCTGACAAGAAATATACATTCCTTGTACACACAGAGGCTACAAAATCTCAGATCAAAGAAGCAGTTGAGAAAATGTTCGCTGGAACAAAAGTTAAAAGCGTTAACACAATGAATCTTGATGGAAAAAACAAGAGACGTGGAATGACAATCGGAAAAACTGCTAAGACAAAGAAAGCTATCGTACAGCTTACAGAAGAAAGCGCAGATATTGAGATTTTCGAAGGTCTGTAAATCGCGCTGATGAATCACCATTGTCACTAGGCTCGAGAAAACCTCGTCAAGTGCCAAGGTGTACGTTCACACTAAACTCGAGAAGACCTCGTCAAGTGTGAACAGCATAGACGGTGCAAATCCGTGAAACGAATAATTAGGTATTGCGAAAGGAGAAAAAGTAATGGGAATCAAAACATATAACCCATATACACCTTCCAGAAGACAGATGACTGGCTCTGATTTCTCTGAAATCACAAAAACAACTCCTGAAAAATCTTTATTAGATTCTAAGAAGAGAACAGCTGGTCGTAACAGTCAGGGTAAAATTACAGTAAGACACCGCGGAGGCGGAGCTAAAAAGAAATATAGAATTATCGACTTTAAGAGAAATAAAGACGGAATTCCAGCAAAAGTTGTTGGTATCGAATACGATCCAAACAGAACAGCTAATATCGCTTTAATCTGCTACGCAGATGGTGAGAAAGCTTACATCCTTGCTCCAGAAGGATTAAAAGATGGAATGACAGTTATGAATGGTGAGAACGCAGAGGTTAGAGTAGGAAACTGCTTACCACTTGCTAACATCCCAGTTGGTACACAAATCCACAACATCGAGCTTTATCCAGGAAAAGGCGGACAGCTTGTTCGTTCAGCAGGAAACAGCGCTCAGTTGATGGCTAAAGAAGGGAAATATGCTACACTCAGACTTCCATCAGGAGAGATGAGAATGGTGCCAATCATTTGTAGAGCATCTGTTGGTGTTGTTGGAAATGGAGAGCACAACCTGATCAACATCGGTAAAGCAGGACGTAAACGTCACATGGGTATCAGACCTACAGTTCGTGGTTCTGTTATGAACCCGAATGACCATCCACACGGTGGTGGTGAAGGTAAGACAAGCATCGGTCGTCCAGGTCCATGTACTCCATGGGGTAAACCGGCACTTGGTCTTAAGACACGTAAGAAAAACAAATCTTCTAACAAGTTAATCGTAAGAAGAAGAGACGGTAAAGGTATCAAATAATTAGTTTACAAGGAGGTTAGAACCTATGGCTCGCTCACTTAAAAAAGGACCATTTGCAGACGAAAGCTTACTTAAAAAAGTAGACGCTATGAACGCTGCAGGTGATAAATCAGTTATTAAGACATGGTCACGTCGTTCTACAATCTTCCCATCATTCGTAGGGCATACATTTGCCGTACATGATGGAAGAAAACATGTGCCTGTATATGTTACAGAAGATATGGTTGGACACAAACTCGGAGAGTTCGTTGCAACAAGAACATACAGAGGACATGGAAAAGACGAGAAGAAGTCAAGAGTTAGATAATAGATCAACATATTTCGAAAGGAGGGTTCATCCATGGCTAAAGGACATAGATCCCAAATCAAGAGAGAAAGAAATGCACAGAAAGATACAAGACCATCAGCTAAGATTTCTTACGCTAGAGTATCTGTTCAGAAAGCATGTTTCGTATTAGATGCCATCAGAGGTAAGGATGTACAGACAGCACTTGGTATTTTAGCTTACAATCCAAGATATGCTTCAAGTGTTATAGAAAAATTATTAAAATCAGCAATTGCTAATGCTGAGAACAACAACGGTATGAGTGTTGAGAACCTTTATATTGAAGAGTGTTACGCAAATAAAGGACCAACAATGAAGAGAATCAGACCAAGAGCACAGGGTAGAGCTTACAGAATCGAAAAGAGAATGAGCCACATCACTATCGTGCTGAATGAAAGATAAGGAGGAACACAATGGGACAGAAAGTTAATCCTCATGGCTTAAGAGTCGGAGTTATTAAAGACTGGGATTCCAAGTGGTATGCTGAAAAGGATTTCGCTGATAATCTGGTAGAAGACCATGAAATCAGAACATTCTTAAAGAAGAGATTATACAGCGCTGGAATTTCAAAAATTGAAATTGAAAGAGCATCTGATCGTGTTAAGATCATCGTATATACAGCAAAACCTGGTGTAGTAATCGGTAAAGGTGGAGCAGAAATTGAGAAAGTGAAAGCAGAGCTTGCACAGTTCACAGACAAAAAGCTTATCGTTGATATCAAAGAAGTTAAGAGACCAGATAAAGACGCACAGCTTGTAGCTGAAAATATTGCACAGCAGCTTGAGAACCGTATTTCATTCAGACGTGCTATGAAATCTTGCATGTCAAGAACAATGAAATCAGGAGCACTTGGTGTTAAGACATCTGTATCAGGACGTCTTGGTGGAGCTGATATGGCTCGTACAGAGTTCTACAGCGAAGGAACTATTCCACTTCAGACATTAAGAGCTGACATTGATTATGGATTCGCAGAAGCTGATACAACTTACGGAAAAGTCGGTGTAAAGGTTTGGATTTACAAAGGCGAAGTTCTTCCAACTAAGGCTGAAAAGGAAGGGAGCGATAAATAATGTTAATGCCAAAAAGAGTAAAACGTCGTAAACAGTTCCGTGGAACTATGAAGGGTAAAGCCCTCAGAGGTAACACGATTTCATATGGTGAATATGGTATTGTCGCAACAGAACCATGCTGGATTCGTTCTAACCAGATCGAAGCAGCCCGTGTCGCTATGACTCGTTACATCAAACGTGGTGGTAAAGTTTGGATCAAAATATTCCCAGATAAACCGGTAACAGCAAAACCAGCAGAAACTCGTATGGGTAGTGGTAAAGGTGCATTAGAGTACTGGGTAGCAGTAGTTAAACCAGGTCGTGTAATGTTCGAGATCGCAGGTGTTTCAGAAGAAATCGCAAGAGAGGCACTTCGTCTTGCAATGCACAAATTACCTTGCAAATGCAAAATCGTTTCTCGCGCAGAATTAGAAGGCGGTGACAACAGTGAAAATTAATACATTTGTAAACGAATTAAGAGGAAAATCCGTAGAGGAATTGAATGAAGAATTAGTAGCTGCTAAGAAAGAGCTTTTTAACTTAAGATTCCAGAACGCAACAAATCAGCTTGACAATACAAGCAGAATCAAAGAAGTAAGAAAGAATATCGCACGTATTCAGACTCTGATTACAGAGGCAGGCCGATAGGAAAGGAGTAGCAACTGTGGAAGAGAGAAATTTGAGAAAAGTTCGTGTTGGCAAAGTTGTCAGCGACAAAATGGATAAAACTATCGTTGTAGCAGTTGAGGACCACGTGAAACACCCACTTTATAAGAAAATCGTTAAGAGAACTTATAAACTGCAGGCTCACGATGAGAACAACGAATGCAACATTGGAGATACAGTAAAAGTTATGGAAACAAGACCACTGTCTAAAAACAAAAGATGGAGACTTGTTGAGATTATGGAGAAAGCAAAATAATATTGGTTTCGCATATTACAAGAGTATAATTGAACTAGAAGTTCAACGAATGTATATTGAAGGAGGTTTACCTGCATGATACAACAGGAAAGTAGACTTAAAGTAGCAGACAACACAGGTGCTAAAGAATTACTGTGTATCCGTGTACTTGGCGGTTCTACAAGAAGATATGCCAATATCGGAGATGTTATCGTTGCGACTGTTAAAGATGCAACACCAGGCGGCGTTGTTAAAAAAGGTGACGTTGTGAAAGCTGTAGTTGTTCGTACTGTAAAAGGTGCTCGTCGTAAAGACGGATCTTATATCAGATTCGATGAAAATGCTGCTGTAATTATAAAAGACGATATGAACCCACGTGGAACACGTATTTTTGGACCAGTAGCCAGAGAGCTTAGAGAGAAACATTTCATGAAGATTGTTTCTCTGGCTCCGGAAGTACTGTAGGGAGGTGCCGAGAATGTCAACTATGAAAATTAAAAAAGGTGATACAGTTAAAGTTATCGCTGGTAAAGATAAAGACAAAGAAGGCAAAGTTATTGCCGTTAATCAGAAAGACGGAAAAGTTCTGGTTGAAGGTGTCAACATGCTGACAAAGCACACAAAACCAAGCGTTGCTAATCAGAATGGCGGAATCATCCACCAGGAAGGACCAATCGACATTTCTAACGTGATGTATGTTCACAAAGGAAAAGCTACAAGAGTTGGTTTCAAAATGGATGGCGACAAAAAAGTTCGTGTTGCTAAATCAACAGGCGAAGTAATTGACTAATTCAAGGAAGGAGGACTTAAACGTTGAGTAGACTGAAAGATCAGTATCAGAATGAGATCGTTGATGCAATGATCAAAAAATTCGGATATAAAAATATTATGGAAGTGCCTAAGCTTGACAAAGTTGTTATTAACATGGGTGTAGGCGAGGCAAAAGACAATGCAAAAGTTTTAGAATCTGCTGTAGCTGATATGGAAAAAATCACTGGACAGAAAGCAGTTCTGACAAGAGCAAAAAATTCTGTAGCTAACTTCAAAATCAGAGAAGGTATGCCAATCGGATGTAAAGTTACATTAAGAGGAGAAAAGATGTATGAGTTCGTTGATCGTCTGATCAACCTTGCACTTCCTCGTGTACGTGACTTCAGAGGTGTAAATCCTAACGCATTTGATGGAAGAGGAAACTATGCACTTGGAATTAAAGAGCAGTTAATTTTCCCAGAGATCGAGTATGATAAAATTGATAAAGTCAGAGGTATGGATGTAATTTTCGTTACAACTGCTAAAACTGACGAAGAAGCACGTGAATTATTGACTCAGTTCAATATGCCATTTACTAAATAAGGAGGAGAATTTCATGGCTAAGACATCTATGAAAATTAAACAGCAGCGCAAACCAAAATTCTCGACAAGAGAATATAGCCGTTGCAGAATTTGTGGTCGTCCACATGCATATTTAAGAAAATATGGTATCTGCCGTATCTGCTTCCGTGAACTGGCATATAAAGGTGAGATTCCGGGAGTTAAGAAAGCAAGTTGGTAAGAAGGAGGATTTTACACCATGACTATGAGTGATCCAATCGCAGATATGCTTACAAGAATCCGTAATGCAAATACTGCTAAACATGATACAGTTGATGTACCTGCATCAAAGATGAAAATCGCGATTGCTGATATTCTTTTGGATGAAGGATACATTGCAAAATATGATATCGTAGAAGATGGAAACTTCAAGACAATGCATATCACATTGAAATATGGCGCAGACAAGAATGAAAAAGTTATTTCTGGTCTGAAGAGAATTTCTAAACCAGGACTTCGTGTGTATGCTAACAGCGAAGAGATGCCAAAAGTACTTGGCGGACTTGGAACAGCTATCGTTTCTACAAACAAAGGTGTTATCACAGATAAAGAAGCTAGAAAATTAGGCGTTGGTGGAGAAGTACTCTGCTTCGTTTGGTAGCCTGAAAGCACTTAGTGAAGACGAGTCGCAGACGAAATCTGAACTTAGTGCGAAGGCGTTCTTTGAGCTTAGCGAGGTTTTATCGAGCTTAGCGAAAAGAACTTCTTTGTAAAAAAACGCATCGGGCAAGGGAAACCTCGCCAAGTGCGTGGTGCAACTGAAAACAGAGCGGACAAAGGCTCCGCTCCGAAAATTTAAGTTATAGGAGGATAAAGGTATGTCACGTATAGGAAGACTGCCAATCACAATTCCAGCTGGAGTAAAAGTTGAAATTGCTGAGAATAATGTAGTGACTGTAACAGGTCCTAAAGGAACTCTTACAAAAGAGCTTCCAGTAGAAATGGAAATCAAACAGGAAGGCGAAGAAGTAATCGTTACAAGACCAAACGATCTGAAGAGAATGAAATCCCTTCACGGTCTTACAAGAACACTGATCAACAACATGGTAATCGGTGTAACTGACGGATACGAAAAGGTTCTGGAAGTAAACGGTGTTGGATACAGAGCTTCTAAGTCTGGGAATAAACTTACATTGAATCTTGGATATTCACATCCAGTAGAAATGACAGATCCAGAAGGTATTGAAACAGTTCTGGAAGGTCAGAATAAGATTACTGTAAAAGGTATCAGCAAAGAAAAAGTTGGCCAGTACGCAGCTGAAATCAGAGATAAGAGAAGACCAGAACCTTACAAAGGTAAAGGTATTAAATATGCTGATGAAGTTATCAGACGTAAAGTTGGTAAGACTGGTAAGAAATAATTAAGGAGGGTGTGAATAATGGTTAGTAAGAAATCAAGAGTTGAAGTTCGTAGAAAAAAACACATGAAATTGCGTAACCGTTTCAGCGGAACAGCTGAGAGACCACGTTTGGCAGTGTTTAGAAGTAATAATCACATGTATGCACAGATTATTGACGATACAGTTGGAAATACTCTGGTATCCGCTTCCACTCTTCAGAAAGACGTGAAAGCTGAACTTGAGAAAACTAACAACGTTGATGCAGCAGCATATCTTGGAAAAGTAATTGCTGAAAAAGCAATGGCAAAAGGTATTACAGAAGTTGTCTTTGATAGAGGCGGCTTTATCTACCAGGGAAAAATTAAAGCATTAGCAGACGCAGCTAGAGAAGCTGGACTGAATTTCTAGGAAGGGAGAACACATATGAGACAGGAACGTATTGATGCTAGTCAGTTAGAGTTAGAAGAAAAAGTGGTATCAATTAAACGTGTTACCAAGGTCGTAAAAGGTGGTCGTAACATGAGATTCACAGCTTTAGTAGTTGTAGGCGACGGAAAAGGCCATGTTGGTGCAGGTTTAGGAAAAGCTACTGAAATCCCGGAAGCTATCCGTAAAGGTAAAGAAGATGCAACAAAGAAACTGATTGAGGTTTCACTTGATGAGAACGACAGTGTACAGCATGATGTTATCGGAAAATTTGGAAGCGCTTCTGTATTGTTAAAGAAAGCTCCAGAAGGTACTGGAGTAATCGCTGGTGGTCCAGCGCGTGCGGTTATCGAGTTAGCAGGAATCAAAAATATCCGTACAAAATCATTAGGTTCTAACAATAAACAGAACGTAGTACTTGCTACTATCGAAGGTCTTAGAGGAGTTAAAACTCCAGAGACTGTTGCTAGACTTCGTGGTAAATCAGTAGAAGAGATCGTAGGCTAAGAGATAGGGCTTGTGCTCTGTCACATAATAGGAGGTAAGGTTAAATGGCAAATTTAAAAGTTACACTGGTTAAGTCTACTATCGGTGCTATACCAAAGCATAGAAAAACTGTAGAAGCTTTGGGACTGAAAAAGCTGAACAAAACAGTTGTATTACCAGATAATGCAGCAACAAGAGGTATGGTACAGCAGGTAAGACACTTAGTGAAAGTTGAAGAAGAAGCGTAAAGTATAAATCGATAAGGAGGTAATATCATGGACTTATCAAACTTGAGACCGGCAGACGGTTCTAAACATAGTGATAATTTCAGAAGAGGCCGTGGACACGGTTCTGGAAATGGTAAGACAGCTGGTAAGGGTCACAAAGGTCAGAAAGCTCGTTCAGGAGCTACAAGACCAGGTTTTGAAGGTGGTCAGATGCCTTTATACAGAAGATTGCCAAAGAGAGGTTTCAAATGCAGAAACTCTAAAGAGATCGTTGGCATCAACCTGAGCGCATTAGAAATTTTTGAAGATGGCGCTACAGTATCCGTTGAGACATTAATCGAAAACGGAATCGTTAAAAATCCAAAAGATGGTGTAAAAATTCTTGGAAATGGAGAGTTTACTAAGAAACTCACAGTTCAGGCTAATGCATTCAGTGCAAAAGCAGCTGAGAAGATTGAGTCCCTTGGTGGAAAAGCAGAGGTGATCTAATGCTAGATACAGTGCGAAGAGCATTTAAAATAGAAGATGTACGCAAGAGACTTTTCTATACATTTATGATGCTTATCGTTGTTAGACTTGGTTCCGAACTGCCTACACCGGGTGTGGATCCAACTTATATTCAGAATTTTTTCGCGAGTCAGACCGGAGATGCATTCAATTTCTTTGATGCATTTACCGGAGGCTCCTTTACACAGATGTCGGTGTTTGCATTGAGCATAACACCGTACATCACATCTTCTATCATCATACAGCTGTTGACAATTGCAATTCCAAAACTGGAGGAAATGCAGAAAGATGGTCCGGATGGTAGAAAGAAGCTCGCAGCAATTACACGTTATGTAACCGTAGCACTTGCATTGATCCAGTCTACAGCTATGTCTGTCGGATTCGGTCGTCAGGGACTGCTTGTTGAATATAATTTTGTAAATGCTGCAATTGTTGTATGTACATTAACTGCCGGTTCTGCATTCTTAATGTGGATTGGTGAGCGTATTACGGAAAAAGGTGTTGGAAATGGTATTTCCATTGTGCTGTTGATCAATATTATTTCACGTGTACCAAGTGATTTTGTGACTCTGTTTGAGCAGTTTATCAAAGGCAAGACTCTTGCAAAAGGTTTACTCTCAGCAGTGATCATTCTCGCAGTAATACTCGTTGTTATCCTTCTTGTAGTGATTTTGCAGGACGGAGAAAGAAGAATTGCAGTACAGTATTCACAGAAAGTTCAGGGAAGAAAGACTTATGGTGGTCAGTCTTCACATATTCCGTTAAAGGTAAATACAGCAGGCGTTATACCGGTAATTTTTGCATCATCACTGATGCAGTTCCCGATTGTTATTGCTCAGTTCCTTGGAAAAGGAAATGGCACTGGAATCGGAAGTCAGATTCTGAAGTGTATGAACTCAAATAACTGGTGTGATCCAGATAATTTAATATATTCAATCGGTCTGGTTGTTTATATCGTACTTACAATTTTCTTTGCATATTTCTATACATCGATTACTTTTAATCCATTAGAGATTGCAAATAATATGAAGAAGAGCGGAGGCTTTATCCCGGGAATCCGTCCTGGTAAGCCAACCGTAGAATACTTGACAAAGATTTTAAATTATATTATCTTTGTTGGAGCATGTGGTCTTGTGATCATTCAGGTGATTCCGTACTTCTTTAATGGTGTATTTGGAGCAAATGTTTCTTTTGGTGGAACATCAATCATCATTATTGTTGGTGTTGTTCTTGAGACATTAAAGCAGATTGAATCCCAGATGTTAGTACGTAACTACACAGGATTTTTGAATACCAAGGGCGGTTCTATGAAGAATAGTTTTCTTGGATATTAATGATAATATTTAGCTCGTTGTACTTTATCCTTAGAGGGTGGAGTGCGGCGGGTTAATGTGCTATTCAGAGAATTATAAAATTTTCGGTAAAAACAAAGGAGGCATATTATGAAAATTATTATGTTAGGTGCACCGGGTGCAGGAAAAGGAACTCAGGCAAAGAAGATTTCTGAAAAATATCAGATTCCACACATTTCTACAGGAGATATTTTCAGAGCAAACATCAAAAATGGAACAGAGCTTGGAAAAAAAGCAAAAACTTACATGGACCAGGGACTTCTTGTACCAGATGAATTGGTTGTAGATCTTGTTGTAGACCGAGTAAATCAGGATGACTGTGCAAACGGTTATGTTCTTGATGGTTTCCCGAGAACAATTCCACAGGCAGAAGCTTTAGATGCAGCTCTTGCTAAGCTGGGGCAGAAAGTTGATTATGCTATCAATGTGGAAGTTCCGGATGAAAATATTGTAAATCGTATGTCAGGAAGACGTGCGTGTGTAGATTGTGGAGCAACATATCATATCGTATATGCTCCTACAAAGGTAGAAAATATTTGTGATAAATGTGGCGGCACATTAATTCTGCGTGATGATGATAAGCCGGAGACAGTTACAAAACGTCTTGGTGTTTATCATGAGCAGACACAGCCATTGATTGATTATTATACAAAATCCGGAACTTTGAAAGAAGTAGACGGAACAATCGATATCAATGATGTATTTGCTGCGATCGTTAAGATTCTGGGAGAGTAATTTATGTTCATGGAACCTGGAATGCTTGCCAGATCTAAGGCAGGGCGGGATAAAGATTGTATATATGTCATAATTTCTGTCAATGATGAATATGTATATCTGGCTGACGGGGTGAAACGCTCTGTCAGTAATTTAAAGAAAAAAAACAGACGACATGTGCAGATTATATATAAGATGCAATGTGAAGACTGCACAGATGATGCAGCAATCCGAGAAACGATACAAAGCTATATACAAAAAGCATACGGATGCTGACGTATATATAATGTAAGGAATAATTGAAATAAATATAACAGGAATTGTAAAGTGCATGAGCACGGGAGGATTTAATATGTCAAAAACTGACGTAATCGAGATCGAAGGAGTCGTAGTTGAAAAATTGCCAAACGCAATGTTTAAGGTAGAGCTTGAAAATGGACATATTGTACTTGCACATATCAGTGGAAAACTTCGTATGAATTTCATTAAGATTTTACCGGGTGACAAGGTTACATTAGAGATGTCACCATATGATCTGAGCAAAGGAAGAATTGTTTGGAGAGATAAATAAAAAAAGTGTTGACTTTTAGGATGACTTGGTGCTATACTATGAAATGGTCGTTTTTGGATATGTATGTCCAAAAATGAAGTAACCAAAGTTTTAGCAAAGGATGGAAGGAGGATTTAACATGAAGGTTAGATCATCAGTAAAACCAATTTGTGAAAAATGCAAGATTATTAAGAGAAAAGGGAATATCAGAGTAATCTGCGAAAATCCGAAACACAAACAGAGACAGGGTTAATTCATACCAATTCTCAATAGTGTTTTATTAATTAGGCGGCTGACGAGGGACACACCAGGATGTGTGTGAACTTGTTTAATATACAGTAAGGATACACCGGTCCTCTATCATACAGGTACCGATAGAGCGGTGTTCGAAGCATCTGGCCGAGGGATGGAATGTCGTTCACAGCAGGAAGTCCGGTTCGATCACAGAACTGTCAGAGTGCGATTGTATATTGCTTCTAATACCCGGACTATTGCGTAAGGATTGACGTACCGGGAAAGGGCAGATGAATATCATCGGCCTGAATGATAGTCCGACAGGATTATTGTTCCAGTTAAAGACAATATTAAAAATGATTCAAAATGGAGGAAAGACACATGGCTCGTATTGCAGGTGTAGACTTACCAAGAGACAAACGTGTAGAAATCGGTTTAACTTATATCTATGGAATTGGAAGAACAAGTTCAAACCGTATCTTAGCAGAGGCAGGAATTGATCCAAGCACTCGTGTAAGAGATTTAACAAGTGAAGATGTAAAGAAAATCAGTGAAGTAATCGATGCAACTCAGGTTGTAGAAGGAGATCTTAGAAGAGAGATCCAGCTGAACATCAAGAGATTAAAAGAAATCGGATGCTATCGTGGAATCCGTCACAGAAAAGGACTTCCAGTACGTGGACAGAAAACTAAGACTAATGCAAGAACATGTAAAGGTCCTAAGAGAACTGTAGCAAACAAGAAAAAATAATTAATTAAAGATTCGAAGAAAGTAGGTTAGTTTATAATGGCTAAAAAAGTTACAAAAAAAGTGACAAAGAAACGTGTCAAGAAAAACGTTGAACGAGGACAGGCTCATATTCAGGCATCTTTTAACAATACAATCGTTACATTAACAGATGCACAGGGAAATGCTCTTTCATGGGCAAGTGCAGGCGGTCTGGGATTTAAAGGTTCAAGAAAATCTACTCCATATGCAGCACAGATGGCAGCTGAGACAGCAGCTAAAGCAGCATTGATCCATGGATTGAAGACAGTAGACGTTTTCGTTAAAGGACCAGGATCAGGTAGAGAAGCAGCAATCCGTGCATTGCAGGCTTGCGGAATCGATGTTGTAAGTATCAAAGACGTTACTCCGGTACCACATAACGGATGCCGTCCACCGAAACGTAGAAGAGTCTAGTGATTAAACGCGATTAATTAGGAGGAAGCGAAAATGGCAGTAAATAGAGTTCCAGTTCTTAAAAGATGCCGTTCATTAGGTATGGACCCAATCTATTTAGGAATTAATAAAAAATCTAACAGACAGTTAAAAAGATCTAATAGAAAAATGAGCGAGTATGGTCTTCAGTTACGTGAAAAACAGAAAGCTAAATTTATCTATGGTGTTCTGGAAAAACCTTTCAGAAACTACTATGCAAAAGCAAAACAGCAGGAAGGAATGACAGGTGATAACCTTATGGTTCTTCTTGAATCCAGACTGGACAACGTAATGTTCCGTATGGGATTTGCTAGAACAAGAAAAGAAGCTAGACAGATTGTTGACCACAAACATGTACTTGTTAATGGTAAACAGGTGAACATTCCTTCTTACCTTGTAAAAGCTGGAGATGTTATCGAAATCAAAGAGAAAAACAAAGGTTCTCAGAGATACAAAGACATTCTTGAAGTAACAGCTGGAAACATGGTTCCTGATTGGTTGGAAGTTGATGCTGAAAACCTCAAAGGTGAAGTAAAAGAACTTCCTAAGAGAGAAGCAATCGATGTTCCTGTTGATGAGATGTTGATCGTCGAGTTATATTCTAAATAATAATTGGAATTAATATCGTATCCCTCAACATTTTTAAACCCATAAGGAGGGTCTGTGTAGTGTTTGATTTTAATAAACCGAATATTGAAATTACTGATATTTCAGAAGATAAGAAATATGGAAGATTCGTTGTAGAACCACTTGAAAGAGGTTATGGAATCACATTAGGTAACTCCATGAGAAGAATTATGCTTTCTTCTCTTCCGGGAGCTGCTATCAGTTCTGTAAAGATTGATGGTGTTTTACATGAATTCAGTTCCATTCCAGGTGTAAAGGAAGATGTAGCAGAGATTATCATGAACTTGAAATCTCTTGCAATCAAAAATTCATCTGAATCTGATGAAGTGAAAACTGCTTATATCGAATTTGAAGGAGAAGGCGTTGTAACAGGTGCTGATATCCAGGCAGACTCTGATATTGAGATTATGAATCCTGAGCAGGTCATTGCTACATTAAGTGGTGGTAAAGACAGCAAATTGTATATGGAAATGACCATTACAAAAGGCAGAGGATACGTGAGCGCAGACAAGAACAAGAGCGATGATTTACCAATTGGTGTAATTCCGATTGATTCTGTTTATACTCCGGTTGAACGTGTCAATATGACTGTTCAGAATACACGTGTAGGTCAGGTTACAGATTATGATAAACTGACATTGGATGTATGGACAAAAGGTACATTGCTTCCAGACGAGGCTGTCAGCCTTGCTGCGAAAGTACTCAGCGAACATTTGAAACTCTTCATTGATCTTTCAGAAGTAGCTCAGGCTGCAGAAGTTATGATCGAAAAAGAGGATGATGAGAAAGAAAAAGTTCTTGAGATGAGCATCGACGAACTTGAATTGTCAGTACGTTCCTACAACTGTCTGAAGAGAGCAGGAATCAATACAGTTGAAGAACTTACAAATAAAACATCAGAAGATATGATGAAAGTACGTAACCTTGGACGTAAGTCTTTGGAAGAAGTACTTGCTAAGCTTAAGGAACTTGGACTTGAGCTTAATTCCGGTGAGGAATAATTAGATTTGCTTAATATTTAAATTTCTGTCCGGTAAGACCGATGTGTGCGGACAGAGCATTTGATTAATAAGCCCGAAGACGCATAACCAAATGTAAATTATGGAGGATAAGTACAATGGCAAAATATAGAAAACTCGGCAGAACTTCTGCTCAGAGAAAAGCCTTAATCAGAAACCAGGTAACAGCATTGTTAAACAATGGTAAAATCATTACAACAGAAGCAAAAGCTAAAGAGATTCGTAAAGAAGCTGAGAAGCTGATCGCTCTGGCTGTAAAAGAGAAAGATAACTTCGAAGAAGTTACAGTAACAGCTAAAGTTGCTCGTAAAGACGAGAATGGCAAGAGAGTAAAAGAAGTTGTAGACGGAAAGAAAGTTACTGTTTATGATGAAGTTGAAAAGACAATCAAAAAAGATATGCCTAGCAGACTTCATGCAAGAAGACAGATGGCTAAAGTTCTGTATTCTGTAACAGAAGTTCCTACAGCAGCTGCAGGAAAGAAGAAAAATACTAAGAAGGTTGATGTTGTAGACAAATTGTTTACAGAGATCGCTCCTAAGTATGCAGACCGTAACGGTGGTTATACAAGAATCGTTAAGATTGGCCAGCGTAAAGGTGATGCAGCTATGGAAGTTTTAATTGAGTTAGTTTAATTAGAATATTTTTTCAGAGGATAGAGATGATAATCTCTATCCTCTTTTTTATTCTAAATTTGAAAATTTGTGAAATTAGCACAAAAAGAGTTAAGAAATTAACGTTAAATATTTAACACAATATACATTGACAAATATTTAACAAGAAGTTATACTGTATTTGTAATTAAGAAAGAGACGTTCAATTACGGAGGAATAATCAAAATGGCAAAGAAAAAAGAAGTTGTAGTACCTGAGATCGTAGATAGTGTAGAAACACTTGAAGCAAAAATGAAAGCAATGCGCGAAGCACAGAAAGTATTCGCAACTTATAGTCAGGAGCAGGTAGATAAAATCTTTTATGAAGCTGCTATGGCAGCAAATAAACAGCGTATACCACTCGCTAAGATGGCAGTAGAAGAGACTCAGAGAGGTATCGTTGAAGATAAAGTAATTAAGAATCATTATGCAGCAGAGTATATTTACAATGCTTATAAAAATACAAAGACATGCGGAGTAATCGAAGAAGATCCAGCATTCGGAATTAAAAAAGTTGCAGAACCAATCGGATTGGTAGCAGCAGTAATTCCTACAACAAACCCAACTTCAACAGCAATTTTCAAAACTTTGATCTGTTTGAAGACAAGAAACGCAATCATCATCAGCCCACATCCAGCAGCAAAAGCATGTACAATTGCAGCAGCAAAAGTTGTTCTTGAGGCAGCTGTAAAAGCTGGAGCTCCAGAAGGAATTATCGGATGGATCGATACACCATCACTTGAACTGACAAACACAGTTATGAAAGATGCAGATATCATCCTTGCAACAGGTGGTCCTGGAATGGTTAAAGCAGCTTATTCATCAGGAAAACCTGCACTTGGTGTTGGAGCTGGTAACACACCAGTAATCATTGATGATACAGCAGATGTAAGAATGGCTGTTAACTCAATTATTCATTCAAAAACATTTGATAATGGTATGATCTGTGCTTCAGAGCAGTCAGTAACAGTACTTGAAAGTGTTTACGAAGAAGCTAAGAAAGAATTTGAATATCGTGGATGCTACTTCCTTAAAAAAGGTGAGGAACTCGATAAAGTTCGTAAGACAATCATTATTAACGGAGCATTGAACAGCAAGATTCCTGGAAAATCAGCATACGAGATCGCAAAACTTGCAGGTGTGAAAGTTCCTGAAAGTACAAAGATCCTTATCGGTGAAGTTGAATCAGTAGATATTTCAGAAGAGTTCGCTCATGAAAAATTATCTCCAGTACTTGCTATGTATAAAGCAAAAACATTTGATGAAGCACTTGCTAAGGCAGAACAGCTTGTAGCTGATGGTGGATATGGTCATACATCATCACTGTATGTTCATCCGGCAGAGAAAGAAAAAATTGCAAAACATGCAGCTGCAATGAAGACATGTCGTGTATTGATCAACACACCTTCTTCACAGGGAGGAATTGGAGATCTTTATAACTTCAAACTGACACCATCACTTACACTGGGATGTGGTTCTTGGGGAGGAAACTCTGTATCTGAGAACGTTGGAGTAAAACATTTGATCAATATCAAGACAGTTGCTGAGAGGAGAGAAAATATGCTTTGGTTCAGAACACCTGAAAAGGTATACTTCAAGAAAGGATGTATGCCAGTGGCACTTGATGAACTTGGAACAGTAATGAACAAGAAGAAAGCATTCATCGTAACAGACTCATTCTTATACAAAAATGGTTATGTAGCTCCAATCGAAGAAAAATTAGACGAAATGGGAATTCAGCATACATGCTTCTTTGAAGTTGCTCCAGACCCAACATTACAGTGTGCTCAGAAAGGTGTAGACCAGATGAGAGCATTCGAGCCTGACACAATCATCGCTCTTGGTGGTGGATCAGCAATGGATGCAGCTAAAATTATGTGGGTAATGTATGAGCATCCAGAAGCAAACTTTGAAGATATGGCTATGGACTTTATGGATATCCGTAAGAGAGTATTTACATTCCCTAAGATGGGAGAGAAAGCTTACTTTGTAGCAATTCCTACATCTTCAGGAACAGGTTCAGAGGTTACACCATTTGCAATCATCACAGATGCAGAAACAGGTGTAAAATGGCCAATCGCAGACTATGCATTGCTTCCTAACATGGCAATCGTAGATGTTGATAATATGATGACACAGCCTAAGGGATTGACAAGCGCATCAGGTATCGACGTAATGACACATGCTATCGAGGCTTATGTTTCTATCATGGCTACAGATTACACAGATGGTCTTGCTATGAAAGCTGTTAAGATGGTATTTGAAAACCTCCCATCAGCATACGATAACGGAGCAAATGATCCTAAGGCTCGTGAAGAAATGGCAAACGCTTCTTGCATGGCAGGTATGGCATTTGCAAATGCATTCCTTGGACTGAACCACTCAATGGCTCACAAACTTGGAGCATTCCACCACTTACCACATGGTGTTGCTAACGCTGTAATCCTGACAGAAGTTATGAGATACAACGCAGCAGAAGTACCAACTAAGATGGGAACATTTTCACAGTATCAGTATCCACACGCACTTGCAAGATATGCTGAATTAGGACGTTTTGCAGGATGTACAGGAAATACAGATGCAGAAGTATTTGAAAACTTCATTGCTAAACTTGAAGCACTCAAAGATAAGATTGGTATTAAGAAAACAATCAAAGATTATGGTATTGATGAGAAATACTTCCTTGATACATTGGATGACATGGTAGAGCAGGCATTTAATGACCAGTGTACAGGAGCTAACCCAAGATATCCATTGATGAAAGAGATGAAAGAAATCTATCTGAAATGCTATTATGGTAAATAATATCTTTGCCTAGACAGATTATATATTCCGAAGAGAAGTACAGCACAATAAGTGCTGTACTTCTTTTTTGTATATTGGGAAAGTATTTTCCTAATATACAAAAAAAAGCTCCGCTTAGGATACGCACTGTGGCGTACAATGTAGGTGTCGCAAGCGACCGCCGCAGGCGCAGGAATGTGCTAAGGCACATTCTTTGTTTCAATTAAAAATAAAGCAAAAACATAAATATTGTTAATTATTAGACAATTATTTAATGATAAAAAAGATTGTTAAAAAATATTTAAAAAGTCTTTTATTTTCAGAAAAGTTGTAGTATAATAAAACCAAGTTAAGAAAAAACAAAATATAACTGCAAAGATACAGAACAGTTATGGAAAATCAATTTATAAATAGGAGGCATGGCTTATGAAACTTGAAAACAAAAAATTAATCGTAAAACGTTCCTACAAAGAGGTTTATAAATGTGATGAAGGAATTGTTAAGATATTTGAGAAGGATCATCCGAAAGCAGATGTGTTTAATGAGGCTTTGAATACAGCGCGAGTAGAAGCAACAGGACTTGATATCCCAAAGATTAAAGAAGTATCTGAAGTGGATGGAAAGTGGGCTCTGCTTATTGAATACAAGAATGGAACAACTCTTGAAGAGATGATGGAATCTGATAAAGAGAATTTGCAGAAATATATGGAAGATTTTGTAAATCTGCAGTTGGAAGTTCATAGCAAAAAGTCGCCTCGATTAAATAAATTAAAAGATAAGCTGGCAAGCCAGATCAATGGACTGAAAGATTTGGATGCAACGACAAGATACGAACTGATGACCAGACTGGAAAGTATGCCGAAACATGATAAGCTTTGTCATGGGGATTTCAATCCATCGAACGTGATTTATGGAAAGAATGGTAAGATGACAATTGTTGACTGGGCACACGCAACACAGGGTAACGCAGGTGCAGATGCCGCTATGACATATTTATTATTTGCATTGAAAGACCAGAAAAAAGCTGATCTGTATATGAAGATTTATTGTAAGAAGAGTGATACTGCAAGACAGTATGTAGAACAGTGGCTTCCAATCGTTGCAGCAGCTCAGCTTGCGAAGGAGAATGAATTAGAAAAAGAATTCCTTATGAAATGGATTGATGTTGTAGATTATCAGTAGGAATAGAGATTAAAAAAGGTTCCGCAATTCACATGAACTGCGGAACCTTTTTTGTCAGTAATAGATTTAATTTAAATTGTGATTATGTATAAATTACCAGCTAGGGAAAAATACATTTCCACCGATATTAATTCCAGAATGACCGGTGCCGGCATATAAGAAGTAATAGCAGTCTGCAACTTCTGCAAGCCTTGCACCATTTATTGCATCCTGCGCAACCTGATATGAAAGGGATGTCGGACCGGCATTTAAAACGTATTCAAGACGGCCGGAGAATGCAGGTTCAAATTGTCCTGCAGCATAAACAACACCGCTGATACTGTTAGGGAATCGTGAATCGTATACACGATTCATAATCACTGTAGCAACTGCTAAAAGTGAGTCATAGTTCTGGTATGCTTCACACTGAATAATAGCAGCTAATAAATCCAGATCCGATTTATTGGCACTGCTTCCACTATTGTTTGTTGAGCCGCCGGAAGCATTGTTACCGGAGTTAGAACTTCCTGAGTTAGAGTTTCCGGAATTAGCACTGCCACTGTTATTCGTAGTATTTGAGGAAGTAGTATTGCCGGATGATGAAGCATTAGCAGATGCCTGTGCTTGTTGTTGAGCTTTTGTAGCAGCTTCCTGCTGAGCTTTTGCTGCGGCTTCAGCAGCGGCTTTTGCAGCCTCCTGCTCACGAATCTGTTGGAGCTGTGCCTGAAATTGCGCAAGGTCGGTAGAAGTCTCATCAGCCTTTTGCTGTAGCGCAGCCTGCTGTTGTTGTAATTCATTTTCTAAGTTATTTAAAGAAGCCTGTTGGTTCTGCAGAGCCATTTTCTGGTTTTCAATGTCTGCATGAATATTCTGAAGTTCACTTAACATATCACGATCATACTGACTGATATTTTGAATAAAATCAGCTTTGTTCAGAAAGTCACTCATGCTTTCAGCAGAAAATAATAATTCTAGCATGTTTGAGTTCCCGTTCTCATACATATATTTTATACGTGATTTCATATTTTCATATTGCTGATCTTCGTTCTGCTGAGAAATAGTAAGTTCATCTTCACTTCGAAGAATTTCACTGTTTACAATAGTCACGCGCATCTGGGTATCAGAAATCTCATCGCTGATCTTGAGAAGGTCTTGATTGATCCCTGCCAGCTGTGATTGCAGATCAGAGGTTTTATTTTCCAAAGTTTCTTTCTCATCGGCAAAGCTATATGGAGTTGCAAGTGCGAAGGTCATTGTGGCGGAACAAAGCAAAGCTACACCGGCCTTGAGCCTGCGTTTTGTATGCAAATTCATAAATAAAATCCTTTCTGGTTTTTGTTTCTAAGTTCAATGAAAATTTGTTCAAAAAAGTTTCATCTGTATAGTATACTATAAATTGCAGAATTAAGCAAATTTTGATACAATAGGGGCAGTGAACAAGGAAGGAAATAGAACGATGCAAATTAAGATGGTGGGGCTGGATCTGGACGGAACATTATTAAATTCCAAAAAAGAACTGACTCCGTTTACAAAAGAAGTAATCGCAAAGGCGATAAACAAAGGTGTTCATGTGCTGGTAGCGACAGGACGGCCATTTACAGGTGTACCATTGGAATTGAGAGAATTTCCGGGGATGCGATATGCACTTACAGCGAATGGGGCAAGGATTCTGGATACAGCGACAGGTGAAATACTGATCGAACATTTATTATCGAAAGAAAGTGCAAAAAAAGCATTGGAAATCACTGAGAAATATGATACGCTACAAGAGATCTATTTTGATGGACAGGGATATGCGAAGGATGAAAAACTGGCTCATGTAGAAAGATATCACAAAGATTGCAACATGTGGGAGTATGTACGTGCATCCAGAATTGCAGTTCCTGATATTTGGGAATTATTTTATTCCAGAGAAGAGAATCTCGATAAAGTACAGGCATTGTTTGCGGATATGGAAGAGAGGAAAGCGGCCTGGGAAGAACTAAGCGAGTGTAAAGATTTGAACCTCGTCAGTTCATTAAAATACAATATAGAAATTAACGCAGCCGGTGTAAATAAGGGAAAAGGTTTGATTGCATTAGGTAAGATGCTTGGAATCGAACGGGAAGAGATTATGGCAATTGGTGATGGCGATAATGATATAGAGATGATCACAGAAGCTGGAGTTGGTGTTGCGATGGGCAATGCGGAAGAAGCAGTGAAGTGTAATGCAGATTATGTGACGGGAACGAATGATGAAGATGGTGCAGCCAGAGCGATTGTGAAATATGTTCTCGGGGGAGGAGAAGCATGTTAGAAGCATTAAAGGTTATATTTTTAGGTATTGTTGAGGGAATTACAGAATGGCTTCCGATTAGTAGTACGGGACATTTGATTCTGGTAGAAGAATTTGTGAAGCTGAGTTTACGGCATGAATTTGTTGAGATGTTCAATGTAGTGATCCAGTTTGGAGCGATTTTGGCAGTTATATTGATTTATTTTAATAAATTGAATCCATTTTCGGCTAAGAAATCAGAAAAACAGAAGATGATGACAATTCAGTTGTGGATCAAGGTAATTATTGCAACGCTTCCGGCTATGGTCATCGGATTGTTGTTTGATGATTTTGTGGATAAGCATTTTATGAATGCGTATGTTGTTGCAGCGATGCTGATCATTTATGGTATTTTATTTATTATAATTGAGAAGAAGCATGAAGGTGTTACACCACAGGCAACAAAGCTTTCACAGCTTACGATTCCGATGGCTCTGGCAATCGGAGGGTTTCAGGTATTGGCGATGATTCCGGGAACATCAAGATCCGGTGCAACAATTTTGGGTGGATTGATTATTGGAGCATCCAGAAGTGTGGCAGCAGAATTTACATTTTTCCTTGCGATTCCGGTTATGTTTGGATGGAGCCTTCTGAAGATGCTCAAGTTTGGCTTTGCATTTACAGGACAGGAGTTCCTTTTACTATTGTTAGGATGCGTGGTTTCTTTTGTCGTATCTATCTTTGTAATTAAATTCTTGATGCAGTATATTAAAAAACATGATTTCAAAGTATTTGGATATTATAGAATCGTACTTGGAGTAATTGTATTCTTATATTTTACGGTTTCAGGGTTACTTGCATAAAAGTGAATACATGACTTATAAGGGGCTATTGGGATATAAAATTTCAATAGTCTCTTGTTTTTTTCGAGATTATGCAAAAAAATTAGAATAATTTTGCATATATACTTGAAATTCTGTATAAATATGATAGAATATGTAAGAAATTATGTATGGTTATGCAAAAGAAATAGATTTTAGGAGGAAGTTAAAAATGAAGAAAAAAGTATTAAGTGTTGTATTAGCAGCAATGTGTGTGGTTTCTATGGCAGCGTGTGGCTCAAGCAATAAAAGTTCAGACAGCAGTGAGGGAGAAGGCAAGGACAAACTTGTAATGGCAACAAATGCAGAGTTCCCACCATATGAGTACTATGAAGGAGACGAAATCGTAGGTATTGACGCTGAATTTGCGAAAGCAATCGCAGATAAACTTGGCGCAGAATTATCTATTGAAGACATGGCATTTGATTCTATTATCCCAGCTGTTCAAAGTGGAAAAGCAGATTTTGCAGCAGCAGGTATCACAGTTACAGATGAGAGAAAAACACAGGTTGATTTTTCAGACAGCTATTACACAGGACGTCAGGTGATCATTGTTTCAGCAGATAATAACGATATTACAAAGCCTGAAGATTTAGAAGGAAAGAAGATTGGTGTTCAGCTTGGAACAACAGGAGATCTTTATTCATCAGATGATTATGGCGATGAAAATGTAGAGCGTTATAACAAAGGTGTTGAGGCTGTACAGGCACTTCAGCAGGGTAAGATTGATGCAGTTATCATCGATGATCAGCCGGCACAGACATTTGTAAAAGAGAATGAAGGACTTAAAATTCTGGATACTGAGTATGTAGAGGAAGCTTATGCATTCTGTTTCAAAAAGGGAAGTGACCTTACAGACAAAGTAAATGATGCAATTGCAGAGTTGAAGAAAGATGGAACATTTGATAAAATCGTTGAAAAATATATCAACGCAGATGCTGAATAATCAGCGATAAAAGAGAAGGTTGGGGCTTATGGCAGATTTGAAAACAAGATTCATAATGAATTTTATAACAGATGACCGTTGGAAATACTTGGCAGATGGTCTTGTAGTTACTTTAAAAGTTACCTTTTTTGCGGTGCTGATAGGAATTGTATTTGGATTCTTAATTGCAATGGTCAGAGCTACTTATGATAAAACAGGTAAATTAAAAATTTTAAATTTAGTATGTAAGATTTATCTGACAGTGATTCGAGGAACTCCGGTTGTTGTACAGTTATTGATCATTTATTTTGTAATTTTTGGAAGTACACAGATTAGTAAAGTGCTGGTTGCTATTATGGCATTCGGAATCAACTCAGCAGCTTATGTAGCTGAGATTTTCCGTTCTGGTATAATGTCAATTGACGATGGACAGATGGAAGCAGGACGCAGTCTTGGTTTCAACTATGCACAGACCATGTTTTACATTATTATGCCACAGGCATTTAAGAATGTTTTGCCGGCATTGGGAAATGAGTTCATTGTATTATTAAAAGAAACTTCAGTGTCAGGATATATTGCATTACAGGATCTGACAAAGGGTGGCGATATCATTCGAAGCCGTACTTATGATGCATTTATGCCATTGATTGCTGTAGCATTAATTTATCTTGTTATGGTAATGGTATTTACAAAATGTGTGAATTTGCTGGAAAGGAGACTGAGAAACAGTGACCACTAAAGGGGAAGTATTAATTAAAGTTGATAATGTGCATAAAGTGTATGCAAATAATCTTCATGCTTTGAACGGTGTGTCAGAGACGATCAGCAAGGGGGAAGTGGTTGTTATTGTCGGACCATCCGGTTCGGGAAAATCTACTTTTCTGCGTTCTTTAAACTTGCTTGAGGTTCCGACAAGCGGACATATTTATTTTGAAGGAGTAGACATTACAAGCAAAGCGACAGATATTAATAAACATCGTCAGAAGATGGGAATGGTATTCCAGCATTTTAACTTGTTTCCGCATAAAACGATTCTTGAAAATATCACACTTGCTCCTATTAAATTATTAAAGAAGAGCAAGGAAGAAGCTGAAAAAGAGGCAATGGATCTGCTCAAAAGGGTTGGATTGGAACAGAAAGCAAACGCATATCCATCACATTTATCCGGTGGACAGAAGCAGCGTATTGCCATCGTAAGAGCATTGGCAATGAAGCCGGATGTAATGCTGTTTGATGAACCTACATCAGCACTTGACCCGGAGATGGTTGGAGAAGTTCTGGAATTGATGAAGGCTTTGGCACATGAAGGGATGACGATGGCTGTTGTTACACATGAGATGGGATTCGCGAAGGAAGTTGCAACTCGTGTCATATTTATGGATGCAGGACAGATAAAAGAGCAGGGAACACCGGAAGAGTTTTTTGGAAATCCGAAAGATGAGAGATTAAAAGAATTCTTATCCAAAATTTTATAAATCAAATAAAATATTTTTAAAAATATTGCAAGGCAGTTTCTGGTAAAGGAACTGTCTTGTTGCTATTTTACCGGGAACTGTGTTAAGATGCATTAAAGTCAAACATTTGGCATTCTTGTTTCACTGCAGTGTGCATGTGGAGATAAACGAAATAGAAAGAGACATAGAATAAAATGAAACGAAATCAAGTGAAAGAAGCAGAGTTTTCTCAAAGTAATAATTTAGAAAAAGCCGTACCGCTTATCGTAGAATGGTATCAGAATAATAAAAGAGATTTACCTTGGAGAAACGGGGCAAACGCCTATCATATATGGGTATCGGAGATTATGCTGCAGCAGACACGGGTAGAAGCTGTGAAGTCTTACTACGAAGCATTTCTCAAAGCATTTCCAACGATAGAAGAACTGGCAAACGCACCGGAAGAACGTCTGTTAAAACTGTGGGAGGGGCTTGGATATTATAACAGAGTAAGAAATATGCAAAAAGCAGCTGTACAGATCGTTGAGCTGTATAATGGACAGATGCCACAGGATTATGAACAGATAAAAGGATTGTCCGGGATTGGAAATTATACGGCAGGAGCCATCAGTTCATTTGCATTCGGGATTCCCAAACCGGCAGTAGATGGAAATGTCTTGCGTGTTATTTCAAGATTTCATGCAAGTTATGAAGACATCATGAAAACATCTACAAGAAAACACATTGAAGAAGAGATAGAGGGCATTATCCCGGAAAATGCAGCCAGTGATTTTAATCAAGGCCTGATTGAACTTGGGGCTATCGTCTGCGTACCAAACGGAGAACCAAAATGTGATATCTGTCCGATAGCAAAACTTTGTAAAGCAAATCAAAAGTCAGTACAGATGGAGCTTCCGGTGAAGAAGAAAGCAAAAGACAGAAGGATTGAGAAGAGAACGATATTGATCATTAAAGACGAAGAAAAGATCGCGATTCAAAAACGACCGGAAAAAGGACTTCTTGCAGGTTTGTATGAATTTCCAAATCTGGAGGGACATTTGACAAGAAAGCAGCTTATCGAATATGCAAAATCCATTGGTATGATGCCGGTCCGCATCAAAAAGCTGGAAAATGCAAAACACATTTTCAGCCATGTAGAATGGCATATGACAGGATATGAGATCATTGTTGATGAATTGGAAAAAACATGTCGTACGAATATGATATTTGCTGATAAAAAAGAAGTTATGGGGAAATATCCTATTCCGACAGCATTTTCGGCATACACACAATATGCACTTTCAATCATGGAAAACTAAGACGATTGTCAAGACTTTATGAACAGGCATTTTAGGTGAAATGAAAGTTGTAGAGTACACTCTGTTTTCTTGAATAAAAGTGCAGCTTGTGTTACTATAATAAAGAAATAAGCAGTGGTCGTCAGAAGGGAATTATAGACATGGATGAAAAGATAGAACTCGGAAAACAACAGCAGAAATCGAAAGAGACAAAAGAGAGGATTTTTCGGGCGGCAAAGCATATATTACAGAAAAAAGGATACGAAGAATTATCGATTAAGAACATTTGCGAAGAAGCAGGTGTATCGAATGGAAGTTTTTATCATCATTTCAAAACAAAAGATGATCTGTTATCTTATTACATAGAAGAACAGCCAAGTATCAATCCGGATTTACTGGATATGCCAAACAGTGTGGAAGAGGCGAAAATTGCGGTTATCAGAGTTTATCTGAACTATGTAGAGTATTGTGAGGAGCTGGGCGTGGAATTTATGAGCGGATATTATGATCCGAAGAACCAGGCATTGAATCCGGTGAGCCGTACAGAAAGACCTTATCCGATTGTTACGGTACGGAATTATATAGAGAAAGCAATTGTAGCAGGTATTGTTCATTTAAATGTAGAGCTGGAAGAGTTTACGACAGATATTCGAATGATTGTAATAGGAAATGTATTTGAATGGTGTTTACGAAAGGGAGAAGCAGATTTTGCGGGGAATATGAGAAGATCTCTTGGAAAATATCTGGATAGTACGATGAAATAAGCTCTGGAGGTGAAAGGGTGGAATATACATTTATTGTAAATCCAAAATCAAAATCAGGACGTGGGGGTTTGATTTGGAATCAGGTAGAGCCGGAACTGAAAAAACGAAGAATACAGTATCAGGTGAGATTTACAAAGTATGAAAAAGAGGCAACGAAGATTACTTCGGAATTGACGAAAGATGAGAAAGAATATACGATTATAGTCCTTGGCGGGGATGGGACGATGGATGAAGTAATCAATGGAATTCGAGATTGTTCAAAGGTTACGCTTGGATATATCCCAACCGGATCGGGAAATGATTTTACGAGAGCGTTGAAACTGCCTACGGATCCGAAGGAGGCATTGAATAACATTTTGAATTCGAAAAAAAGAGTGTTGATGGATGTTGGTGTAATGTCTTGTAAGGAGATGACGCATCGGTTTGCGGTCAGCAGCGGAATTGGATTTGATGCAGCGGTATGTCATCAGGTAGCAGTCTCTAAATTGAAAGTGATGTTGAATAAAGTAAAGCTGGGACAGTTGAGTTATCTGGCAGTAGCACTTCGCAGATTGTTCAGAGATGCACATACGAGAGCTTGTGTGTGTCTGGATGGAGGAGAAACGAAGAGTTTTGAAAATACATACTTTGTAGCAGCTATGAATCATCCATATGAAGGCGGAGGATTTTTCTTTTGTCCGGAAGCAAAGGTTGACGATGGATATTTAGATGTTATTGTTGTATCAGGACTACCGAGATGGAAAGTTGTTTTCTTACTTCCACTGGCATTTAAAGGGAAGCATGTAGGAATAAAAGGAATTGATATATTCCGTTGTAAAAATGTTGAAATCAGCATGGGAGCAGAATTTCCGATACATGCAGACGGAGAGCCGATTGCAATTGGAAGTGAGTTGAAAGCGGGGCTGCTTGACAAACAGGTAAAAATTATAATTCCAGATGATAAGTAGAGTATAAAAGAATTGTTAAGCTTTTATGAATCGCCTTGTTGTTGGGCAAAAATCATGCTATAATCTTTAGCAGTAAAAGAGCAGATTAATCCATTTGTGTATTAAAAAAGGGGCGTTCGTTATGAACATAAAAAGAAAAATAGGGGATTTTTTCAAGAAATATAAACATGCTTGGGTTTTTAGCTATGCACTGCTTTATGGACCATGGTTCTATTATTTAGAGACACATGTGACAAGCGGATATCATATTATATATTCACCAATTGATGATAAGATACCATTTATTGAATATTTCATTGTACCTTATTTACTATGGTTTGTTTTTATAGCTGTAGTTTTTGCGTACTTCTTTTTTACAGATGTAGATGGATTCTATAAGCTTGCCAAGATTAGTTTTGCGGGTATGACCATATTTTTGATCATATCAACAATTATGCCGAATGGACTTGCAATCCGTCCGGTTGTATTTGAGAGAGATAATATATTTGTTGATCTGGTAAAGATGTTGTATCAGACAGATACACCGACAAATGTATTCCCAAGTCTTCATGTGTTTAATTCTCTTGCTGCGTGTATAGCAATCAAGAATAGCAAGAAGTTAAATGAGCATAAAGCGATATGTATGGGAGCATATATTTTGACTGCATTGATCATTATGGCGACAATGTTTTTAAAACAGCATTCAGTGCTTGATGTTATGGCAGGATTTTTGATGGCATATACATTGTATCAGTTTGTATATGCACCAGAGGCGAATGGGGTCAGAAAGCCGGTACGCCAGACATTATTTGTGAAATAAAGTTACTAGGAGGAAGTTAAAGAATAATGGGAAAGATTATGTTGACAGGGGACAGACCTACAGGTAGATTACATGTGGGACATTATGTAGGTTCCTTAAGAAGAAGAGTGGAATTACAGAATCAGGGAGGATTTGACGATATGTTTGTCATGATCGCAGATGCACAGGCATTGACAGATAATGCGGACAATCCGGAAAAAGTGCGTCAGAACATTATCGAGGTTGCATTAGATTATCTTGCATGTGGACTCGATCCTGAGAAAGTGACATTGTTTATTCAATCACAGATTCCAGAATTATGTGAATTATCATTTTATTATATGAATCTTGTAACAGTATCAAGATTACAGAGAAATCCTACAGTAAAATCAGAGATTAAGATGCGTAATTTTGAGGCGAGTATCCCGGTTGGATTCTTTACATATCCAATCAGCCAGGCAGCAGATATTACAGCATTTAAAGCTACAACAGTTCCGGTTGGTGAAGATCAGCTTCCGATGCTTGAACAGACAAAAGAGATTGTAAGAAAGTTTAATTCTGTATATGGGGATACCTTGATCGAGCCAGATATTTTACTTCCTGAGAATCAGGCATGTCTGCGTCTGCCGGGAATTGATGGTAAGGCAAAGATGAGCAAATCACTTGGAAACTGTATTTATCTGTCAGAAGAGCCGGATGAGATTCAGAAAAAAGTATTTAGCATGTTTACAGATCCTACACATATTAAAGTATCAGATCCGGGTAAATTGGAAGGAAATACAGTATTCACATATTTGGATGCATTCTGCAGACCAGAGTATTTTGAAGAATTCCTGCCAGAGTATGCATGCTTACAGGAATTAAAAGATCATTACACCAGAGGTGGTCTTGGGGATATGAAGGTAAAACGTTTCTTAAATAATGTAATTCAGGCAGAGCTTGAGCCAATCCGCAATCGTAGAAAAGAGTATCAGAAAGATATTCCATATGTATATGAGATTCTTAAAAAAGGTAGTGAAAAAGCAGAAGCTCGTGCAGCTCAGACATTGAGTGAAGTAAAGGCTGCAATGAAGATTAATTATTTTGATGATGCAGAGCTGATCCAGAGTCAGGCAGAAAGATTTTCTATTTAATTTACGAGATTGACTGGCTATACGGTCCTTGCGGAAATTATTATATATGGACTTCTTGCTCAGGTTTCATTCGTCAAGAAGTAGATAAGAGAGTTTATCTTTGCTAAGAACAAAGATAAACTCTCTAACTACTTCTAAGACTCATTCCAATTCGCCTGAAGTCCATATATAATAATTTCTGCAAGTCGTGTAATGGCACAGGAAGTAATTCAAGTCGAGCAGCCGCGAGACTTGGCGCGTGATTCTGGTCAGCGTAAGCTGACATATTCTTTACAGAATCACTGCGCATCCTCGCGGAGCGTTTATCTCAGTCGGAGATTGGACTCCCACTGAGACAAATTTGCTGTTACTCACCAACTGAAAGAGGTGGGAGTCTTCTCGACTGAGATAAAATAGAAAGCGGCACTATGAATACTAGGTGCGGTCGGAACGGGGACGGGAGAAGATATACTTTATTCCAGCATGTTGCTGTAAAACAGGCACTGAAAGTCTATCACATACAATCCTTCCAGCGCTTGCCAATAAGGTTCCGCTTTTGTTTATGAAGTTTGTGATAACGTACTGATAGAAAATATAGGCTGTGAATTTTAGTGAATATGAAGGAAGAGCTGGAAATACTTAGGGTGTAAAATTTTGCGTTAATGAATTTGAACGAACGTGTTTGAAGCTGCGAAGCAGCAAGTTTGAGTTCAAATTCATTGCTTTTAGCAAAATTTTACACCCTTATGTATTTCCCTCTAACGGAATCTGAACAAAAATTCACAGCCTATATTTTCTAGAAGGGATGGTATTGCAATCGAATACAAAAAAACCGCCTCCGAAGAGACGGTTAAATACGTGCGATAGAGGATTCGAACCCCCGACCTTCTGGTCCGTAGCCAGACGCTCTATCCAGCTGAGCTAATCGCACATGCTGTTGAACTTGTCGCTCACAACAAAAATTAGTATAGTGCATAAGAATGATTTTGTCAATAGAAAAAATAAAAAAATTACAAAAAAATTTTGAGTGGGATTTTGAGAAGAATTTACTGTATATTTTCTATGCGAATTTATAGAAAGAGATTGCAAAAGGTATGCAAATAAAGTATGATACAAATACTCTGATTATAAATTCAAGTCGAACGTCCGTGAGACTTGGCGCGTGATTCTGGTCAGCGAAGCTGACAGATTCCTATCAGAATCACTGCGCATCCTCGCGGAGCGTTAATCTCAGTCTTTTTGACTGAGATTAAAAGACTATTTACAAGATGATGTGAATAGTACAGTCTAAACATTTTAAAAATCTATTACTGAATACAGTAATCTTGCTTATTATTCGAGCTAATTTCAAGTTTGAACAATTGATATAGAATATGAAAGGGGAGATTAACATCGAGGCAAATTATGAAGTGATTCGTTTTGTGGAGCATGGAGGAAGATGCTGGCCAACAATGGATTGCGTGAAAGGACAATTACTGTTACAAAGACTACGGGGAGAGCCTGTTATTGAGAAAGCAATGTTATTTTCCTGGTTGAAGGAATTGGTTGTACAATTAGAGCAATATCAAAGATGCAGAAATAATAAAGGCTATCGTTACTTAAATCCGTATAGTGTGCTTGTGACAGCAGAAGATAAATTGCTTCTATTGGATCTGGAGGCAGAAAGCAATGCTTTTGTTATGAAAAATTTGCAGAAGCGGGCGGTAAGAAGTCATTTTGTAAAGCCAATCGTGCGGATGAAACAGAATGTGCAGGTGTCTATGGATTCATACGGATATGGGAAGACAGTTCAGTTTATTATGGCAAATACGGAGATTAAACCTGCGTTGACCAGAAAGGAAACATATCAGATAGGAAAAATAATAGATAAGTGCATCGGAGAAAATGCACAAAGACAGTATGATGATTTTTCGCAGGTGAAGAGGGACATACCGGTTATAAAAGAACGAAGCAGGCAGCAGGTAAGAAAATATGCAGTGATGGGAATTATAACATTATCATTAATAGGATATGGGACATTTATGACAATTCAGGCAAATGTATTTCGCCAGCAGAGAGATAAATTAATATTGCAGATGAAAGAAAAATCAATTAAGGGAGAAGAAAAAAATGCTGTGTTGTATGATGAACCGCAGGAAGAAGGCTTTCGATAAAAAGATTTGGAAAAACATTTTCGATATTATGAAAAATTAAGAAAACTTTTATTGGAAAGCATACGAGAGTATGTTATTCTAAACGAAAGTGAAGGAGGCGGAAAAATATGACGCGAGCAGAATTTTTAGAACAGCTGCGAAGTGCTTTGCAAGGAAATGTGCAGGAGCATGTAGTTCAGGAAAATGTGGCATATTATAATCAATATATATCTGAAGAACTGCAGAAAGGAAAGACTGAGGAAGAAGTGCTCCAGATGCTAGGGGATCCATGGATTCTTGCAAAAACTATTATTGCTGCATCGGATGGCACGGATGAGGAAATCGTATATGAGTCCGGACATAAAAGTTATTATTCGGAACCGGAACAAGAGGATTCCTATGTCAGACAAAATGTTCATGTTTTTGGAATTGATACATGGTGGAAGAAATTATTATTGATTTTATTTATTGTGATGATTGTTGTATTGGTGGTAGCAATTATCAGCGGAATTGTAAGTTTTCTGGCACCGGTTTTGATACCATTGTTGATCGTAATGATCATTATTCGATTGATAGGAAGGCTCCGATCGTGAACAATAGAATAAAGTGAAACACATGAAAGTTCGGTATTTCTTTGAAAGAAGCGATACCGGGCTTTTTATATCAGATGTGAGATGACTCCCACCTCTGTAGGTGTCGCAAGCGACCGCCGCAGGCGCAAGAATGTGCCTTGCACATTCTTTGTTCAAACGATAAAAGACCGATGGGGGAGCCATCGGTCTTTTGAGGGGAGTATAAATAATTAATAAGGGGTTGTAGAAAGTGAACTTTCTACGAGTTTAAGTATAATATACAGTTTTCAAAAATGCAAGTAAAACATGAAAAGTTTGACAAAATATGGAAAAAAAGGAAAAAGAGTGAAAAATAAAAGATATATATAAAGTTGAGAATAATATTTGCGGAAAAAGACATAATAGCAATGTACCAATATTTTAGGAGGAAAAAACAATGACAAAAAATTATAGTGACCCAAAAACAAGTAGAAATGATGTTTCAGATGGACAGAACAAAAATACAAGTAACACATCATCAAAGAACAAGAATGCATCGAATACACAGAGTAAAAATAGTGTAAATTCCAAAAATAAGAATGCATCAAATACACAGAGCAAAAATGCATATGATGTAAGAGATAACTATTAGGTAGAGAATCAGAATAAAAGCAGCTGATTGTGATTTCCTATAAGTAAATGTAAAATGGATGTTACTGTTCACAGTAACAAATGAATAAGGGCATGGTAAAGGTTGTGAAGGAATAAAGCGAAATCTTTACTATGTCCTTTTTTTATAGTAAAATGGGTTTACAGTTCATTGAGAGTGAACAGTAACAAATTCAAGTCGAGCAGCCGCGAGACTTGGCGCGTGATTCTGGTCAGCGTAAGCTGACACATTCTTTACAGAATCACTGCGCATCCTCGCGGAGCGTTTATCTCAGTCGGAGATTGGACTCCCACTGAGACAAATTTGCTGTTACTCACCACCTGAAAGAGGTGGGAGTCTTCTCGACTGAGATAAACACACATAAAAAAGCATGTATTTAGATGTGGAGGAACGAATGAAGAGAGTAGAATTAATTGCCCCTTGTCATTTTGGCCTGGAATCAGTTCTGAAAAGGGAAATCATAGATCTTGGATATGAGATTTCAAAAGTAGAAGATGGAAGGGTTACATTTATAGGAGATGCTGAGGCAATTTGCCGTGCAAATGTATTTTTAAGAACAGCGGAAAGAATTTTGCTGAAGGTTGGCGAATTTGAAGCGAGAACATTTGATGAATTATTTGAAAAAACAAAGAGCCTGCCATGGGAGGATTATATTCCTGCGGATGGAAAATTCTGGGTTACAAAGGCCGCTTCGGTAAAAAGTAAATTGTTCAGTCCATCGGACATTCAGTCTATTATGAAAAAAGCGATGGTTGAGAGAATGAAAATACAATATCATAAAAAATGGTTTGAGGAAACAGGAGCATCTTATCCGGTGCGTGTATTCTTAATGAAGGATGTTGTGACAATCGGTCTTGATACATCGGGAGTATCTCTGCATAAGAGAGGATATCGTCAGCTTTCAAGTAAAGCACCGATTACGGAGACGCTGGCAGCAGCATTGATCATGCTTACACCATGGAAGAAAGACAGAATTCTTGTAGATCCATTTTGCGGAAGTGGAACATTTCCAATAGAGGCGGCAATGATGGCTGCCAATATCGCTCCGGGAATGAATCGTTCATTTACAGCAGAAAGCTGGACGAATCTGATTCCGAAAAAGCTGTGGTATGATACGATTGATGAGGCAAATGAATTAGTAAATGATGATATCGAAGTGGATATTCAGGGATATGATATTGATGCAGATGTGATTCGTGCTGCAAGACAAAATGCAGAAGATGCAGGTGTTGCACATTTGATACATTTCCAGCAAAGACCGGTCAGTGAGCTTAGGCATCCGAAAAAATATGGATTTGTAATTACGAACCCGCCTTATGGAGAGCGTCTTGAAGAAAAAGAGGCACTTCCGAAGTTGTACAGTGAATTTGGGGAAAGTTTTCAGAAGCTGGATAGCTGGTCTGCCTATATGATTACAAGCTATGAAGATACAGAACGATATTTTGGAAGAAAAGCAGATAAGAATAGAAAGATTTATAACGGTATGTTGAAGACATATTTTTATCAGTTTATTGGACCAAGACCACCAAAACGTACTGTAAAGAACGAAGGAGAGGCGTAAACATGGAAAGAAGAATTGTTTTTGCAACAGGAAATCAAAATAAGATGAAAGAAATCCGTATGATACTGGAAGATTTGGGAATGCCAATCTATTCGATGAAGGAATTAGGAATTGAGGAAGATATCGTAGAAGACGGAGAGACATTTGAAGCAAATGCAGAGATTAAAGCAAGAGCAATTGCGAAACATTTGCCAAATGATATTATTCTGGCAGATGATTCAGGATTGGAAATTGATTATCTGGATAAAGCTCCCGGTGTTTATTCGGCTCGTTTTGCGGGAGAAGATACTTCTTATGATATTAAAAATAATCTGTTGCTGGACAAATTGAAAGGCGTTCCGGATGAGAAACGTACTGCACGTTTTGTATGTGTTATTTGCGCTGTGTTCCCTGATGGGGCAGTAGAGTCAGCCAGAGGAACTATTGAGGGAAGAATTGCGCATGAAATTATGGGGGAAAATGGATTCGGTTACGATCCGATTTTCTATTATCCGGAGTGTCAATGTACAACAGCCCAGATGGATCCGGAGATGAAAAATGAATTGAGCCATAGAGGGAAAGCACTTCGTAAAATGCGTGAAATGATTGAAAAGAAATACGGAAAGGTAACAGAATGAGAGTATTAATTGTCAGTGATACACATGGAAAACATTACAATCTTGATCGGGCACTGGAAGATGCAGGCAAAATTGATATGTTTATCCACCTTGGTGATGTAGAGGGTGGAGAAGATTATATTGAAGCAGTAGTAGAATGTGAAAAACATATTGTGGCAGGAAATAATGATTTTTTTTCACAGCTGCCACGAGAGGATGAGTTCTATATAGGAAATAAAAAAGCATTTATTACGCATGGGCATAATTATTCTGTATCTATGACAAAAGAGCAGATTCTCGAAGAAGGAAAGGTGCGAGGCGCGGATATTGTAATGTTCGGGCATACGCATCAACCGTATTTTGAACAGAAAGATGGAATTACGCTTCTTAATCCGGGAAGTCTGTCGTACCCAAGACAGATTGGAAGAAAGGGAAGTTATATGCTTCTTGATGTGAAACCGGATGGGAAGATGAATTTTGAAGAGCGTTATCTTGATATTTAGGGTATTAAGTAGTGATAAGGTCTTATAAGAAACATCAGATATGAATTTTTGTCAGACTCCGTCAGCGGGAAATACATATCTGATGTTTTCTTACAGTACGTTATCGCGTGTTTGATGAATGAAAGAGCAGAATTTTACTGGAGAGTATCTGCAAGGTATAGAAAGAGTAGGTTGGGGATGCGTAATTTTACTGAGGAGCATCCTCACGTTATCGAAAACGTGTGATGTAGATGCAAAATTTGCGAAGGAAGTATCCTCAAGTTCTAGAAAAGGCAAGATGCAGATGCAATTATACAGGCCAAGCAGGCTGAAAAGCATCTGCAAGTTCAAAGAAGAGCAAGTTGTAGATACATTGGCCTGAAAAAGAGTATCTGTGGAAGCAAATATCAAGGCAGTGCAGATACATCAGTTGCCCAAAGAACATCTACGACAGTGAATAAACCCAGGATATAGATACATTAGACACCAGAAAAAGAAAAAATAAAAAAAATAAAAAAAATAAAAAAAGGTGTTGACTTTTCCTTTTCCTTGCAATATAATAACTCTTGTCTTACGGATGAGACGGAAACAAAGCACAATATCGGGGTGTGGCTCAGCTTGGCTAGAGCGCCTGGTTTGGGACCAGGAGGTCGCAGGTTCGAATCCTGTCACCCCGACTTTGCGGGTGTAGTTCAATGGTAGAACACCAGCCTTCCAAGCTGGATACGTGGGTTCGATTCCCATCACCCGCTTTTCTTACGGAATTTTCGTAGGAAACCAGAGAAAAGGGGAATATGATATGAGTCTGTAGCTCAGCTGGATAGAGCAACGGCCTTCTAAGCCGTAGGTCGAGGGTTCGAATCCCCCCAGGCTCGGTATGGTGGGTATGGTGCAGTTGGTTAGCGCGTCGGATTGTGGTTCCGGATATCGTGGGTTCGAGTCCCACTACCCACCCTTTTCTTAAGAATGGATGAAACACCAGTTAAATAAGCGGTGTCGATAGAAGTCTTTGATGGGCTATCGCCAAGCGGTAAGGCACAGGACTTTGACTCCTGCATTCGCTGGTTCGAATCCAGCTAGCCCAGTTTTACCTGAATAATTAGGATAGTTTTATGAGGGCGTGTAGCTCAGGTGGTAGAGCACTTGACTTTTAATCAAGTTGTCCGGGGTTCGAATCCCCGCACGCTCACTGGAACAAGCAGTGTGCTGTTTGTTCTATTTTTTTCTCCATCACATATTAGAGGAGATATGCGGATGTGGCGGAATTGGCAGACGCGCTAGACTTAGGATCTAGTGTTTACGACGTGCAGGTTCAAGTCCTGTCATCCGCAGTAAGCCAGATTTGTGGCATAGAGTTCATAAGAATGATGCAAATCTGAATAAAAATGTTAATATCGGGGTGTGGCTCAGCTTGGCTAGAGCGCCTGGTTTGGGACCAGGAGGTCGCAGGTTCGAATCCTGTCACCCCGACTTTGCGGGTGTAGTTCAATGGTAGAACACCAGCCTTCCAAGCTGGATACGTGGGTTCGATTCCCATCACCCGCTTTTCTTACGGAGTTTTCGTAGGAAACCAGAGAAAAGGGGAATATGATATGAGTCTGTAGCTCAGCTGGATAGAGCAACGGCCTTCTAAGCCGTAGGTCGAGGGTTCGAATCCCCCCAGGCTCGGTATGGTGGGTATGGTGCAGTTGGTTAGCGCGTCGGATTGTGGTTCCGGATATCGTGGGTTCGAGTCCCACTACCCACCCTTTTCAAAAGAAAATTTGCCGATTATACAAGTTCGGTTAATCAAAATAATTTAATATGGGCGTGTAGCTCAGGTGGTAGAGCACTTGACTTTTAATCAAGTTGTCCGGGGTTCGAATCCCCGCACGCTCACTGTAGGAAAAGATCAATGATTGTATTCATTGGTCTTTTTTTTGTTGCTAGCTTACAATTACTGTCTGTTTGTTTTTTTTATATATTGAAAATGTAAAGAATTGAGGATTCTTTTATTGACATATATAGATAGTCGATATATAATCAAGCTAAGATATATAGATAACCGATATATCAGCTGGGAGTCAATCCCCCAGTTGATATAGCCTCCGGCAGGATTGCAGAGGTGCGCGTCATTTTGCAATGAGAATGTTAAGAAGTGTACGGTTAACGTGAAATCAGAAGATTAGGAGGAATTGTTATGGCAGTTGATAGAAGTCTGGTATCAGGAAGCACAACGATGTTGTTATTAAAGCTTTTATCTGAAAAGGATATGTATGGTTACGAGATGATCGAGACCTTAAGAGAAAAGTCCCAGAATGTATTTGAATTAAAGGCAGGAACATTATATCCATTACTTCATGGGATGGAAGATAAGAAATATCTGACGGTCTATGAGAAAGAGGTTGGCGGCAAGGTCCGTAAGTATTACAGTATTACGAAAACTGGGAGGAAAGTTTTAGCAGAGAAGAAAGAAGAGTGGGAAATTTATTCATCAGCTGTAGTGAATGTGCTAAATGCAGCGGTTTGTTAGAAGGGGTGATGTTTGATGAGACGAGAGGAGTATTTGCATATATTAACAGAACAGATTCGCTGTAAGATGGCAAGAGCGACGATAGAACAGGAAATCAATGATCACATTGAGGATCAGAAAGCAGAATTCCTAGGTGAGGGAATGGGTCAGACAGAAGCGGAAGAAGCTGCGATTCGAGAGATGGGAGATCCGGTAGAAGTCGGGCTTGAGATGGACAGAATCCACCGGCCGACAATGGCGTGGGGGATGATCGCACTGATCGTTGGATTAAGTCTTGCAGGCTATCTTTTACGAAGTGTTATGTATCAGACCGTTTTAGGTATTGAGCAGAGTGCGGGAAAAACAGAAGAATTGTTCTGGGTAGGAGCGTCATCGAGCTGGCATACATCTCTGGAACTGCCGGCACTTTTACTCGGACTTGTGCTGATGATCGGCATTTGCTATATGGATTATACGAGGATTGCGGTTTATGCAAAACCAATCTTGATCGCATATCAGGTGTTACTTTTCATTGGACTGCAGGTCGCCGGTGCGAAAATGTATGGGTCAACAAGATATATCATAATGCCTTTCGGAAATATTGTATTGAATCTGATTGATTTGCTCTGGCTGACAATTCCGTTGTTTGCAGCGATATTATATAGTTACAGAGGTCAGGGATACCGAGGAATTTTAAAGGCAATCCTCTGGATGATCATTCCGTCTTATTTTCTGATCATAAGATGCCAGAGCCTGATTGCGGCAATGATACTGGAAGTGGTTTATTGTGTGGTTTTGGCGGCGGCTGTTTACAAAGGCTGGTTTCAGGTTTGTAAAAAAGCAGTACTTACGGGAATCGGAGTAGTTGTTGTTCTGATACCGGTACTGCTTGCAGGAGGCATCTGGTGTTTTGGCATGGCTTACCAGAAAGAGCGTATAGCGGCTATTTTCTCGATCGGTGATTATGCAGTAGATTTCCCAAGAGTCAATGTGATTCGGGAAATGATTTCCGGAAGCTCAGCATTTCATGGCAATCCGCAGTTTAAAGAACTTCTGACATACGTAGACGGAAGAGTCCATCTGCTTGCAAGTGTGGTAGCTGCTTACGGAATCCTAGCAGGTATTCTGTTGGTTCTTTGTCTGGTAGTTCTGATTCTTCGGTTTGCCAAGATTTCGTTAAATCAGAAGAACCAGCTTGGAATGGTGATGGGAACAGGATGCACGGCGTTGTTCCTGATTCAGGCAATTGTTTTTATCTTAGAGAATCTGGGTGGAGTTGGTGAGATGGGAATCTACTGTCCATTTTTTGGGACGGAAAGATCAGGAATCCTGGCTTCTTATATTTTGCTTGGATTACTGCTTAGTATCTGCAGGTATCAGAAAACAGCACCGGAACCGGTAATCCGAAAAAAGAATGTTCCTGGATAGAGATGGGGATGAACCAATGGGGACGGGGACAATAACATTTAGTTAAGCTTTTTTCATCATAGTATGAACCTATTGAAGTTCTCTTCCCTAAGCTTTTAAAAAGTATTATTATCATAAAAGTAGATGATTTTTATAAGAAAATATTTTTTTGCACCATAATCAGGCAGAGCCTTGCTTCTGCCTGATTAATACAATATAATATATCTTGTGTTAAGCTCTATTGTTTAACGGCTTTACAGTTTGTGATCTGACCTGTCGAGCGGTCTGTTGTTTCACCCTAATAGCTGTTTGATGTCGTAGCATTAGAGCTTTTACTATATCATTCGTCATTCGATGTTTTATGAATCTTCGTGCAATAGGAAGAACATCTTCAAAGGATATTTTGTATTCATATTTCCTTTTTTTCTTTCCTTGCTCTTTCTTTTTTTCTTCTGTAGCAAAGGTGTGAAGAAGTGAGGCAAAGTTATACATAATAAGTTTTGCATATACTTCTTGAATAATCAGTTCCCGATTAACCGAATGTAAATACACTAGTGAAAGCGCATATTTTAAGCGTCGGAAAGAAGTTTCAATAGACCATCTTTTCCAGTAAAGTTCTCGTAGATCCAGTGCAGAAAAATTTTTTAATGGTAAATTAGAAATCAAATATTCGTAGTTTCCATTTTCAAGTTGTATACAGGTGCATCGAATTTTCATGGTATATACACTTTTCTTATCATCAATCGGAATCGGCTCGAAGGTTCTTTTATTTTTTACTATTTTCATTTTATCCCCATGACAAAGATGCTTGTTTTTTTTCGATCTTGTTACGTCCAAAACAATCTCTCTATCTGATTCTGTTTCAGCTGGCAAAATATCTTTCAGAAAAGCAGATGGTGCAGACGGAGATTTCCAGCGAATGAGAAAAAATTTCTTTTTTTCAATTAAATGAGCCATTGTGTTTAGCGAGGCATATCCTCTATCTGCGATAAGTATCGTATTTTCTGGCAGATTACAGTGATCGACCATATGACAGAAAGCCTGTGTTTCATTCATTTTAGGGCGTGGTTGGGTAACAGCAGTAATATACCTGTTTTCACAGATATCAAACAAAGTGTTCAAATGCATCTGAAAAAACACATTGTCACTTCGAGCCTGTTTTATACGATATTCAAAATCATTTTTATTAGTAGGAAGATTAATATCAGAACCATCTACTGCAACAAGATGAAACCCTTTATACGTTTTGGTAAAAGGAATTTTTTCATTAAAAGATTTTAAAAGATACGGGAAAAAATCAGCAATTAGTTTTTTTCGCTGTTGTGTGAAAGCTGATTTAGATGGAACTTTCTTGTTTTGGGACATAAAAAAGTTAAATAATTCTGTATTTGTCCTATTCATGGTGAGGCAGAGAGTAGATTTTACCGTGTCAGAAAAAGGACAGAGTCTGTGTCTGGTCATATCTGAACCTGGAGTATTAACATACAAATGAATATTTTTCTCTGCTGTTTCAAGAACAGAGAAGAAACGTTTTCGAATAGTTGCTGGTGTCATGTACATGTGTGGTACCTCCTTGAAGTAAAAATATATCTAACTTCAAAGGGCACCTTACTGATTATAATAATCAGTAAGGTGCCGCACATTTTTACGATTTTGTCAACTATTAATTGAAAAAAGCTTAACTAAATGTTATTGGGACGGGGATAAGTGGCTTTTTGCTCAGGCAAAAAGCCACTTATCCCCGTCCCCATTGGTTCATCCGTCCCCATTGGTTCATCCCCATCCCTGTTGGTTCCCCTGTTGGTCTATTGCTATTGCCTCAATTAAATGATAAAATTAATAAATAATATAAAAAGAGGCAGGTAAATGCAATATGAAAAAATGGAAGAAGGTAGTGGTATATATACTTTCGGTCACAATGCTGATTCCATTGCTGTTGGGATTTTCAGTTCAGGCAGCGGATGGGGCAAAGAAACTGGATGTATTATTTACCCACGACACACACTCGCATTTAAACAGCTTCTCAACAGTTATAAATGGTGAGAAGGAAGAAGTGGGAGGTTTTGCGAAAATCAAGACATTGATTGATGAGCAAAAGAAGAACAATCCGGATACGCTTTTGTTGGATGGTGGGGATTTTTCGATGGGAACGCTGATTCAGGCAGTATATGATACAGAGGCAGCTGAACTTCGTATGTTAGGGTATCTCGGATACGATGTGACGACACTGGGAAATCATGAATTTGATTATCGCTCCAAGGGTCTTGCAAATATGCTGGAAGCGGCAAAGAATTCCGGTGAAACAGTACCGAATCTGGTAGTGTGTAATGTAGATTGGGATGCGATGGAAGACGCTGGTTTAAGCGAGGGACAAAGCCAGATAAAATCAGCATTTGAGACATATGGTGTAAAAGATTATGTGGTGGTTCAAAAAGGTGATGTAAAGATTGCTGTGCTGGGGGTGTTTGGAAAAGACGCATTGACATGTGCACCGACATGTGAACTGATTTTTAAAGATCCGATAGAAGCAGTAAAGCAAACAGTAGAAGAAATTAAGAAAAATGAGAAAGTGGATATGATTGCCTGTGTATCTCATAGTGGAACCTGGGATGATGAAGATAAGTCTGAGGATGAGCTTATTGCAAAAGCAGTGCCGGATATTGATTTGATTATTAGTGGACATACACATTCTCAGTTAGACGAGCCAATTCAACATGGAAATACATATATTGTATCCTGTGGGGAATACGGAAGAAATCTTGGTTCGCTTTCGCTGACACAGAAAGAAGATGGCCGATGGGATTTAACATCGTATAAATTAATTCCAGTATCAGATGAGATAAAAGCAGATGAAGAAACACAACAGAAGATTGATGCATTGATGGATACAGTAGATGAAAAATATCTTTCTAATTTTGGGTATACAAGAGAGGAAATTCTTGCGGAAAATAATGTGGAATTCAATAGTTTGCAAGATATGGGTACAAAGCATGAAGAGTTAAATCTTGGAAATATCATGTCAGATGCTTATGTATATGCTGTCGAAAATTCAAAATATTATGATGGAGATGCAGTAGACGTGGCTGTTGTTCCTAGTGGAACAGTCCGAGATACGTATACAAAAGGCGATATTACAGTAGAGGCAGTTTATAATTCATTTTCACTGGGAATCGGAAAAGACGGACTTGCCGGATATCCTTTGATCAGTGCGTATCTGACGGGCAAAGAATTAAAGCTGGCAGCGGAATTAGATGCTTCAATTTCGGATTTTATGACAACCGCAAGACTGTATTGCAGCGGGTTAAACTTTACATTTAACCCACACAGAATGATTTTAAATAAAGTTACAGATTGCTATCTGACAGATGCAGATGGTGAAAGAGTAGAGATTCAAGATGATAAATTATATCATGTAGTGACAGACCTTTATACAGGACAAATGCTTGGGTCAGTGATGGGTATGTCATATGGCTTACTGGCAATCACGCCGAAAGATAAGGATGGAAATCCGATAGAAAACCTGGAAGATCAGGCAATCATGGAAGGCGACAGAGAATTAAAAGCCTGGGATGCAATCGCAAGATATATGCAGTCTTTTGATGATACAGATGGAGATGGAATTGCAAATGTTCCAGAGTATTATGCAACAACACATGGACGTAAAGTTGTAGATGACAGTAAAAATATAATTGATCTGGTAAAGCATCCGAATAAGTATTTTGTGATGATAGTAGGAGTTGTTATCGTAATTATTTTACTTATTGTTCTGCTTATTTTCCTGATTCGAAAAATTGTCCGCAGATTAAAAAGACGTAAAGAGAAATAAAAATAATCAAAAAAAGAATGTGCCGCGGCACATTCTTTTTTTGATTATTTACGGTATGCAAATTTCGGAAGATCATCTTCATCAGTTGGAACCAGAACATTTCCACGAACAAGAGGTCTTGCATATGCAAGAAAAGCTTCTGTAACATCAGAGCCATCTTCGGAAATCCATTCCAGAGGGACAGTCTTTTCTTTATTACAGATTTCATTCACATCTTCTGTTGCATAATTTAACACATAGTCTGCATCAAGTGTGAGAGGAGACTGGCGTTTGAATGCGACCATTTTTCCGGTTTCGCCTTTTATTGCGGCAGTGACACCGAAAGAACCGGAAGCGATGGCTTCCTTCTGGTCAGTTTTGGAGAGCATTGCACTAGAGCAACGCTGAGATACATTTAACTCAACAGAACGTACTTTAACTCCAAGACGCTCTTTAACCAGATTCTCCAGATACTTTCCGGAACCAGTCAGCATCTTATGACCGAATGTATCTACGCCGACTTCACTGCCAAGCTCACAGATAAATGTTCCGTCTGCAGTGTGGATACCTTCTGAAATACAAACAACCAGGTTGGAAGTTGTCTCAAGACTTGATTTTATTTTTTCGATAAATGCATCCTGGTCAAATGCAACTTCCGGCAGATAGATCAACACTGGATTATCATTTTTAAATTTTCTTGCCAATGCACTGGCAGCAGTAAGCCATCCGGCATGACGTCCCATAATTTCTACAATGGTAACAGATTGTTTGTTGTCATAAACAGAAGCGTCAATAGCAATTTCTCTTACTGTGGAAGCAACATACTTGGCAGCACTTCCAAAACCAGGTGTATGATCGGTGAGTACAAGGTCATTATCGATTGTTTTAGGAAGTCCCATAAAACGAATATCACTGTTGATTGATGCAGCATAGCGGGAAAGCTTGCTGACTGTATCCATGGAATCATTTCCACCAATATAGAAAAAGTATCCAATGTTATATTTTTCAAATTTTTCAAATAATTTTGGATAAACAGTGTCGCTTAAATCTTCCGGCAGTTTATATCGGCAGGAACCAAGATAAGAGCCCGGTGTTGTCTTGATCAATTCAAGTTCTCCGGATGTATCCAGAGGTTTCATGTCCATCAGCTGGTCGTGCAGGAAACCTTCAATCCCGTTGATCATGCCATAAACATTACCAAATACATCCTCGCGATTCAAAGCTTCGTAGACAACTCCGTACAGGCTGGCATTAATTACTGCGGTAGGTCCGCCGGACTGACCGACAATTGCATTTTTCTTCATACTATATGTCCTCCAATGAAATGATTTGTTGCCGGATATGATACATATGTATATTGTAACCGACAAAAATAATTATAAAAAAATTCCTAAAATTCATGCCCTTATAGTAACATTGGAAATATGAGTTGACAAGCCAGAAGAGACATATTATAAGAAATTTGTTGGAAAATAAGAGAATCTGGGGTATACTTGTGGGAGTATAAAAGAAAAAGGATAGGGGTAGAACAATGAAATATATATCATTTGCGATTCCGTGTTACAATTCGGAAGCTTATATGGCACAGGCAATCGAATCCATTCTTCCGGGAGGCGAAGATGTTGAAATTCTCATTGTAAATGATGGGTCAAAAGATCGCACAGCTGAGATTGGTAAAGAATATGAAGAAAAGTATCCGGGAATCGTTAAGCTTATTAATAAAGAAAACGGTGGACATGGGGATGCTGTAAATGCCGGATTATCACATGCAAGCGGAAAATATTTTAAAGTGGTAGACAGTGATGACTGGGTAGATCGGATTTCTTTGATGAAAATTCTGAATGTACTCAAAAATTTTGAAGAAGAAGAGCAGGAAGTAGACATGCTCATTGCAAACTATGTATATGAGAAAGTTGGAATGGAGCATAAAAAAGTAATCCGTTATGACAATGTACTTCCGGAAAATCAGATTTTAAAATGGGATGAGATTGGACAATTCCGTATCGGACAGTATATTTTGATGCATTCCGTTATTTATCGTACAGATATGTTGAAGCTTTGTCAGTTGACTTTGCCAAAGCATACATTTTATGTAGACAATATTTATGTATATTACCCACTTCCACATGTACGGACATTGTATTATATGAATGTAGATTTCTACCGTTATTTTATTGGAAGAGAAGATCAGTCTGTCAATGAGAAGGTAATGATCAGTAGGATAGACCAGCAGATTTTCGTGACAAAGACGATGATCGATATGTACGAGCTGCGCAGGATCCAGAGTAAAAAACTAAGAAAGTACATGTTGAATTATCTTGCAATCATGATGACAGTATCTTCAATTTTATGTATTCGTTCTAAGAAAAAAGAAAATCTGGAGAAGAAGAAAGAACTCTGGCAGTATTTAAAGCAAAAGGATTATGGAGCATTTATGAAGATACGGTATGGAATTTTGGGACAGACAATGAATCTGCCGGGACGCTCAGGAAGAAAAGTATCTTCAATGGCATATGTTGTGGCCAGAAGATTGATTGGGTTTAACTAAGACAGTAGTGATAATGTCTAAAAAGTATTTGGGTCAAACTTTTTATTAAATAGTTTATGGGAAGATTTACTGCAAAAAAGCAATAAAAATTGTTTGACTTTTTCAAAAACAAACCATATAATTACAATCAAACGAGTAGCAAACTAGCGTAAATCCAGTTTTTGTTACTCGTTTTTTATTTTATATCAGATGGGAGATGACTCCCACCATACAGCAAGAATGTTGAGACATTCTTAAATATATTTGCAAAAAGAAGTGTGTAGCTTATCAGCGTAAGTCCAACTTATATGATAAGTGCACATTTTTTTTGTGCAGAAAAAAGGAGGAATTATTATAAAATGGCGGAGAGTAACAAGATGAAGGATATGCCGGTGAATAAGCTGATGATCCAGATGGGAATCCCGATGATCTTATCCATGGCATTGCAGGCGGTCTATAATATTGTAGACAGTGCTTTTGTTGGAAACATGAGAGTGGGGAGTGAATCAGCATTAAATGCACTGACATTAGTATTTCCGGTTCAGATGCTTATGGTTGCAATAGGAATCGGAACGGGAGTGGGAACAAATGCACTTCTCGCAAGAACACTTGGACAGGGAAATCATAAAAAAGCTGCAAAAGTTGCAGGAAACAGTCTGTTTCTTGGAGTAATTATTTATGTGATCTGCTTGTTATTTGGTATATTTGGCGTGAAAGCGTATATTTCTTCACAGACAGTCGATGCAGAAGTTCTTGCGATGGGAATCAGTTATTTAAGAATATGCTGCGTGATTTCATTTGGAATTATTTTCTTTTCATTATTTGAAAAATTACTGCAGGCTACAGGACGCTCTCTTTATTCTACAATTGGTCAGGTAGTAGGAGCGGTTGTAAACATTGTTCTGGATCCGATTATGATTTATGGAATTGGCCCGGTTCCGGAAATGGGAGTAAAAGGTGCTGCATATGCGACCGTAATTGGTCAGGTAGCATCTGCTGTATTGTTGTTTATTTTTCATATAAAATTAAATAAAGAATTTGGTCATGGAATAAAAAACATGAAGCCTGAACTGGCAATTATAAAGGAAATATATGCAATTGGACTTCCGGCTATCATAGCCCAGGCGTTGATGTCTATTATGGTATATGTAATGAATCTTATTTTGAAATTTAATCCATCAGCACAGACGGCATATGGACTGTTTTATAAGGTTCAGCAGTTCGTGTTATTCCTGGCTTTTGGACTGAGAGATGCGATTACACCGATAATAGCTTTTGCTTATGGAATGCGCAGCAAAAAGAGAATTCAAGACGGAATGAAATACGGGCTCTTGTACACCATTGTACTTATGATTTTGGGTGTAGCTATTACAGAAATTTTTCCAAATGCATTTGCAACTCTATTCAACGCCGGACAGTCAAGAGAGTATTTTATTGGTGCGATGAGAATTATATCAATCAGTTTTATATTTGCAGGAATCAATGTAGCATATCAGGGAATTTATCAGGCATTGGATGGTGGTATGGAATCGCTGATAATTTCACTTTTAAGACAGCTTGTTATTATATTGCCGCTTGCGGGTGTATTTTCTATGATTGTTCGAAATGGACAGGTCGGAATCTTGCTGATCTGGTGGGCATTTCCAATAACAGAGATTATAGCATGTGCCGTAGGGGATGTATTTTTGAAGAAGATCAGGAAAACGAAAGTAAATGTTTTAAATTAAGGGAGACATGATAATGCAAAGAAGAATTATTACGATTAGTAGAGAATTTGGAAGTGGTGGTCGCTTTATCGGGGAGGAAGTAGCAAAGAAACTTGGAATTGCATATTACGATAAAAACATCATCAGTCAGATTGCAGAGGAGTCCGGCTTATCACCGGAATATATTCAGGAAAGTGCAGAGTTATCACCGAAGAAAGGTTTATTTGCATATGCGTTTGCAGGACGTGACATTACAGGAAAATCGATAGAGGATATCGTGTATGAGGCACAGAGGAAGGTTATTTTAGAACTGGCAGAGAAAGAATCTTGTGTGATAGTCGGAAGAAATGCAGATTTTATACTGCAAGATAGAGACGATGTACTTAATGTGTTTATTCATGGTAATATGCCGGAAAAAACACAGCGGATCAGCCGTTTATACAATGTAAGTGAACAGGAAGCAGTAAAAATGATGGCAGATGTGGATAAAAGACGTATGATAAATTATAACTTCTATACGGAACAGAGATGGGGAAAGGCAAGTAACTATACACTGTGTCTGAACAGCTCACAGCTTGGATATGAGAGGTGTGAGGAAATCATTATGGAATGTGTGGAAGAATAAAATAGAAGGTAATAGAAAATCAATGGGAGTAGTTCATTATGGCGAGCCAAAAACTTGAGAATCTGTTAAACCTTGCATTAGATGCGACTGCATCAGAACGAGAAAATTCTTTGAATCTGGATGTTGGATATGAGCCAATTGACAAAGAATGGACATTGATCGTGCAATATACAGGCAGTCTGGCTAAAGTTCGTGAACTTGCTGAAAGTGTTGTTGAATTACAAAATGGATATGCAATCATAACAATAAAAGAATCGTTGATAGAAAGACTAACACAGATTATAGAAGTGAATTATGTTGAAAAACCAAAACGATTGTTTTTTCAAGTGGCGAATGGAAGACGAGTATCCTGCATCCAGGCGGTGCAGAGTACTCGTCTTTCTTTGTATGGACAGGGCGTGCTGATAGCTGTGATAGATTCAGGAATTGATTATGCGAATCCGGATTTTCAAAATGCGGATGGAACTACAAGGATACGTGCGTTGTGGGATCAGTCATTGATTCCAAGGGAGGGAGAAAGACCGCCGGATGGATATACAATCGGAGTGGAATATACCAGAGAACAGATTGACGATGCCCTAAACCAACAAAATGTTATAAACAGACAGTCAATTGTGGCAACACAGGATATATCAGGACATGGAACAGCAGTGGCCGGTATTGCCGCGGGAAATGGAAGAGCAAGTGGCGGGGCATTAGCCGGTGTGGCCCCGGAGAGTGAGCTGATTGTTGTGAAGATGAGGAGTGCAAGTGAAGATGGATTTCCCAGAACGACCGAATTAATGCAGGGCGTAGATTACGCAGTACGAAAAGCGATTGAATATCAAATGCCGGTTGCTATTAACATTAGCTTTGGAAATACTTATGGCTCTCATGATGGAACATCCCTGCTAGAGAGGTTTTTAGATGAGATATCAAATGTCTGGAAGACAGTGATTTGTGTTGGGGCAGGAAATGAGGGGACGACAGCAGGACATACTGAGGGAAAAATGACAGAAAACAGAGAAGAAGAAATACAACTGGGAGTTCAGATAAGAGAACGGACGATGAATGTACAGATATGGAAATCTTATGTAGATGAAATAGAGATATCATTGGTCAATCCATCAGGGGTGAGTGTCGGACCTATTTCATCAATCTTAGGGACCCAACGTTTTGAGGTTGGAAATACGGAAATTTTATTATATTATGGAGAACCCAATCCTTATAGTGTGCGACAGGAAATCTATTTTGATTTTTTGCCAAAGCAAACATATATAGATGCAGGGGTGTGGCGGATTATCCTGGCACCAAAGAAAATTGTATCAGGAGAATATCAGATGTGGCTGCCAAGTCAGAGTACATTGAATATAGGAACAGCTTTTTTATTTCCAAATAGCTCAGATACTATTACAATTCCATCTACTGCAGAGAGAGTGATAACAGTAGGAGCATATGATGCGTTGACATTCACATATGCAGATTTTTCCGGTCGAGGGGCGTTGGAGCGACGGGAAGGAACAGCGGCATTTAAACCTGATTTAGTGGCACCGGGAGTTAAGGTGACGACTGTGAGAGCAGGAGGTGGATATGAAGAAGTATCAGGGACCTCATTTGCGACTCCGTTTGTGACAGGAAGCGCAGCCCTGCTGATGGAATGGGGAATTGTAAAAGGCAATGATCCGTATTTGTATGGAGAGAAAGTGAAGGCATATTTAAGGAAAGGAGCAAGGGAGCTGCCGGGATTTCGGGAGTATCCGAATAATCAGGTGGGGTATGGGCGGTTGTGCCTGGAAAGTAGTTTGTCAAAACTGTAACGGAGTGGAAAAGAAGAAGTTTCACTTGCGAATGCAAGAATGATTGATAAGATTTTAAAAGAAATAGAGTATTAAATCAGACTTGCTTCTTGAAAAAAATGTGCTAGAATAAGAGATAGATAAATATTTGATACCAGAGATTTGAGCAAGGTAGATGAAACGACAGGCAGTCGTTTTATTTGCCTTGCTTTTTTTGTGTGATAAAGGAGAGAAATGAATATGTTTGATGTTGTTATTATTGGTGCGGGAGTGACAGGAAGTGCAATTGCGCGTGAAATTTCCAGATATAAATTAAAAGCGTGTGTAATTGAAAAGGAAGAGGATGTCTGCAATGAAACATCCAAAGCAAACAGTGCGATCATTCATGCTGGATTTGATGCAGTACCGGGAACAGAAAAAGCAAAACTAAATGTAATAGGAAATTCCATGATGGATCAAATCGCAGAAGAATTGGATATTCCATTTAAAAGAAACGGTTCGTTGGTTGTGTGTACGAAAGAGCAAGACCCGGAAGGACTTCAAATATTAATGGAAAGAGGAAAGAAAAATGGTGTTCCAGATCTTCAAATTTTAAATAGAGAAGAATTGCTGAAAAAAGAGCCAAATTTGGCAGATGATGTAACAAGTGCATTGTGGGCTCCGACAGGAGGCATTGTCTGTCCATTTCATATGACGATGGGATATGCGGAAAATGCATATGAGAATGGTGTTCAATTCTTTTTGAATACAAAAGTAGAAAAGCTGGAAAAGACAGAAGCAGGATTTGCAATTCAGGTTCATCATATTGATAATGGTGGTGATGAGATGATTGAGACAAGGATTGTTGTCAATGCTGCCGGAGTTTATGCAGATGAAATCAATAATCAGCTTTCAGACAGAAAACTTCATATTACTGCACGTAAAGGTGAGTACATGCTTTTGGATAAGACGGTCGGAGATTATGTAAAGAGTACGATTTTCCAGCTTCCATCGAAGATGGGAAAAGGGGTACTTGTTACACCGACAGTTCACGGCAATTTACTTGTGGGTCCTACAGCAGTAAATGTCGAAGATAAAGATGCTGTAAATACTACGATGGATGGATTGGATCAGATTGCAAAAGTTTCTTCTCGCAGTGTTAAGAATGTTCCATTTCGTCAAGTGATTACGTCTTTTGCAGGGCTTCGTGCACACGAAGATGACGATGATTTTATTATTGGTGAAGCACCGGATGTACAAGGACTAATCAATGCAGCAGGTATTGAATCGCCAGGACTTTCTTCAGCACCGGCAATCGGTGTTGCAGTTGCAGAGCTTGTGAGTGATATTTTGAATGCAGAAGAAAAGCTTGATTTTAATCCAATTAGACATGGAATATTAGACCCGGATACGCTTTCTTTGGAAGAAAGAAATCAGTTAATTAAAGAAAATCCGGCTTATGGAAATATTATTTGCCGATGTGAGATGATCACAGAAGGAGAAATTCTGGATGCAATTCACCGTCCGCTAGGTGCGCGTTCTTTGGATGGAGTGAAACGTCGGACAAGAGCCGGTATGGGACGCTGTCAATCTGGATTCTGTTCTCCGAAGGTTATGGAGATTCTGAAAAAAGAAGTTCCAATGTCAATTGATAAGATTGGAAAGAATGGTGTTGGCTCAGAATTTATATTAGGTGAAAATAAAGAACTGGAGGATGAATAAAATGAAAGCATATGATTTAATCATAATCGGCGGTGGTCCGGCAGGTCTTGCGGCAGCAGTTGCAGCAAAAGATAATGGGATAGATAGTATATTGATTTTAGAAAGAGATAAGAGCCTTGGTGGTATTTTACAGCAGTGCATTCATAATGGGTTTGGATTGCATACATTTAAGGAAGAATTGACAGGTCCGGAATATGCAGCTCGTTTTATTGAGCAAGTAGAAGGGCGTGGTATTGAGTATAAATTAAATACAATGGTCATGGATATTTCGCAGGAAAAAGTAGTAACAGTTACAAATCGAGAGGACGGAATTTTGCTTTTGCAGGCAAAGGCAATTATCCTGGCAATGGGATGTCGTGAGCGTTCCAGAGGAGCATTGAATATTCCGGGATATCGTCCGGCCGGAATTTATTCTGCGGGAACTGCTCAGCATCTTGTGAATATGGAAGGACTTATGCCGGGAAAAGAAGTGGTCATTTTAGGATCGGGTGACATTGGGCTGATTATGGCAAGACGAATGACGCTGGAAGGTGCGAAGGTCAAGGTGGTTGCAGAGCTAATGCCTTATTCCGGCGGATTGAAGAGAAATATTGTACAGTGTCTTGATGATTTCGATATTCCATTGAAGTTAAGTCATACAGTTATTGATATCGAAGGAAAAAATCGCGTGGAAGCTGTCACGATTGCGCAAGTAGGACCGGACCGCAAACCAATTCCGGGAACAGAAGAAAGATATACTTGTGATACATTGCTTCTTTCTTGCGGACTTTTGCCGGAAAATGAACTGTCAAAAAGTGCAGGTGTTGAGCTTTCGCAGATTACTTCAGGTCCTATTGTAAATGATTCACTGGAAACCAGTGTGGATGGTATATTTGCTTGTGGAAATGTATTGCATGTGCATGATTTGGTAGATTTCGTATCGCAGGAAGCTTCGGCAGCAGGGAAAAATGCGGCCGCTTATATAAAAGCAGGAGAAAAGGATGTGCAGGCGCCAATGCTTTCAATCAATCCAGAAGGTGGAGTACGCTATACAGTCCCATCTTTTGTGAGACCTTCTGAAATGGAAGAAAATTTGACAGTTCGATTTCGTGTTGGAGATGTGTTTAAAAATAAAGTGGTTGCGGTATATTTCAACGAACAACTCATAATGAAGAAAAAACGCCAGGTAATGGCACCCGGAGAAATGGAACAGGTGATATTAAAGAAAAAGAAACTGGAAGAATACCCAGAAACAAAGAAAATCACCATTCGGATTGAGGAGGCATAAGAAATGAAAAGAAAAGAGTTAATTTGTATCGGATGCCCAATGGGATGTCCGATTGTTGTAGAAATGGAAGATGGGAAAGTTTTGTCTGTCACGGGAAATACATGTCCGCGCGGAGAGTCCTATGCAAGGAAAGAGGTAACGAATCCAACTCGTATTGTAACTACTACAGTCCGGGTTGACGGAGGAAAAGTACCGATGATCAATGTGAAAACAGAACAAGATATACCGAAGGATAAAATTTTTGAGTGCATTGCTGCACTTCGTGGAGTGACAATGAAAGCTCCGGTTCATATAGGAGATATTATTTTGGAAAATGTAGCAGATACAGGAGTCAATATCGTTGCTGCCGGAAATGTGGAGTATAATGAAGCATAAACCTAGACGAATACAAAGCTGGTAACGTATAATAAAAGATAATTCTATTGAACAGGTATGATTCAAAGTCAAATGAGGAGTAATATATGGATTATAAATTTTTAAATGCGTTAGAAGCATCGCCGGTGATCACTGCAGTGAAGGATGACGAAGGTGTAGATGCCTGCCTCAAAAGTGAAAGCCAGGTTGTATTTATTTTGTATGGAGATATATGTACAATTTCTGAAATTGTTTCCAAAGTGAAGAAAGCAGGAAAACTGGCTGTGGTACATTTGGATTTGATACATGGTTTGGCTTCTAAAAACATTGCGGCAGATTTTATCCGAAAATATACAGAGGCAGATGGTGTTATTTCTACAAAACCAACAATTATACATAGAGCAAGGGAATTAGGATTGCTTACAGTGCTGAGAGTATTTCTGATAGATTCTATGGCGTGTGAAAATCTAAAAACTCAGGTAAATGCAGCAAAACCGGATGTTGTAGAAGTGCTGCCTGGAATGATGCCGAAAGTGATAGAAAATATTTGTCCCATATTGTCAGTGCCGGTAATTGCCGGTGGGATGATCCGGGAAAAAGAAGACGTGATGGCGCTTCTTAAAGCGGGAGTGATAAGTGTTTCATCTACAGATTCAGATATCTGGTTTGAATAATAAAATTGAAATAAAGATATTAAATGTGCCGAAGGAGTTGAATTAGAAAAGAAGAGAAAGGTATCTCAGTCGAAAACTTTTCGACTGAGATAAAGCCATATTGCATGTACCAGGTATATTCCAGATGGAACAAAAGCAAGAAGAAACAAATATGTATACCTTGCTGAAGTTAGTGCTGGTAATACTATTAAATGAAGCGCAAGATAAAGGCAGGATATAGTAGCAACCAGATTGCATAAAACAAACCTCCATCCTAATAAGCCGAATATGGAAGCAGAAAGAACAAAAATGAGTGTAATCGTATCAATCGAAATCGGTAAATGAATGGATGAATATTTTGCAGAAAATAATGCTAAAATTCCGTAAATTAAAAGTGCAAGGTTAAAAATTTCCATTAAACGGAAAGGGATGCTATAGAAACGGTTAGTAGGACAATTACTCCATAAATCTACATCCAGTTTTTCGGCCAATTCAATTGCAGATTTTGTAAATGTTATATTGGTCATAACAATTACTTTGTCACAATCATAAAAGTTTGCTCCTGCATAAGCCTCCTGGATTGCTTTATTACCAACGGGGTAAGTGTAATATTTACACTGTATGCCATATTTTTTTCCGTGTTTATATGCGATAATGTCAATCCCTTGATCACAAGAGCTTTTTGTTACTTCGATTTTCTTAAAATGTTTCTTTTTTAAAATTGTGGCACATTGAGATTCAAATTTATAGCCATCCATATGTAAGTTTCTCCTATAAGTTATTTCAAGAATGCCTCTGCATTCTTGCTGCGAGATGCGCGTCATGCAATGCATGACATACTTCTTCTGCGCATCTCTGCGATCCTGCCGGAGGCTACATCAGATGGGGATTGACTCCCACCACTGATACTGATTTGTTATTCGCCACCTACAGAGGTGGGAGTCATCTCACATCTGATATATTATATGATGTTTAGTTGTTCATCTGTATAAATTAAAAATTTTGAATTATCATATAGAAAGAGGATAACATATTTTGGATGATAGAACAAGTGTTCTAGCGCACGCTTTGTGACTATTTAGAATGGAGAGGGACAGTAAAGGTGTATTTTTATATCAATTGTTGTAAGAATTGACAATAGAAATGTAGTTTTAACGTAGTGTAAAAATTAATGTAAAAAAATGTAAAAATATGGTTGACAACATAGAAAAGTATGTGTTATTATAACTGAGCTGTCGCAAACAAGACATCGAGAGAATGAACTTGAAGCGATAAAGCAAAAAATAAAATTAAAAAAGTTGTTGACAAACAGCGAAAGATGTGATAATCTAAATAAGCTGTCGCAAACGACAACAAAACAAAGAACATTGATAACTAAACAATAGACAACAGATCCTTGAAAATTTCTTTAAGAGAAACATTTTTAAGAATGGTTTATAACAAACCAAAACAACAGTAAAAGGATAGATTAGCTAGAGTTAATCTTGACTAGAACAAACACTTTTAACGAGAGTTTGATCCTGGCTCAGGATGAACGCTGGCGGCGTGCTTAACACATGCAAGTCGAGCGAAGCACTTTACTTGGATTTCTTCGGAATGACGAGTATTGTGACTGAGCGGCGGACGGGTGAGTAACGCGTGGGTAACCTGCCTCATACAGGGGGATAACAGTTAGAAATGACTGCTAATACCGCATAAGACCACAGCACCGCATGGTGCAGGGGTAAAAACTCCGGTGGTATGAGATGGACCCGCGTCTGATTAGCTGGTTGGTGGGGTAACGGCCTACCAAGGCGACGATCAGTAGCCGGCCTGAGAGGGCGACCGGCCACATTGGGACTGAGACACGGCCCAAACTCCTACGGGAGGCAGCAGTGGGGAATATTGCACAATGGGGGAAACCCTGATGCAGCGACGCCGCGTGAAGGAAGAAGTATTTCGGTATGTAAACTTCTATCAGCAGGGAAGAAAATGACGGTACCTGACTAAGAAGCCCCGGCTAACTACGTGCCAGCAGCCGCGGTAATACGTAGGGGGCAAGCGTTATCCGGATTTACTGGGTGTAAAGGGAGCGTAGACGGAGAGGCAAGTCTGATGTGAAAACCCGGGGCTCAACCCCGGGACTGCATTGGAAACTGTTTTTCTAGAGTGTCGGAGAGGTAAGCGGAATTCCTAGTGTAGCGGTGAAATGCGTAGATATTAGGAGGAACACCAGTGGCGAAGGCGGCTTACTGGACGATGACTGACGTTGAGGCTCGAAAGCGTGGGGAGCAAACAGGATTAGATACCCTGGTAGTCCACGCCGTAAACGATGACTACTAGGTGTCGGGTGGCAAAGCCATTCGGTGCCGCAGCAAACGCAATAAGTAGTCCACCTGGGGAGTACGTTCGCAAGAATGAAACTCAAAGGAATTGACGGGGACCCGCACAAGCGGTGGAGCATGTGGTTTAATTCGAAGCAACGCGAAGAACCTTACCTGCTCTTGACATCCCGGTGACCGCTCCGTAATGGGAGCTTTTCTTCGGAACACCGGAGACAGGTGGTGCATGGTTGTCGTCAGCTCGTGTCGTGAGATGTTGGGTTAAGTCCCGCAACGAGCGCAACCCCTATCTTCAGTAGCCAGCGGTTTGGCCGGGCACTCTGGAGAGACTGCCAGGGATAACCTGGAGGAAGGTGGGGATGACGTCAAATCATCATGCCCCTTATGAGCAGGGCTACACACGTGCTACAATGGCGTAAACAAAGGGAGGCAAACTCGCGAGGGTAAGCAAATCCCAAAAATAACGTCTCAGTTCGGATTGTAGTCTGCAACTCGACTACATGAAGCTGGAATCGCTAGTAATCGCGAATCAGAATGTCGCGGTGAATACGTTCCCGGGTCTTGTACACACCGCCCGTCACACCATGGGAGTCAGTAACGCCCGAAGTCAGTGACCCAACCGTAAGGAGGGAGCTGCCGAAGGTGGGACCGATAACTGGGGTGAAGTCGTAACAAGGTAGCCGTATCGGAAGGTGCGGCTGGATCACCTCCTTTCTAAGGAAGAAAAAAGTAAAGCATCGTTGTCTATTGTTTAGTTATCAAGAAACAACTTGATAATGAAGCCTTTTGGTGGCGATGCGTTTAGGGGTAACACCCGTTCCCATCCCGAACACGATGGTTAAGACCTAAACGGCCGATGGTACTGCACTGGAGACGGTGTGGGAGAGTAGGTGGCCGCCAAATCCTATGGGCTTATAGCTCAGCTGGTTAGAGCGCACGCCTGATAAGCGTGAGGTCGGTGGTTCGAGTCCACTTAAGCCCATACAATTTAAGGAAGCCTTCCGGATAGAGGAGGAAAGGCCCACTTAAGCCCATACAATTTAAAATAAGAATTACATATGGGGGATTAGCTCAGTTGGGAGAGCGCCTGCCTTGCAAGCAGGAGGTCACGAGTTCGAATCTCGTATTCTCCACTTGATTCCAGAAGGAATCAAAAGTGTACCTTGAAAATTGCATACAAAGAAATATAGATGATAAGATTAAAAAATATCTAATCAAGACATCCGAGGTAATGTTAACAAACATTAACTAAAGTCTGAAGAAAACAGACTTAAAAGAAATTGACCTATTACCAACGCATACACGCTAGTATGTGTCGATGAGAAACCAACCCGTGTTTCTTGTCTGTTGGTTATGCTGATAAGAGCGTATGGTGGATGCCTTGGCACTAAGAGCCGATGAAAGACGTGATAAGCTGCGAAAAGCTTCGGGGAGGAGCAAATATCCATTGATCCGGAGATTTCTGAATGGGGAAACCTACTTGAGCAAACCTCAAGTATCCTAACGCCAATCCATAACGTTAGGAAGGGAACCCGGTGAACTGAAACATCTAAGTAGCCGGAGGAAGAGAAAACAACATGTGATTCTGTGAGTAGCGGCGAGCGAAAGCGGAAGAGCCCAAACCGGAGTGCGTGCACTCCGGGGTTCGGACCGCATAATTGATTCAATGAGTCTAGCAGAATGGTTTTGGGAAAGCCAGCCAGAGAGGGTGAAAGCCCCGTAAGCGAAAGACGAGTTGACATGGCGGTATCCAGAGTACCACGAGACACGAGAAACCTTGTGGGAATGAGCGGGGACCACCCCGTAAGGCTAAATACTTCTTAGTGACCGATAGCGCATAGTACTGTGAAGGAAAGGTGAAAAGGACCCCGGGAGGGGAGTGAAAGAGAACCTGAAACCATATGTTTACAAGCTGTGGAACATCTTTATATGATGAACCGCGTACTTTTTGTAGAACGGTCCGGCGAGTTACGCTGGCTGGCGAGGTTAAGCACTGAAGGTGTGGAGCCGAAGGGAAACCAAGTCTGAATAGGGCGTGAAGTCAGTCAGAGTAGACCCGAAACCGGGTGATCTATCCATGTCCAGGTTGAAGTTGCCGTAAAAGGCAATGGAGGACCGAACCCACATCCGTTGAAAAGGGTGGGGATGAGGTGTGGATAGGGGAGAAATTCCAATCGAACCCGGAGATAGCTGGTTCTCCTCGAAATAGCTTTAGGGCTAGCCTCATACGAGTCTTGCGGAGGTAGAGCACTGAATTCTTAAGGGGGCGTCAAAGCTTACTAAGAGATATCAAACTCCGAATGCCGCGTAGATGATGTATGGGAGTCAGACTGCACGAGATAAGTTGGGTAGTCAAAAGGGAAAGAGCCCAGACCTACAGCTAAGGTCCCAAAATGTGTGTTAAGTGGAAAAGGATGTGGGATTTCGAAGACAACTAGGATGTTGGCTCAGAAGCAGCCATCCATTAAAAGAGTGCGTAATAGCTCACTAGTCGAGAGGTCCTGCGCCGAAAATGTCCGGGGCTGAAACACACTACCGAAGCTTAGGAATTAACGAATGTTAATTGGTAGAGGAGCATTCTTAAAGAGACGAAGCTGTACCGAAAGGAGCAGTGGATTTTTAAGAAGAGAGAATGCCGGAATGAGTAGCGAGAGGAAGGTGAGAATCCTTCCGGCCGAATATCTAAGGTTTCCAGCGTAAAGCTGATCTGCGCTGGGTAAGTCGGGGCCTAAGGCGAGGTCGAAAGACGTAGTCGATGGATAACAGGTTGAAATTCCTGTACTATGATATAACAGAACTGTGGGGACGCAGGGAGAGAGCGCGAGCCGGGAACGGAAAGCCCGGCGCAAGCGAGGTACCGGTCTGTCAGGAAAATCCGGCAGGCAACGGGAAGACGTGATGCGGACCGAAAAAGAGTAGGGAAGAGCGTGAGCTAACTGCCAAGAAAAGCCGCTATTGTTTATATCATACCCGTACCGTAAACCGACACAGGTGGATGAGGAGAGAATCCTAAGGCCGACGGGAGAAGCATTGTTAAGGAACTCGGCAAAATGACTCCGTAACTTCGGGAGAAGGAGTGCCATGCGAATGGCCGCAGAGAATTGGCCCAAGCAACTGTTTAGCAAAAACACAGGTCTATGCAAAACCGAAAGGTGAGGTATATGGGCTGACGCCTGCCCGGTGCTGGAAGGTTAAGGGGAGAGGTTAGCGCAAGCGAAGCTTTGAACTTAAGCCCCAGTAAACGGCGGCCGTAACTATAACGGTCCTAAGGTAGCGAAATTCCTTGTCGGGTAAGTTCCGACCCGCACGAAAGGCGTAATGATTTGGGCACTGTCTCAACAATGCACCCGGTGAAATTGAAATACCAGTGAAGATGCTGGTTACCTGCGCCAGGACGGAAAGACCCCATGGAGCTTTACTCCAGCTTGATACTGGGATTCGATATTGCATGTACAGGATAGGTGGGAGACTAGGAGACGGTAACGCCAGTTGCCGTGGAGTCGATGTTGGGATACCACCCTTGCAGTATTGGGTTTCTAACCAGCAGCCGTGATCCGGCTGGGGGACAATGTCAGGTGGGGAGTTTGACTGGGGCGGTCGCCTCCGAAAGGGTATCGGAGGCGCTCAAAGGTTCCCTCAGAATGGTTGGAAACCATTCGAAGAGTGCAAAGGCAGAAGGGAGCTTGACTGCGACACCGACGGGTGGAGCAGGTACGAAAGTAGGACTTAGTGATCCGGTGGTATAAAGTGGGATTGCCATCGCTCAACGGATAAAAGCTACCCTGGGGATAACAGGCTTATCACTCCCAAGAGTTCACATCGACGGAGTGGTTTGGCACCTCGATGTCGGCTCATCGCATCCTGGGGCTGAAGTAGGTCCCAAGGGTTGGGCTGTTCGCCCATTAAAGCGGTACGCGAGCTGGGTTCAGAACGTCGTGAGACAGTTCGGTCCCTATCCGGCGTGGGCGTAGGATATTTGAGAGGAGCTGTCCTTAGTACGAGAGGACCGGGATGGACTGGCCGCTGGTGTACCTGTTGCATCGCCAGATGCATGGCAGGGTAGCCAAGCCGGGAAGGGATAAACGCTGAAGGCATCTAAGCGTGAAGCCCCCCTCAAGATAAGATATCCCATAACGTCAAGTTAGTAAGACCCCTTGAAGACGACGAGGTAGATAGGGCAGAGGTGGAAGTGTGGTAACACATGGAGCTGACTGTTACTAATAGGTCGAGGGCATAACCAGAACAGGTGATAGGAGAACAAGATGGATGAAAAAAACTTTGTATGCAGTTTTGAAGGTATACTTCAATAAAGGTAATCCTCGATAGCTCAGCGGTAGAGCATTCGGCTGTTAACCGAAGGGTCGTTGGTTCGAACCCAACTCGGGGAGCTTAAAAAGAATCCATAGCTGTATTTTAACTATGGCTTTTTTTATGAAAGATGATTATCATAAGAAAAGTGAATTTTTTTAAAGAAATCACTTGCAAAAACAAAAAGATTATGGTAATATTTATTTCGGTCGCTGATAGAAGTGAAAAAAAGAATTTGGCTCCATGGTCAAGCGGTTAAGACATCGCCCTTTCACGGCGGTAACACGGGTTCGATTCCCGTTGGAGTCATTTGCACAAAGTGCAATTGAATAAAAGGTATATTTGTTCAAAGTATAGGCAATATGCCGATGTGGCTCAATTGGCAGAGCAGCTGATTTGTAATCAGCAGGTTATCGGTTCGAGTCCGATCATCGGCTTTGTTCCTGAAAGGGACATATAATGGACCTTTAGCTCAGCTGGTTAGAGCAATCGGCTCATAACCGATCGGTCCTGGGTTCGAGTCCCCGAAGGTCCATTTAATTTAATAAGGCCCAGTGGCTCAGTTGGTTAGAGCGCCGCCCTGTCACGGCGGAGGTCGAGAGTTCGAGTCTCTTCTGGGTCGTTATGTGGGATCTTAGCTCAGCTGGGAGAGCATCTGCCTTACAAGCAGAGGGTCACAGGTTCGAGCCCTGTAGGTCCCATGTATATAGTGCGCGCGTGTGGCGGAATAGGCAGACGCAAGGGACTTAAAATCCCTCGGGAGCGATCCCGTGCCGGTTCAAGTCCGGCCACGCGCATTATATTAGAAGACTTAAGCTAATGCTTAAGTCTTTTTATATTTTATAAGACATTAGATTAAATATTACAGGAGGATAATGTCATGAGAAGAATGGAATTTACTATGGATAGACCAGGATTGGTTGAGATTGGACAAGAAGTAAATGTAATTGAAGGAAAATTACCTAGTTCATATTATTATACAATCGAACATGCAATTGCAATGAGCGGTAATTATCGAAGTTATGAAAGATTAAAAACACGTCATGGCAAAGTGGTAGATATCCAAATGGGATTGGAAGCAAACAGTGTTATTTTAGAATTTGATGAGTAAAAAGTTATAGTGAAGAATAAAAAGATTTCATAATATTTTAGACGAAAAATAGATGAAAAAATTGAAGAAATTGAGTTGACAAAGTTTATTTGAATGCTATAATGAGGGTCAGAAGATAACACGATGACGAGACGAGTAGAATGTGGAACGTTTCAGAGAGAGATGAATATGCTGGAATCATCTTAACGGGAATCATTTGAAGACTACCTCCGAGTGGCCCTAATCCGGTCCGGTGATTCCGTTATAATCATGAATGAAGTGGTTTTAGATAACAATGTAATTGTTATCATCTTGAAAACAAAAAGGGTGGAACCGCGGATATAAAAGTAATCAGACTTTATCCGTCCCTTGCATGTAAGTGCAGGGACAGATAAAGTTTTTTCTATTTTTAAGGAAAAAGTTTTTATAATATGTAAAATCCCTGTATTAAATGCTTGAAGTGAATATCAAAACAGGAGGTAGAATGATGATTATTACATTAAAAGATGGATCAAAAAAAGAGTATTCAGAAGCAAAAACAGTAATTGATGTTGCATACGATATTAGCGAAGGTCTTGCACGAGCAGCATGTGCCGGAGAAGTAGATGGTGAAGTTGTAGACCTTAGAACAGTTTTGGATAAAGACTGTGAACTTAATATTCTTACAGCAAGAGATGAGAAAGGTTTAGCTGCACTTCGCCATACAGCATCACATATAATGGCAGAGGCTGTACAGAACCTTTATCCAAATGCAAAAGTTGCAATTGGACCATCAATTGATACAGGATTCTATTATGATTTTGAATGTCAGTCATTTACAAGAGATGATTTGGATGCAATTGAAAAAGAAATGAAGAAAATCATCAAAAAAGGTGCTAAGATTGAAAGATTTACAAAATCAAGAGAAGAAGCAATCGCATTTTTCAAGGAGAAAAATGAACCTTATAAAGTTGAGTTGATTGAAGATCTTCCAGAAGATGCTGAAATTTCTTTCTATTCACAGGGAGATTGGGTAGATCTTTGTGCAGGACCTCATTTGATGAGTACAAAAGGTGTGAAAGCATTTAAATTGTTATCATCTTCAGGAGCTTACTGGAGAGGTGATGAGAAGAAAGCAATGCTGACACGTATTTATGGTACAGCTTACGCTACAAAAGACGAACTCAAAGAGCATTTAACACAATTAGAGGAAGCAAAAAAACGTGATCATAATAAACTCGGACGCGAGATGAAATTATTTACAACAGTAGATGTAATCGGTCAGGGACTTCCGCTTATTATGCCAAATGGTGTGATCATTATGCAGGAGTTACAGCGTTGGATCGAAGATGAAGAAAGCAGACGTGGATATGTTCGTACTAAGACACCATTGATGGCTAAGAACGACCTCTACAAGATTTCAGGACACTGGGATCACTATAAAGATGGAATGTTCGTATTAGGTGATGAAGAGAAAGATAAAGAAGTATTTGCCCTTCGTCCAATGACATGCCCATTCCAGTATTATGTATACAAAGCAGAACAGCACAGCTATCGTGATCTGCCATTGCGTTACGGCGAGACATCTACATTATTCCGTAATGAAGATTCTGGAGAGATGCATGGTCTGACTCGTGTTCGTCAGTTTACAATTTCAGAGGGACATTTGGTTGTAAGACCTGACCAGATGGTAAAAGAGTTCAAGGATTGTATCGCATTAGCTCAGTACTGTCTGCAGGTACTTGGCGTAGAAGAAGATGTAACATATCATCTTTCAAAATGGGATCCTTCAAATAAAGAAAAATACATTGGTGAACCAGAAGTTTGGGAAGAAACAGAAGGTCATATTCGTACAATGCTTCAGGAACTCAATATTCCATTTGTAGAAGATGTCGGAGAGGCAGCATTCTATGGACCAAAGGTAGATATTAATGCAAAGAATGTATACGGAAAAGAAGATACAATGATCACAATCCAGTGGGATGCATTACTTGCAGAACAGTTTGATATGTATTATATTGATGAAAATGGTGAGAAGAAACGTCCATGCATCATTCATCGTACATCTATCGGATGTTATGAAAGAACACTGGCATGGCTGATTGAGAAATATGCAGGTATGTTCCCTACATGGTTATGTCCGGAACAGGTTCGTGTAATTCCTATTTCAGATAAATATCATGAGTATGCAGCCAAAGTTGAAGCAGAACTCAAAGCAAATAACATCCGTTGCTCTGTTGATCAGCGTTCAGAAAAGATGGGATATAAGATTCGCGAAGCTCGTCTGAACAGAGTTCCATACATGTTGATTGTTGGAGCAAAAGAAGAGGAAGAGCAGAAAGTTTCTGTAAGAAGTAGATATCTCGGAGATGAAGGCTCGAAAGATTTGAATGTATTTATCGATGCAATCAAAGATGAGATTCAGAAAAAGACAATTCGTAAGATTGAAGTAGAGGACTAAGTTGCTATTTAGTTCACTGGGCGGCAATACGTTCCTTACAAAAAATTGATATAAGAATTCTTGCTCAGATTCCATGAGCGGGAGACACATAAGAGCGTAAATTTTTGCTAAAAGCAAATGAATTTGAACTCAAACTTGCTGCTACGCAGCTTCAAACACGTTCGTTCAAATTCATTAACACAAAAATTTACGCTCTAAGTGTCTCCAACGCTTACTCCATATTTGCTCGAATTTCTTATATCAATTTTTTGGTAAGTAATGTATTGGCTTAGGCAGTGAAGTAAATAGAACGTAAAGGATATTGGGAAAGATATCTGAGAGAATGGATTTTGGAGATTTGAAGATGCAAAATTTCGGTGGGGAGTATCTGCAAAGCATAGAAAGAGCAAGCTAGGATGCACATTTTTACTGAAGAGTATCCGCAAGGCATAGAAAGAGTAGGTTGAAGATGCATAATTTCAATGAGTAACATCCTCACGTTATCGAAAACGTGTGATGTAGATGCAATTTAATATGACAGGCAGGATGAAAAGCATCTGCAAGTTTAAAGAAAAGTAAGTTGCGGATACATCGGTCTCAAAAAAAGCATCTGCAACAGCGAATATTAAGGCAGTGCAGATACAACGGTTGCCATAAAGGCATCTGTACAAGCAAATTGGCAAATACTTGGACAAATGAGAAACCGGAGACAAATAAATTCATATGAGAAGATAAAAGTTTATCCTCACCATTTTTGCAAATCAAAAATGATGAGGATATTTAAGATTAAAATAAACGGATATAATAAGTGGCTCGTCCAGCACCCTCGCGTTTTAATTTGCCGGTGGCTACGAGTTTTCTGAGTGAGCTTTCAATAGAGCTAATACTTAAAGAAGGACAGAGTTCGTGTATATCCTGCTTTGTGAATCGTCCAATTTTATTTTCGGCAGCCATTCGGACCATATCTATTGCCGGTAACTTCTTTTCAATAATAGAAAATCTGTCTTCAAAGTCTTTATATGCAGCTAATATAGTTCCAAGAATATATTTAATAAATGGAACAGTATCTTCGGTACCTTCGTGCCATCCAATTTGTGCTTGATTCAGTGCTTTATAATACAAGTCCTTATTCTGCGCAATTTTTGCTTCCAGAGAAATATATTTTCCCACATAAAATCCATTTCTATATAATAGCAGAGTAGTGAGCAGTCGGCTCATTCGTCCGTTTCCATCATTGAATGGGTGAATGCAGAGAAAATCGTGGATGAAAACTGGAATTGCAATGAGCGGTTCAATTTCAAAATTCCCGATAACTCGATTATACTCTGCACAGATTCGCTCTAACGCTGCTGGTGTTTCATATGGAGCAAGTGGCGTAAATAAAATTTCAGTGTGACCATCAGGATAAGTAGCACTGATATAGTTCTGATTATTTTTTGTACGTCCGGCCATAGGATTGTTCATATGACTATACATAATTTTATGAAGCTGAAGAATGTAACCTTGAGTAATAGGAATTGCATCGAAACTTTCATGGATGATATTGAGAACATCTCGATAGCCGGCGATTTCCTGCTCATCCCTGTTTTTCGGTGTCGTTTTTTCTTCCACTAATTGCTTTATACGAGTGTTGGTTGTCATGATACCTTCGATTGCATTGGATGCTTCTGTACTTTGAATCTTTGCAATCTCGACTAATTTTTCAAGTTCCTCCGGTCGCTGCTTTAAATAGAGTTCTTGTTTACCAGCTTCTTTGTAGATTGCAGCAATGAGTCCAAGTATTTCTGAATCCCATTTTTGCTCTTTGATCTTTGAATAATTAAATATACGCATTTCTATAATCACCTTCTTTTCCCTTAAAATATATAATAAAATAAGGGAAAAATCAATTAATAAGGGATAACTTCCCTTATATTACGTATGAAAATAAGGGATAGATTATGAGAGATTAGTATTGACGGAAAAAGGAAATTTAATACGTGCTGAAAAGAATCAGCCATTCGATTGGCGGGAATCGTGAAAAAACTTTTGATATTATAGAAGGAATAGAAGATTCTTGAGTGGAATGGGAGGTACTGTATGGATAAAGAAATATCGGAAAACAGTAATGCAGATTTGATTAGGAAAATCTATCGATATTATGCAGAGTCGGAAAATGTATTTACTGAAAAGAATAAACTTATTGATGAAAAAATCATGAAGGTATTTCGAAAATATTATAGTGGACCGATTCAATCAATGGAAGCATTTCGAGATGAAATATTTGGAATTGCGATGGAGGTGCAAGAAGAATATTTTTGTGAAGGATTTAAATGTGGTAGAGAGTTTGAAAAGTTATAAATACATATCTTTTGTGAATTGTAATGTTTATGTAAAAGTAATATAATTGTCTATAGATATAAAAAATATAATTATAGATGAAAAATTTTTATTAGGGAGGAAGAAGAATTAAAATAAAGATAAATAGTCGGAATGTGGTTTAAGGATTTAAGAAAACACAAGGAGAGTATGATGAAAGAGAAATTTAAAGAACATAAAAAATTGTATATACCTATTTCGATTATTGTTGTTTTGGCAATTTGTGCCGTTGTAGGCTACACAGCAAAAGTTAAATATGATCAAAAACAAGAAAAAATTCGGGCTGAAAGAATCGAGACAAAAAATAAGGAGATTTCAAAGACATACAAAAGCTTTGAAAAAGAAGAAGATAGAACTAAAAAATTAGAAATTTTAAAATCTTTTGAAAAAGAATATAGCCAATACAAAAAATCTGGAAGCGTAGATGAAATTTGTGAAAAAGAATATGCGAATAAAATTAAATCTATGAAAAACTTTTTTGTTAAAGATTATGACGATACCGTTAGCACTATTTCTGATGAAATTGGTAAAGATATTAATAGTTTTAATGATAAAGATAAACTTTCTTCTTATGTAAAAACTTTAACTGAATTAAAAGATAGAATTAAAACTGAAAGTGAAAATTACAATATTGTTGATAAAGATAAATTAGAGGAATATAACAACACTATTGACAAAAATATTAAATCCTATAATGACAGATTAGAAGCAATTAAGAAGAAAGAAAAAGAAGATGCTGAAAAGAAGAAAGCAGAGGAAGAGGCAAAAGCTAAAAAGGCTGCTGAAGAAGCAGCTAAAGCTCAACAACAATCAAGTACTACATCATCTGATTCTTATGTAAATAATGGTTCTTCATCTTACGATTATAGTTATGATAATTCTGGAAATTACAATTATGATTATAGCGGAGAAAATTATAACTATAGTAATGGAAATAATAATTATTCAGGAGATTCATCATCTAATGGATCATCAAATTCATATTATCCAAGTGATAATTGGACACAAGGATGGGGATCAGAAGCTAATGGAAGTTGGATTAGAGATAATAATACTGGTAATATTTATGATGGGGATACTGGTAATTATGTTGGAAATATTAAAGATTGGTTATAATTAATTTAAAATTATATATGTCTTTTTGACTATCTTTTTATATCTTCTTAAATGTCCGCAAAGCCTTATTTTATCGGCTCTACGGGCATTTTGCTTTTGTGGTAAACCTCACATATCTAGGTCTATCTTCTTATATTTTCGCTATCAAGCGTGGTTAAAATCGTGGTAAATACTTCTATGCAATTAGACGCTGAACCTCTGATTTTGCGGTATCTATGGACGCATGAGCGTACCAATTCATTGTGATACTAATGTTTGAATGCCCCATGATATACTGTAAATCTTTTGGGTTCATGTTCTTGCTTGCCAGCCTTGTGCAGAACGTATGGCGTAGCGTATGCGGTGTGATATGTGGCAAGGGATTGTCCTTGTGGTGCTTGTTGTATTTCTTTACCATACGGACAAATAAGGCGTTGTAATCAATCGCAACTTTTGGCTTGTCCTTATGATTGACAAATAGGAAATTGCCCCGTCCGTCTATCACAAATGGTTCTGCCTTTGGGCGTTTCTTCATAACCCGTTGAAATGCCTGTATCGTTTCTCTGCTTAATGGTACTTGCCTTATTCCGCTTTTCGTCTTAGGCGTTTCAATATAATAGCCTTGTTCCTTGCTCTTTAGTAACTGGTGGTCGATAATCACAACTTCATTCTTGAAATCAATATCGGCTACTGTCAGTCCGCACAGTTCCGAGATACGAAGTCCTGTTTTTAACAGTATCAGCACATCATCATAATACTTGTGATACACATTGTCCGTCTTGATGAATGAGAGTAAGGCTTGTTCCTGTTCCTCTGTCAATGCAACTTTCTCTTTGGTATCATTTTCTAGGACTTCACTTAACTTGAAATCAAAGGGATTTTTCCTTACGCAATCGTCTTGTATGGCGATATAGAATGACGCTTTTAACGAGCGTTTATGGTTGTTAATGGTATTGTAGGAAAAGCCTTTGTCTTTCATGCGTAACGCCCATTCTTTAGCGTCAGAGGGTTTTATCGTATCAATGCTCCTAGCACCTAACTTATCCTCTTTCAATAACCGCATGAGTTGTTCCCGTTGTTTTATTGTGCTTTTCTTCACATTTGCCCTCTGTGCGTTCTGTTTGGCATAGAGTTGGCAAAGCGTCATTTTCTTGCCTGTGCTGTCGATACCGTCCTCAATATCCCGTCTTATCTGCTGTTCCAGTTCACGAAGTGAGGGTTTTTCCCGTTTTCCCTTTGGTGTCGGGTCTGTGGGTGTCAATCTCCAAGCATACACATATTTTGTGTTTCCAAATGCGTCTACATATTTATATAAGTATTTCCCGTCTGTTCGTTGGCTCTCTCCAGTATGCAGGATACGACCTTTGTTATCCCGTCTTTTTTCTTTCATGGTGTCTGCTCCTTTCCTTGTTGGAAAGAGCCTTGATATGACTTGTGTTCATCATAACACATACAAGGCTCATTTGCATTAGATTGCGTCCAATTTGTCAATAACCTGTTCAAACTGTCGGCGTTTAATCTGTATGCGGTTGCCATTCATAATGAGCCAGCCAGCGTCCTTGTTTTCCTCTGCTAAGCGTCTTAACTTGTTTTCTCCGATACGGAAATACTTTGACGCTTCTTCAATGGTAAGGGTGTATTTTTCCCATACGGGAATATCGTTGTTATTCATCAGATACCCCCTTTCCCATGTTTCGTGTCATACTGGATATAGGGGATAAGGTCGGTGCGGTTTATCCTCTGTAAATGGGCGGTTAATTTACTGGAAAGGGAATTGCTGTATCTTGCCTTATCAAGCATAGTTCCCACTTTTTCCAGTCCGCCTAATGCGTCATGTTCTTCCAAGAAGTAAAAACTTTTGACAGCGGAAATCACGCCACCCTCTGTGAGCCATTGCTGTGTTTCTTCAAGGGAATTTTGCTGTTTTGGTACTTGCAGTTTTAAGACTTCCACAGCCCCTAAAAAGCGTTCCCAAAACCGACAAGTTTTCCATCTGCTCTTATTACTTTCGTTTCTGTTTGGTACGACAAAGCGTAGGTTGTTTGCCAATAGACCGAAAGCCAGTTCTCCAAGTTCCAGCGGTCTTTCCTTGAATGTCATGGCAAAAGCATGAGCCTTATCATCACGCAGTTGCATTTCTGTCCGTTTCCAACTGCCGACTTCCTCAAGCGTCTTATTATGTTTTGAACAGACTTCCTTATCCTTATCATAAAAGCGGTAGGACAATCCCGATTTACCAGCACCGATATAAACAGTCTTTGCGGTGTCGAAATCATCAAACTTGCTTTCGTCAAAGTGGTAGCCCTCACTATTCGAGATAAATTCCTCTTTTTCGCATTTCTTCTTTATCTGCTCTATGGTAAAAAATGGCTTTTCGTTTTTATCATCAATGGCAATATCAAGCCTTGTGAAGTGGAAGTTATCCTGTCCGTATCTTCGCTCACAATGTTTGAACATATCCCCAAAAGTACAATTCCTACTGTCGAGAATACGGAAAATATCATCACACCCTCTGCCGGTCATAACAAGATAACAGCCTAACCCTTGTGGGTTATCCTCTGTTTTTCTTGCGTCGCCCGATACATAAATATCTCCAATCTGCCAGCGTGCTTGATAGGTTTTGTATTTAATGCTTGCCGGATAGACATTGAAAATGTCAGTCGGTAAACCTAAAATGTGCATGATGACATCTTCAGCAGTTGCCGTTTCAAATACAATGCTGATGTAATCAATCTTAACGGATAAATTTTTGTGTGTAGTTATAGTGCATTACTCCTTTCGTATGTCCCGTTTTTTGCGGGGTAAAAATTGTGTTTTTTCCTTTATTTATCACAGTTTCTAGGTACTATGACATGTATGCGCAGGGCGGTGTTACATATACGCCCTTTATGAACGCCTAAAGGCGTTCCCTTTCTTCCTGTGTCTGATCCGTTCTTAACGCTCACGAGCCTTGTAAGGCTCGTGGCTAAACGGAACAGCCCCAGTCAGAAACCTTATTTTCGGTCTGATAGTCTATGCTTATTCATGCTATCAAAATGAAAATACATCTTTTCTATGCTTACTCAAGCGTGTGATTGACCCTAGCGTGCTTAATCACTCTATCTGATACGATAATAACGCCATTAGAATTACTTGTCAAGAAGTTTTTGTTGACTTTTAGATATATATTAAGTATGATATGCTTATAAATACCAAGAAAAGCAATGAAAGGAGTGTTTATACTAAGTCATGGAGCATTACGAAAAGAAAATCAGTTTCTTAGGAGAGAACATACAGACCATAAGAAAGCATAGAGGAATGAAACAACAGGAACTTGCGGACAAAATCGGTATCAATATGCAGAGCCTTTCCAAGATTGAACGTGGCGTGAATTATCCTACCTTTGATACGCTGGAAAAGATAATGGACGTGCTGGGAGTAACACCCAATGAATTATTGTCGGGAGAATGGAAGTATATTGACCACACCGAGCCCTATATCATGGATATTATCAAACGGGAACAAGACTTCAATGTTTCCTTAGATTACCTGTCTGAAAATGAATTTTTCGATGATGAAAAAGAATGCACATTTTACAAGGCATATAAACTCATACAGTATATCCATAACTACATTACCAATGAGGTTACGGAGTTGGAAGAACTTATGGAAATCAAGCAGTTGATACAGCGTCAAAAACTGGAACGCATGATAAAAGTACATAAGGAAATGCGAGGGTTAGACCGATACAGAGAACAGCCCAAAGAGTATAAATACCATGACCCTTATGATGATTGGATATTTCGTCAGCTTGCGGATATAGACAACAGAAACAACATTCCCGACACTTCTCCACAAGTAGACTTCAATGAAGCAGACTATGAAGATTATCTAAAGGCGAAATGGAACAGAGGTCTTTAATTTCCTCTTGCATGGAAGATACAGCAAACAAAAAGCCCAGTAAAGAGTGCAAAGCACCACCAATGGTGGCAAGGCTCTTGACAGGGCTTTTTCTTTTCTGTTGTGGGGTAATCAAGAGGAAGAAAGAAAAAGTGTGCATTTTTGTTCCATAAATGCTAAGGGTATGCTGATTTTTATTGTGGCGGATATATGGAACTGTTATAATATGGATATGAAGAAAGCGACAAATTTGAAAGTGTTAATAATTTTCAAACAGCCTCATTGCATGGAAATAAGAAACAGACTATCCTTAAAGTAGGAGGTGGCACAAATGGCAAATGAAGATAAAAAAGATTTTAATGCTATGTTGCATGATAGTAAGGATATGCCAAAATTTCAAATTATCATAGACCAGAAAAGTATTGAGAAATATGGTGGAAACAAAATGTATTTTGCTCCCCCGATTGACTATGACAAAGTAATGAAAAAAGTTCCGTATGGTAAAGTGATTACGGTTGGAAAAATACGAGAACACTTTGCAAAATTGAGTGGTGCAGATTTTACAGAGCCGATTACAGCGGGTATATTTGTTTCTATTGTAGCGTGGGCGAGTTATCAGCGTTCCGAAGATGAAACACCCTATTGGAGAACATTAAAAGCAAACGGAGAATTAAATGCTAAATATCCAAATGGTATTGAAGCACAGAAAGAAAAATTAGAAGCAGAGGGACATACCATTATTCAAAAGGGGCGTAAAAATATACGATACTATGTAAAGGACTATGAAAATTCTCTTTTTGATTTGAAATAGGCAAATTCTATTTCACAATTTCATATCTCTATACACAAAGCAGTTAGTCTTAGGATTGACTGCTTTTTTCATACCTAAATTTCAGATTGGAGTGATGAAATGGTGTTTGTTAGAGCTGTTCAGTAAGATTATCGGTGCATAAAATTTTATTGTGGTGCAGATATGAAAATGATATAATGTGGATATGAAGAAAGCGACAAACTTGAATTTGTCGAGCTGGTTAGTTCGAGATAATTTTGAGTTTGTTAAGATGTGGTGCACTTGATGGAATCACAGGTACGACATCATATTATGGAGGATGAAATAGATGATAGGTTTGATTGTTGCGAGGTCAAAGAATAATGTTATAGGCAAGAATGGTAATATACCATGGAAAATAAAGGGAGAACAAAAGCAATTTAGAGAGTTAACAACGGGTAATGTGGTTATTATGGGGCGAAAGTCTTATGAAGAAATCGGTCATCCGTTGCCTAATAGAATGAATATTGTTGTTTCCACCACAACAGAGTATCAAGGAGATAATTTAGTTTCAGTTAAATCATTAGAAGATGCATTATTATTGGCTAAAGGACGAGATGTATACATATCTGGTGGATATGGACTATTTAAGGAAGCTTTGCAAATAGTAGATAAAATGTATATCACAGAAGTAGATTTAAATATTGAAGATGGAGATACATTCTTTCCAGAATTTGATATCAATGATTTTGAAGTTTTGATAGGGGAAACACTTGGTGAGGAAGTGAAATATACGAGAACATTTTATGTAAGGAAAAATGAATTGAGTAGATTTTGGATTTAGGGTGTTTTCATAAATATATTGCTTTTTATGCATATATAAATTGTTGTAAGACAAATTCCAGTTTGAAAAGGGGAAATGAAAAAGTGGCAATTTCAAATATAAATACAATTATTAGTAATGATATTCAAAAAGTTTGGAACATTGTTTTAGCTGTTGATAAATATAACTCATGGCGAAGTGATTTGAGCAAAACAGAAATAATAAATGACAAACAATTTATTGAATACACAAAAAATGGATATGCTACTACATTTACCGTTACCGTTGCAGAACCATATAAACGCTGGGAATTTGATATGGAGAATAGCAACATGAAAGGTCATTGGATTGGTGTTTTTATAGACAAAGGGAATGAAACACAAATAGACTTTACAGAAAATGTGATACCTAAAAAGTGGTTTATGAAACCTTTTGTAAAAACCTATTTGAAAAAACAACAAAAGCAATTTGTTCTGGACTTAAAGAAAGCATTGGAATAATAAAATTCAAGATTGGAGGGTTGGAAATGGCTTCAAGTAAAGATTATTTACAATTTGTTTTAGAACAATTATCAGAATTACAAGAAATAACATATCGTGCAATGATGGGAGAATTTATTATTTATTATCGTGGAAAAATCGTTGGCGGTATATATGATGATAGGTTACTTGTAAAACCAACAAAGTCTGCAATTTCTTATATGCCGACAGTTACTTATGAAATTCCATACGAAAACGCCAAAGAAATGTTATTGGTGGAAGAAGTTGATAATAAAGATTTTCTGACGGGGGTATTTGATGTGATGTATGATGAACTACCAACGCCAAAACCTAAAAAGAAAAAATAAACAGCTTCTAGTTTACAATTTCATATCCATATACACAAAGCAGTTAGTTTTAGGATTGACTGCTTTTTAAAAAGACACCATTTAGGTGTAATGATGTCTTTTGGGTGTTATTTTATAGGTCATATCAAGGCTCATTCAATCGTGGTAAATTCGTGGTAAAATGAGTTTTTTCTATACTTCAAAATACTTGAAAGTATAGTGTTTATGCGGATAATCGAAAATTAGATATAAAATTTATAAGAAATTAATTATATAATTTTAAGTGGTGGCAGCTTCAAAGCTGTCGCCACTAGTTGTTTTTTAGAAAAAAATTATATGATAAAAAGTTGGCTGATTTGATAATAGAAATGTAGTATAATGAAATCAAATGAATTAAGGATGGGAGGAAAGCAAGATGTTATTTATTTGGTATCCAAAATGCTCTACATGTCAGAAGGCTAAGAAATGGCTGGACAGTCATGAGATAAAGTATACGGAGAGGCATATTGTTGAAGAGAATCCAACATATGAAGAGTTGAAAGAATGGCATCAGAAGAGCAGCTTGCCGTTAAAGAAATTCTTTAATACCAGTGGGATGCTGTATAAGGAGCTGAAACTGAAGGACCAGCTTCCGAAGATGAGTGAAGATGAACAATTGAAATTGTTGGCGACAAATGGGATGCTAGTGAAGAGGCCATTGTTGGTGACGGAAGATAAGATGTTGGTTGGATTTAAGGAAGCGGAATGGAAGAATATATAATTATTTGGTGATAAATTAAAAGAGGGGAAGAAAATTTAGATGGAGTACAAATTGTGGGTAGTAGAAGAAGGCAAAATAGAAGATGTGCCATACAAAGTGTCACAGAAAGAAAATTTTATGGTGGATAAAAGCACGGGAAATTATCATTTGATGCCTGAAGATTTGAAAAGGGCAGAAGCTATATCACAAGCTATATCCGATAAATTAGGAGTTTTGAAGAAAGAATTAGAAAAACAATTGGAAGAGAAGCAGATTAATTATGTAAAAGGTCGAGGAAAATCTTTGCGTCATAATCCAAGAATTACGACATTTCAGGAAGATAACTTTGAAAATGCGAGAAACATATTTAGTTATCTTTGCGTTACATTGCAGTCTAATCCAAATAGAAAATATGAATTGACGTGTTTTAGATTTTGTAAAAGAGAGAATACAATTGAGTGCATATTAAAATCCATACAATACGAGACATCTGTTAATATTATATCAAGTGATATATATCCAGAATCATTGGAAGATGGTGCTGAATCTTCCAGTAAGGATATTGACAAATTCCAATATTACTTTAATCCAAATGTTAAATTTGACAATGACGAAAAAATCATAATAGAAGATTTTATAAATTACATTGAAAGAAATGAAAAACGCATTAAATAATATAAAAAGAAGAAAAAGAAGTAATAGAAATTCTGAAAAGTTTTAGAGTTGCGGAATAGTTTTATTTATCATTTGTTCTAGAACTGTAAAAAATGCTGCCGTGTCAAAATTTTTATTGTTGCATATAATAATATAAGTGATATATGCAGGAGTGACACGATGCGCATATGTGAATTACGAGAAAAAGAAGTAATTAATACCTGCGATTGTAAGGTGTTAGGATGTGTAGTAGATATAGATTTTGACTTGTGCAGTGGACAGATAGAAGCAATTATCGTTCCAGGTCCAGGAAAAGTATGTGGGATATTTGGCGTGGACTCGGAATATATTATCCCATTTGCATGTATCAGGAAAATCGGACCCGATATTATATTAGTGGAGATTCAGAAAGAAAAGTTTTTGAAGAAAATATAGTAGATAAGAGAGTTTTGATTTCATTAACGCAAATCGAAACTCTCTTATCTATTTTTGCTTATGTGGGTCAGGCCACAAAGTCTAATAGGATGTGTATCTAATAAGGGGAGCATAAAAGTCTGAAAAATTATTCTCCAGAAATCTTACAGCAACTGTCTCTTTCAATCAAATGATGTGGCACGATAATCTTTGTCGCAACCAATCCGGGATTTTCAATATGATTAATAATCTGTGAGGCTGCTTCAATTCCCAGCTGGCATGAATTGATGTCAATGGATGTGAGCTGTGGAGAAGTCAATCTTGCAAATAATGAATTATTAAAGGAGATGATTGATAAATCTTCCGGAATCGACAGCTTGTTCTGCAGACATACTCGTTCCAGAGAAACAGCAAGAATATCATCACTTACTACAATTGCGGTTGGTGGTTCAGATTGTAATAATAACGCAGAAATTTCTTCGGTATTATTCTGTGATACATTTGCAACTTCTACACAGTATTCAGACCGCATCGGAAGTCCATGTTTTGCTAGTGCGAGCAGGTAACCGGATTTTCTGTCAGCAGAGAAAATGAGATTGCTGTCAGCACCCAGATATGCAATGCGACGATGACCGAGCTGGTAGAGGTATTCAGTTGCTTCCTGCCCTGCCAGCAGATTATCATTATCAATATATATACTCTGATTTGTGTATTGTGTAGCTTTTCCAATCAGACTGTATAGCAATCCTTCATTAAATAAATAGTCGATAACAGGATCATCTTTTCTGGAATACAGAACGATAAACGCATCTACTTTACCACTTCTCGACATGGAGCGGACTGCTTGTAATATTTCGTTTTCGTCCTGTCCGGTTACAATTGTTGTCATGTATTGTTTTTGGTTACAGTAATGACTGACACCGCGAACTGCTTCAAGATAAAATGAGTTTTCGTATACTTCACGTGCAGACGCAGGAAGGATAATCCCTATTGTTCGTGAATTTTGAGAAGCAAGGTTACTAGCCTGGAAATTTGGTTCATATCCAAGCTCGAGCATTGCTTTTCGAACCTTTTCTTTTGTTTCACTGCTGATAGAAGGGTTGTTTTTACAGGTTCTGGATACTGTAGAAGGAGATACACCTGCCAAAGCTGCCACATCTTTAATTGTCACTGTCATAAATAAAGCCTTTCGTTTTCATGTATAAGTTATAAATAGTATTTTAAAGAAAGAAAATAGTAATGTCAAATGCATTGCATAAGAAATTGCATGAGTTATGCAAAAGAGCTGAAAATGAAAAGACGGAAATGTTGAGCAATAGTAACAAAAGCATAGATAATAAATTGTATGATATTTCAAAATGACAAAAATGAAACTAGAAAAATGCACAAAAACAAGAATGGTAAATTGTGGAAAAAAGAGAAAGAAATGCGATATTAGAAAATAGAATTGAAATATCATAAAATTCTGACTATAATTAATGCAAACGGTTGCACAAAAAGATGCAACAGATACTTAGTGATGTAGAATTTGCAGAAAGTACGATATGGCTTATGGGAGATTTTAACAGTCTGGATAATATAAAAGGGGAAGGTTACGAATTAATCTGTAACAGTGGATGGAAGGATACATATGTGTTAGCAGAAGAAAAGGATGATGGTATTACGGTGGAAGAAGAAATTGATGGCTGGCGTGAATCCGATGGCAGAAGCAATCTGAAAAATGAAAAGAGACTCGATTATATTTTCTGTAATCAGGAGAAACAAGTTCATTCATCAAAGGTTGTTTGTAATGGAAAGGTTTATCCGGTTGTATCCGATCACTATGGAGTCATGATAGAAGTTTAATTAAAGGTTTTAAAAGAAAGGGAGATTAAAAATGAATGAAAGAGCTGCAGGTATTTTAATGCCAATCAGTAGTTTGCCATCTGAATACGGCATTGGATGTTTTTCAAAAAGTGCATATGAATTTGTAGATTGGTTAAGGGAAGCCGGACAGAGTTACTGGCAGATACTTCCTCTTGGTCCGACCAGTTACGGAGATTCGCCGTATCAGTCTTTCTCTACATTTGCAGGGAATCCATATTTTATCAGTCTGGATGAGCTGATTGAGGAAAAAGTGCTGACTCGTGAAGAGTGCGATAAAGTAAATTGGGGGACAACAAAAAATAAAGTAGACTACGAGAAAATTTATAAAGGGCGCTACCCATTGCTTCGAAAAGCATATGAGAGAAGTAATATCAGCGAGAATCCGGATTACCAGAAATTTGTTGCAGAAAATAACTGGTGGCTGGCAGATTATGCATTATTTATGGCAGTAAAGGCAAGATTTGATGATGTAGAGTGGACGAAGTGGGCAGAGGATATCAGACTTCGTTGGAATAATGCAATGGACTATTACAGGGAAGAACTCTATTACGATATCGAATTTCAACAGTATATGCAGTTTAAATTTCATGAACAATGGATGAAGCTGAAGAATTATGCGAACAGCAAAGGTATTAAAATTATTGGAGATATTCCGATTTATGTTGCGATGGATAGTGCTGATGCATGGGCACATCCAGAACTGTTTCAGTTAGATTCTGAAAATGTTCCGGTAGCAGTAGCAGGATGCCCGCCGGATGGATTTTCGGCAACAGGACAGTTGTGGGGAAATCCGTTATATCGATGGGATTATCATAGAAGCACCGGCTACGAATGGTGGATTTCAAGACTTCGCTATGTGTTCAATATGTATGATGTCGTACGTATTGACCATTTCCGTGGGTTTGACGAATATTTTTCTATTCCGTATGAAGCAGAAAATGCGATTGGCGGACATTGGGAAAAAGGACCGGGAATTGACTTGTTCCGTAAAGTAGAGCAGGCACTTGGATGGAAACCGGTCATTGCAGAAGATTTGGGTTATGTAACGGATTCTGTACGAGATATGGTAAGAGACAGCGGATTTCCTGGAATGAAAGTTCTGGAGTTTGCATTTGATTCCAGAGATTCTGGATGTGCGAATGATTATTTGCCACATAATTATCCGGTAAATAGTGTCGCATATACAGGAACTCATGATAACGAGACAATCGTTGGATGGTGGAGCAGTATTACGAAGGATGAACAGAAACTTGCAAGAGAATATCTTTGTGATCAGGCAACACCGGACAAGGAATTATACAAGTCTTTCATTAGCCTGATTATGAGAAGTAGTGCAAAACTCTGTGTGATTCCGATGCAGGATTATTTAGGACTGGATAACAAGAGCCGTATCAATACGCCATCGACAGTCGGAAAGAACTGGAAATGGAGAGTTAACACAAGACAATTGTCTGTTAAGCTGCAGAAAGAGATTTATGGAATGGCACTGAGATATGGAAGGATGAATTGGAACGATTCTATATAAATTTTTTAACAATAACGTAAACGCTTTTATTGCATAAGGCAGGAAATCCGGTTGCCGTCTCCCTTCTTTATAGCGTATGATATTAACATAAATGTTTACTCTAGGATAGAGCAAAAAAAGAAGGGGGATGTGACTTATCAATTTTACAAAAATATACTGTCGCATATATCAAAATTGTATGAAGGCTGCAATGTATATAATTCCTTGGCGTATGCCAAAGATATTAAAAGGCGCGGGATCTATTTTGCAGCTTCCAGAGTTTTTAAAGAAAAAGAAGCTGTCTAATGTTTTAATCGTGACAGGACCTAATATTCATAAACGAGGGCTGTTGGATGAATTAGAAAAAAGATTGCAGCAGGAAAATTTGTCATATTATATTTTTGATGACGTTTCACAAAATCCGACAGATACGGAAGTAGAGCACGGCGTAGAGATATTTAAGCGAGAAAAGTGTAGTTGTATTATTGCAGTCGGTGGTGGTTCTCCAATGGATTGTGCAAAAGCAATTGGTGCGAGAATAGCCCGTCCAAGAAAATCAATAAGACAATTGCAGGGGGTATTTAAGGTATTAAGACCGATCCCATTATTTATTGCAGTTCCGACAACTGCCGGAAGTGGTTCGGAGACTACGATCGCGGCAGTGATAACAGAAGAAAAAACACATCATAAAGCAGCAATTAACGATTTATGTCTGATGCCAAAGGTGGTTATTTTAGATCCGAAACTGACAGTTGCATTACCTCCTTCTGTTACAGCAGTAACGGGAATGGACGCATTATGTCATGCAGTAGAAGCGTATACGAATGATAAATACAATACAGAATTTGAGCGAGATTTATGCAGGCAGGCTGTAAAATATATTTATGACAATCTGTATACAGCGTATCAGGATGGAGAGAATCTGACAGCCAGACAGAAGATGCAGCAGGCGGCATTTTATGCAGGAAGAGCATTTACAAGAGGGAGTGTAGGATATGTTCATGCAATAGGTCATACGTTAAGTGGACTATATGATGTCCCCCATGGATTGGCGATGGCGATGTTACTGACGCAGGTTATGAGGGCATATGGAAGTGCTGTGCATGAAAAATTAGCGGAGCTATGTGATGTCTGCGGTATCGAAGCAGAGGACGCTGGCACACAGTCAAAGGCAGAGGCATTTCTTCAATGGATTGATAAGATGAACGAAAAGATGGGGATTCCAAAATATCCGGATATGATTCAGAAAAAGGATATTTCAAAGATTGCCAGGTGGGCAGAGAAAGAGGGAAATCCTTTGTATCCGGTGCCGGTTGTGTGGAAAAAATCAGAGTTTAGCCGATTTGTAAATCAGTTATACGATGATAGTAAAGAAAATATATAAATATTTAGAAATATTAAGCGCAGGATAAATTACCCTGCGCTTAAATCTCGTATTTATTATTCAGCAGCTTCCTCATCTGCTTCTTCAGCAGCATCGGCAGCAGATACGTGAACCTCTGTAATTGTAACTACAGTAGCTTCAGCATCAGTCATCAGATCGACGTCTTTGTCCTGAGCAATTGGCAGATCGCATACACGAATCGTATCGCCGACCTTTAGGTCTCCGACATCAACTTCAACTTTTTCTACCAGTGCAGCAGGAAGTGCCTTGAATGAGATCTCATGCAGCATCTGCTGTGGAACACCGGCGGCAAGTTTCTCAAGATTAATCAGATGTACTTCAGCAGTAGAGTGAACTTTTTCATTACTTACTAATGCCTGAAAATCAATCTCATCGACATAACCTTTCAATGGGTTATAATCGACCTCTTTAATAAGTGCATCATAAGTCTGTCCGTCAACTTCGAGCATTACCTGACCACCTTTTCCTTCGTCTTTTAGAAGCTGGTCAACAGCACGTTTGTCCATCTGCAATGGAATGGATTCTGTCATCTCGCGACCGAACAGATTACCGGTTACAAATCCTTCGCGTCTAAGTTTTTTGGCTTTTGTTGTCATGTTTCTTTTTTCAGCTTTTAAAGTATTCATTTATCTTTTCCTCCAAATACTGAATCACGCTTAGCAGCCTTCAACTTTTTTCTATAAGTAGGTTTTGTTAAGTTCTATTTCCTTGTTACAGTTTTATTATAGCACCGCGTGTCAAGAGAAAAACGTGGAAAACTGTGAAGAAAATGTGAAAAATCAAATATGATTTTGTGAACTCTGTGAATAATTAAAAATAACTTACAAGAGGAGTCGGAAAACTTTTGTTTTATCTAAAATATAGATAGAACAGATCATAAATAAATGTGCCAGTAAAGTACTGACAATTACTCCATTTGATGTGAGTAGGAATCCACTGTAAAACCCGAACCAGCAAATGAAACCAGAATATGCTCCCATTAATATCAGTAGAGGAAGTTGTTGGACAAAACCGTGTATCGTACTTAAAAAATCGTGCATTGTAAAATCGAAGTATATAAAACGACCGACTGCGAGTGTAATAAAATACATCATGAGTGAATCATAGTTATCATCATTGTAAATGAATTTGATGTATAGCAAAATCAATATAATATAGAAGGTTGAAACCAGACGTATGGAAGCCTTCTGATCGGAATCAAGTTCTTCCAGAGGAACAAGTACAATATCAAGCCATCCGTTTAGGATGACAGAGAAGCAGAGAAACAGCAACAACAATAAATCCTGGTATTTTTCCCAATACACAGAGACTGCAGGAATTCGCTCATCAAGAATATAGTATAATGATAAAAAGATGAGAATTGAAGTGCTGGCAAATACCATTTCAAAAAAACTTTCGATAATAGTGAGCTCTTTCGCCTGATGTTCGCGATTTAAACGACGTATTTTACGAGTAGTTAAAGAATCATCTTGCAACTTTTTATGCATTTGCAATTTAGCAATGCATAGGACAATTGTAATTACAATGATAAGTCCCAGAAGAGAGGCTAGCAGGTAGACTCCAATATTTTTGAAATTAAAATAATGTGTAGCATAGTATGTATTCATGAAAATTCCACCTTTCGCAAATATTATAACACAGTCGTGCAAATACAGAATAGAGTTTCTTTTACAGGAGGGTAAAAGAAAAATCATATTAAATATGAGCAATTCAGGATACCCTCTTGTAGAAATTGCAAAGATTACAGATATGACAGAAGAAAAAGTGAAAGAAATTTTAAAACATAATGACGTGAAATTGTAAGTTATTTTAATTCAGATAAAAATTTTTCTACCTCAACCGGAATTCGCTCATCTCTCCAGGCAAGGAGAATTTCTGTCGAGAGGTTCGTATCCTTAATAGAATAAGCATAAAGACAGGGGTTGAGTTCTCTCATGGAAGAAGGGAGGATGGCAACCCCTAAACCATGTTCGGCCAAAGTTATGGCGGTTCTGGCATCTTCACATTCGCAGTATATGTCACAAGTTAATCCATTATCTTCAAAAGCAGATATAATATATTTGCGATAGCGATGAGAAAGTATCAAGGATTTTTGTGATAGTTCTTTTAATGAAATATTTGTATATCCAATATCAAAAAAGCCAGGGATTGCCATTGCTACTAAATTCTCCTGTAGTAAAACGCTGGTGTTGCATTCATTTAACACAATCGGTGTTCTAAGTGTTGTAATATCTACCAGGCCATTTTCTAATTCATTTTTTAAAGCGAATGTAGAACCTTCATGTATATCAAAGTGAATATCAGGATATTTTGAAGCAAAACGAACTAAGTAATCAGACATAATGGAAACACTGGAAGGTGTCAGACCAATATGGAGAGTAGCAGACTGGCTTGCCTTAATTACTTCACGTTTGGTAATATCCGTCATAGTAAGCAGACTGGTGGCTCTGGCATAGAGCACTTTACCGGCTTCGGTTAGAGTAATTCTTTTTGTACCTCTGATAAAAAGCTGTACTTGTAATTCTTCTTCCAGCATTTTCATCTGGTAGCTTAATGGTGGTTGTGTCATGTGCAGAGCTCTGGCGGCAGCACTGACATTTCCCTCATCTACAATTGCATGAAAGTATTCTAATTGTTTGATTTCCATATAATTTTCTCCTATTGAAAAAGGCATATAAATATTGTTGCATTGCTATATAAAAACAATATTTTTTATATATTTTAATCTGTGTTATACTTGGAGTCAAGGAAAGAAAGCAAAAAAGGAATGAGAGTATGAAACGAATTGATTTTGAACACGGAACAATTACAGGAAATATTTTAGGTGCGGCCTTACCGATGCTGGTGGCGCAGATATTGAGTCTTTTGTATAATATTGTGGATCGAATTTACATTGCCAGAATTCCAGAAGTCGGAACAACAGCACTCGGAGCGGTGGGCTTATGTTTTCCAATTATTGTGATTATCACAGCATTCAGTAACTTGTTCGGAAGTGGCGGTGCCCCTTTATTTTCTATTAATAGAGGAAAAGGAGATACAAAAAAGGCTGAAACAATTATGAATACATCATTTTCAATGATGTGCATTTGTGGAGTGGTATTGATGGTAATCGGCATGTTGTTTGCAAGTCCGATACTGGTATTATTTGGTGCATCAGAGGAAGGGTTATCTTATGCGTATCCATATATGATGATTTATCTGATAGGAACAGTACCATCCATGATTGCAACAGGGATGAATCCGTTTATTAATGCACAAGGTTATGCTACATCAGGCATGCTGTCTGTAACAATTGGAGCAGTTGCCAATTTAATTTTGGATCCATTATTTATATTTGGATTGCATTTAGGAATACAAGGAGCTGCAATTGCAACGATTATTTCACAGACTTTATCAGCAGCATATGTATTTTATTTTTTAAGAAAGAAATCGGAGCTAAAAGTTCGAATGCTCTCCAAGGCAGAATGGAAAGTATGTGGAGCAGATGCAAAAAATATCGTGAGTCTTGGTAGTGCAGGATTTATTATGCAGCTGACAAATAGTTTAGTAACAATATGTTGCAACAGTGTGCTGTCAGGTATCGGAGGGGATGTTTATATATCAGTGATGACAATTGTATCAAGCATCCGGCAGATGGTAGAGACACCAATTTATGCTATGAATGAAGGAACCTCTCCAATTTTAAGCTACAATTATGGAGCACAGCGTCCAAAACGTGTTAGAAAAGCAATTAGAGTAATGACTTGTATGATTCTTATTTATACGGCAATCATTTGGAGTGTGATTATTTTTGCACCGGAATTTTTAATCGGAATTTTCAGTTCGGATAAAGAATTACTGGTAGATGCCGTAGAAGCATTGAAGTTGTATTTTGCAGCATTTATATTTATGGATCTGCAATATATTGGACAGACGGTATTTAAATCATTAAATAAAAAGAAACAGGCAATCTTCTTTTCGTTACTTAGAAAAGTATTTATAGTCGTGCCATTAACATATTTGTTTCCATATACATTTCACATGGGAACAAGAGGTGTGTTTTTAGCAGAACCGATATCAAATGTAATTGGAGGAAGTTTGTGTTTTATTACAATGCTGGCAATTGTGATGCCGGAGTTAAAGAAAATGAAGGAGGAAAATTATGAGTGAGTTAGATGTGATTCAAGGTTTTTTTAAGAAGGAGCAGAAAGATAAAATTGACAAATACCGTATTTTAAATGAAACGGTTGTAAAGGGACAAATCCTTTTTACAGGGTCATCATTGATGGAACAGTTTCCGATAAACGAATTGTTAATGACTGAGAAAATGGATTATATTATTTACAACCGCGGAGTTGGCGGGTTCACAACAGATGATATGTTAGAAAACATGGATGTTCAGGTGTTTGGTACAGAGCCGTCTAAGATTTTTATTAATATTGGAACAAATGATATTAGTAATCCGTCGATTTCTTTTGAGGAAGCACTTACACATACCATAACAAATTATGAGAAGATTCTGGTGCAAATTAAAGAAAAATTGCCAGAAACACAGGTGTATATGATGGCATATTATCCTGTAAAAGAGGATGCTCCGTTGCCAGAGGGGGAATGGGGTAGAACGATGTTTAAAAATCGAAATAATACAAATATACCGATAGCTAACGAAGAAGTCAAAAAACTGGCCGATAAATTTGGCTATACATATATCGATGTGAATAATGGATTGACAGATGCAAATGGAAATTTAAAAGAGGAGTATACGATAGAAGGTGTACATATGTATGCAAATGCGTATAGGTGTGTTTTAGAGAATCTTAAGAAGTATCTATAAGTTGGAGAGCCGGTTGGGGACGGGAGAGCCAGTTGGGGACGGGGGTTAATGGCTTTTTTGCGTAGCAAAAAGCCATTAACCCCCGTCCCCAAATGGTTCTTCCAGGCTCTAAATTACCATTCCAATCACATGTACGATCCATGCAGCAACCCAGGCAATTACACACTGCCAGATTACAACGCCGACTGCCCATCTGCTGCCAAGTTCTCTTTTGACAGAAGCAATTGCGGCTACACATGGTGTATACAACAGACTGAATACAAGGATGGAGGCAGCAGTTGCTGACGATAATACTGTGCTAATACTTCCTCCGAACAATACACCTAATGTTGATACAACACTTTCTTTGGCCATAAATCCGCTGATTAATGCAGTACAAATGCGCCAATCTCCCATGCCGAGCGGTTTGAATAATGGTACAAGCCATCCAGCGATAATCGCCAGCATACTGTCTGCAGAATCATTTACAAGATTCAAGTGAACGTTAAAGCTTTGCAGGAACCATACGACAATTGTTGCCAACAAGATTACAGTAAATGCGCGCTGTAGGAAATCTTTTGCTTTTTCCCATAATAATTGCATTACGTTTTTTGCTCCTGGTAAGCGGTAATTTGGCAGCTCCATTACAAACGGAACCGGTTCTCCTTTAAATAATGTTCCATTGTATAAAAGTGCTATCAGGATTCCGACTACAATGCCTAACAGATATAAGCCGGCCATGATAAATCCACCTTTTCCTGGGAAAAATACGCTTACAAAAAAGGAATAAATTGGCAATTTCGCAGTACAGCTCATGAAAGGAGTCAGCAAAATCGTCATTTTACGATCACGCTCACTTGTTAATGTACGAGTTGCCATAACTGCCGGAACTGTACAGCCAAAGCCGATAAGCATTGGTACAATGCTTCGTCCAGAAAGTCCGATTTTACGCAATAATTTGTCCATTACAAATGCAACACGTGCTATATAGCCACTGTCTTCCATTAAAGAAAGGAAGAAGAACAAGGTTACAATGATCGGAAGGAAACTTAGTACGCTTCCAACACCTGTAAAGATTCCATCGATTACAAGGCTGTGGATTGCATTATTGACATGGCCTGCAGTTAATGCTGCATCTACAAGAGCTGAAATTTTGTTAATACCAAGCTCCAATATCCCTTGCAGCCATGCACCGATTACGTTAAATGTCAAGTAAAATACAAGTACCATGATTCCGATAAAACAAGGAATCGCTGTATATTTTCCAGTTAGGATACGGTCAATTTTTTCACTTCGGATACGTTCTTTGCTTTCTTTAGGTTTTATAACAGTCTGTTCGCACAAACGCTCAATAAAGTCAAATCGCATATCAGCAATCGCTGCACATCTGTCTACTTCACGCTCAGTTTCCATTTGTTGAACGATATGTTCCAACATTTCAGTTTCGTTTTGGTCTAATTTTAACTTTTCCAAAATCAGAGGATCACCCTCGATTGCTTTTGTTGCCGCAAAACGTACAGGAATATTTGCGGCTTCGGCATGATCTTCAATCAAATGAATGACTGCATGAATACATCGATGCACAGAGCCATCATGGTCTGTCTTATCACAGAAATCCTGTCTAAGCGGATGCTCCTGATATTTTGCAATATGGATCGCATGCTTTATCAACTCATTTACACCCTCATTTTTGGCGGCTGAAATAGGAACTACAGGGACACCTAATAAGGCTTCCATTCCATTGACATCGATCGCACCTTGATTTCCGATTACTTCATCCATCATATTTAATGCGACAACCATAGGAATATCCATTTCAAGCAACTGCATTGTTAGATATAAATTTCGTTCAATATTTGTGGCATCCAAAATATTAATAATTGCCTTCGGTTTTTCATCCAATACAAAATTGCGGGAAACAATTTCTTCACTGCTGTATGGGGACATGGAATAAATTCCAGGTAAATCGGTAACTTCTGTATTTGGATATCCTTTTATTGAGCCGGACTTTCGATCTACTGTTACCCCTGGGAAGTTTCCTACATGCTGGTTAGAACCGGTCAGTTGATTAAACAGTGTTGTCTTTCCACAATTCTGATTTCCAACTAATGCATAAGTCAGCATTGTGCCGTCGGGTAATGGATTTTCATCTTCTTTGGAATGGTATTTTCCTTCTTCGCCAAGTCCGGGATGTGCTGAATCTTTAACACTTTCAATTCGTTTATGCTTCTGACTTCTTTCTTTGATTTCTTCAATTTCTATTTGAGCCGCCTCTGCAAGTCGAAGTGTCAGCTCATAGCCATGAATCTGAAGTTCCATCGGGTCTCCCATCGGAGCCAGCTTTACTACGGTTACTTCAGCTCCAGGAATCATTCCCATATCGAGGAAATGCTGACGAAGCGCACCCTCGCCGCCGACATTGTTAATGACTGCGCTCTTACCAATTTCTAGTTCTTTTAATGTCATGTCTTATGTTCATCCTTTTATTTTAGTTAGTTGTTGTTAACTTTTTCTCAATTATATCATCTTTTTTCTAAAAGTGAACTGATTTTTGATAATTTTTCTCATTTATATTCTTATATTTTATTTTTTACTTATTAGAACGACCTTGTTTTAAATCATATTTATGGTAAAATTTTTTATAAATAAAAATTTTACAGGAGGCATAAAGATGTCTTTTATCAGCGTGTTTGATGTTATGGGGCCAAATATGATCGGACCTTCCAGTTCACATACAGCAGGTGCTGCACGTATTGCATTTCTTGCTCAAAAAATGATAACAGGTCCCTTAAAGCGTATTGAATTTATCCTTTATGGATCATTTGCAAAAACTTATCAAGGACATGGTACGGATCGTGCACTTCTCGGAGGGATTATGGGATTTTCTACCGATGATATGCGTATCCGCAATTCGTTTGAAATAGCAACAGAAAAAGGATTGGAATATGTATTTACACCTAACGAAGAAGAAACCGATATTTACCCAAATACAGTGGATATCATTATGTTGAATCAGGCAGGTCAGCAAATGACAATCCGAGGCGAATCACTCGGCGGCGGGAAAGTCCGCATTTCCCAAATTAATCAAGTCGATGTAGATTTCACAGGTGAGTACAGTGCAGCTATTGTTATCCAGAAGGATGTTCCGGGAGTAGTTGCTTATATTACAAAATGTCTCAGTGACAGACAGGTGAATATTGCTTTTATGAGACTTTTCCGTGAGTCTAAAGGTCATACCGCATATACGATTGTGGAATCAGACGGTATACTTCCGGAAGATATTGCAGATACGATCCGGCAGAATAAACATGTACAAGACGTTATGGTTGTACAGATGTAATATAAATCAAGGAGAATAAAAGTATGGACTTTAAAAATGCAAAAGAGCTTCTTAGATTATGCGAAGAACAAAATTTACCAATCTCCGAGATTATGCGTCAAAGGGAAATTCAGGTTGGAGAACGTGATGCTGCGGAAACAGATAAAAAAATGGCTCGTGTCCTTGAGATTATGAAGGAGGCAGCATGTTCTCCTATACAACACCCAATCAGATCAATGGGAGGTCTTATCGGAGGAGAATCAAAAAAACTCTCAGAACACTTTGCAAGTGGGGGAGGCCTTTGTGGAGAACTATTGGAAAAAGCGATGATCTATGCCATGGCAACATTGGAGACAAATGCGTCTATGGGTCTGATCGTTGCATCCCCTACTGCCGGATCCGCAGGTATTGTTCCGGGACTTCTTCTGGCATTTCAAAAAGTATATGAAATATCAGACGAAGCAATTCGTCAGGCTTTGTTTAATGCAGGTGCCGTCGGTTACCTTGCTATGCGAAATGCAACGGTTGCAGGTGCTGTCGGCGGCTGTCAGGCAGAAGTCGGAATTGCATCAGCTATGGCTGCTTCAGCAGCAGTTGAATTAATGGATGGGACACCAAAACAATGTCTGGACGCAGCATCTACTGTTCTTATGAATATGTTAGGTCTGGTCTGTGATCCTGTCGGAGGACTTGTAGAATATCCATGTCAGAACCGTAATGCAGCAGGGGTTGCCAATGCACTTATTGCTACAGAAATGACCCTTGCAGGTGTACCACAGCTCATTCCTTTCGATGAGATGCTCGAGGCAATGTATAAGGTTGGAAAACGGCTTCCGGCAGAACTAAGGGAAACGGCTTTGGGTGGTTGTGCTGCAACACCATCAGCATGCGAAGCATGTCATTTATGCCATTAATTATTCAAATACAAGGAGGAATTAACATGAAAACAATAACTTTGAACAACACAAACTTAAGCATTCCTGAAATAGGCATGGGATGTATGCGAATTGTAGAATTAGAAAATGCAGATGCAGTGAAAGGCTGGGTAAATACTGCATTAGAACATGGGATAAACTTTTTTGATCATGCAGATATTTATGGGAAAGGAAGATGTGAAGAATTATTTGGACAGGTACTGACATCATCGTTGAGAGAAAAAATAATCCTTCAGTCAAAATGTTCTATCCGACCGGGAATAGCATTTGATTTTTCGAAAGAACATATTTTAAATTCCGTAGATGGCATTTTAAAACGTTTAAATACGGAGTATCTTGATATCTTATTATTACATCGTCCAGATGCTTTGATGGAACCAGAAGAAGTTGCAGATGCATTTCGTATATTAAAAGAAAGTGGAAAAGTACGTCATTTCGGAGTGAGCAATCAGACACCAATGCAGATGGAGCTTCTTAGTAAATATTGTGATGAGCCGTTACTTATCAACCAGCTGCAGCTTAGTATCGCACACTGTCCGATGATTAATTCCGGGATCAATGCAAATATGTATAATGATAGTGGAATCAATCGTGATGGAGGAGTTTTAGAATATTGCCGTTTAAAAGATATTACGATCCAGGCCTGGTCTCCGTTCCAATATGGTATGTTTGAAGGAATCTTTTTAGGAAATGAAAAATTTGCAGAATTAAACAAGGTAATTGATAATCTTGCAGAGAAGTATAATGTGACAAACAGTGCAATCGCTGTTGCATGGATATTGCGTCATCCGGCAGGAATCCAGACAATTGTCGGGACTACAAACAAAGACAGAATCGCACAGATCAGTAAAGCTTCAGAGATACGTCTTACAAGAGAAGAATGGTATGCATTGTACATGGCAGCAGGAAATAAATTGCCGTAAATCTAAAAGAGAGAATTTTGCGCTTTCATGATTGAAAAATATAGTAAAATCCTATGACTTATGTTAGACTTTCGTTATAAGAATTTACATTATAAAAAATAGAAAAAAGAAATAACAGGAAGGCGGAGTAAAGAGATGAAATGTCCATATTGTGGTCATCCGGATACAAAGGTAATAGATTCCAGACCGGCAGAAGAAAATAATGCAATTCGAAGAAGGAGAGCTTGCGATGTCTGTGGAAAAAGATTTACAACTTATGAGAAAGTAGAGACGATTCCATTAATTGTAATCAAGAAAGACAATAACCGTGAACAGTATAATCGTACTAAAATTGAAAATGGTATACTTCATGCATGCTATAAACGTCCGGTGCCGGCAGAACGAATTAAAGAGACGGTAGATGCAATCGAGCTGGCAATCTTCAAGCGAGAAGAAAAAGAGATACCAAGTCAGGAGATTGGCGAGATCGTAATGGAAAAATTAAAAGATCTCGATCCGGTTGCATACGTAAGATTCGCATCTGTGTATCGTCAGTTTAAAGATGTTAATACATTTATGGATGAGCTTAAGACGTTCTTAGAGTAATTCAATTGAGACAGACACATCAGGAAGGAGCAGTGATATTATGGGTGAAGTAAGAAAACATATTGTATTTCAAGGTCGGGTACAAGGTGTTGGATTTAGATATACTGCAAAGTATATGGCCCAGTCTCTTGGCTTAGTCGGATGGGTACAGAATGAATGGGACGAAACTGTTACAATGGAAGTACAGGGACGAGAAAATCTTATCAATAAATTGCTGGTCGGATTAAATCATGGGCGCTATATTGAAATCGAATGGATGGATGCGAAAGAGATTCCATTGGAAAAAGAATCTGGTTTTCGTGTGAGGTAGAAGGATATGCGTCAAAATGAAGCATTAGATAAGATACTCTGCTGTGAAGGAAGTTGGATGGAGTTTATATTTAGTTCATTAAATGGGATAAGCGTCCCTGAGAAAAATATTGGATATGAATTTCTGTTCAGACTCCGTCATCGGGAAATACATATCCAATATTTTTTCTCAGTACGTTATCGTAAATCAAATGAACAAAAAAGCAAAACTTTACTTGGAAATATCCGCAAGGTCTAGAAAGTGCAGGTTGGGGATGCAGAATTTCAATGAGAAGCATCCGCAGGTCATAAAAAATGTGAGATGCAGATGTAAAATTTGCGAAAGAAGTATCCTCAAATCCCAGAAAAAGCAAGATGTAGATGCAATTATACATGCCAGGCAGACTGAAAAACATCTGCAAGTCCAAAGAAGAGCAAGTTGCAGATACTATCGGTCTAAAAAAGAGCATCTGCAACAATGAATATCAAGGCAGTGCAGATACATCAGTTGTCAAAAAGCATCTGCGGCAGCGAATAAACCGAGGATATAGATACATCAGATTCCAGAAAAGTAAATCCTTCATCATTCCACCTATTTCAATCACGATACACCACAAAGCAAGAAAAAGACTATGCAATCCAGCGAATTGGAGTCGGGCTTGCCCGACTCCAATTCGCTGGATTGCATAGTCTTTTTCTTGCCTGGGGCTGTCGTGAAATAAATAGCAACTTACTTCTTAATCGCCCGCTCCACCTGCTCAACTGGCATCTTCAAAAGAGAGGCAATTTTTTCGACATCCTTGATAGTATCATATAAATTTTTAATAATCTGTGTTGTAATTTGCTCGGTTACTTGCTCGGTTACTTGCTCGGTTACTCGTTCTTCCTGTTCTTTAAATTCATCGGCCATCAATTCTCTTAATGCTTCGCACATACTTTCCTTTACCTCCTTTACTGCATTCCAATTAGCTCTTGTTATTACATTCATTGCAGCTTGATATAATTTTGAAGATTTATTCTTTTCATATTCTTTTAAAAGCGTTGTGATTTCTTCAGGTTTACTTACATCATTACGTAAACTTTGGAGCCAGCGGTTTTCATTTGGATTTAATTCTTTGGTTACTAACAATTGAATGGGAAATGGATCACCTGTTATATGGTAGATGCCGGGTTCTATGCGAACTGTATCTAATTTACGAAAGTCTTTTAAATGTTGAATCATCTTTCTGGGATAATGGTTGCAAATAAATGTGATTGTTAATTCCTCAGGCGGAATTTTATACACTTCTTCTGTATCAGATTGGTAAAAGCAGCAATAACCATATACTTTGTAAAAATCATTGATAGTCAAATAATCATCCGGACTTTTGTATTCAACAATGTTATAGCGCCTGAAAATCCTTCCAATATTCTTATGGATAACTTCGTTTCCTGTTACTTTAATAATTAGCTCATCCATTTGCATTGGCTTTTTTGACAGTAGATGTTCGGAATCAAAAGTCAGTTTTTCTGCTTCATCTTTAAATTCAATTTGAATAGATGCATGAAATGCAGGGTGCCATTGAATGATATCTTTCGTACTTCCTTTCATTATAGAGTTTTCAATTAACTAATGCAATGACAAAGAGACAATAAAAATAATTTGAAATTTTAGCAAGATTACTTTTTGTACTTCGTGTGACTGGCAACGATTAAGATGTCATTATAACATTAGTTTTTCAAATCGGATTATGTTTCGGAAATTGAAACCCGAGATAAGAGCCTATTGGCTTAGAAATATCCAGAGAAAAGAAATTCTCTGAAGATGTGCATTTACTATACCATGAATGAAAAGGAGTGTAAAGAAAAAATATAAAATTTGACAAACCATTTGCAGAATGCGTATAGTAGATATATTGAGATGTGAAATTATAAGAAAAATTACAATTAAAAGGAGCAAAAATCAAATGATACGATTTAATAATGACTATAATCAGGGAGCACATCCTGCAATTTTATCAGCACTTCAGCAGACGAATCAGACTTCCTATGCCGGTTATGGTGAAGATGAGTGGTGTGAAGCGGCAAGAAAAGAAATCCGTAAATATCTAGGAGAAACAGACAATGAAATTTATTTCATGATTGGCGGAACGCAGGTGAATTATACGGTTATTACAGCAGCACTTCGTCCGTACCAGAGTGTGATTAGTGCAGATTGCGGACATATAAATAACCACGAGGCAGGTTCTATAGAGCATACAGGACACAAAGTGCTTATTGTTCCGGCTGAAAATGGAAAATTAACAGCAAAATCAATCGCAGATGAGGCGGCAAAATACTATGAGCATGGAGAGGCTGAATATTTGACTCAGCCGAAGATGGTATTTCTTTCATCCCCATCAGAGTTTGGAACTACATATAAGAAAGAAGAATTGATGGAAATCCGTAAAGTGTGCGATAAATACGGAATGTATATGTATGTTGACGGAGCAAGAATGGGATATTGGCTTACTTCTGATGAATGTGATGTGACACTTGCCGATTTGGCCGATTTGGCAGACTTGTTTTACATAGGAGGAACAAAATGTGGTGCTTTGTTAGGAGAGGCACTTGTAATTATAAATCCTAAATTGAGAGATCACTTTAAGACATATATGAAGCAAAGCGGTGGAGTTTTAGCAAAAGGATGGCTTTTAGGTCTTCAGTTTTATGAATTATTTAAAGATGGTTTATATTTTGAAATTACAAAGAAGGCAAATAAATTTGCAATGATGATGAAAGCGGCTTTTGAAAAGGCTGGAATGTCATTTTATATTGAGAGTGGTACAAATCAGCAGTTTGTGATTTTGACAAAGGCACAGGTGGAGAAGCTGGCTGAAAAATTTGTGTTTGAGTTCAGTCATGATGTAGATGAAAATCATGTGTGCGTGCGTTTTTGTACAAGCTGGAGTACGACAGAGGAAGATATAAATATATTGGTAGATGAGCTAAATACAATGATTTAGCTTTATCTCAGTCGAGAAGACTCCTACCTCTTTCAGGTGGTGAGTAACAGCAAATTTGTTTCAGTGGGAGTCCAATCTCCGACTGAGATAAACGCTCCGCGAGGATGCGCAGTGATTCTGTAAAGAATGTGTCAGCTTACGCTGACCAGAATCACGCGCCAAGTCTCGAGGCTGCTCGACTTAAATCTTATCATTCGGAAAATTTTGTGTTATACTTTTTAAAGAAATTATGTTTGGGGTGTCCCAGCATCTTTTACGAATTAAGAAATGGAGAAAAGATTATGTCATTAGAGAAAAATTTAGCATATATCGGGGAGCAGCTAAAATCACTTACAGCAATTGCCAGTCCGACAGGATTTACAAAAAAAGCAACAGAATATCTTTGCGAACAGTTTCAGAAGATGGGGTATGAGCCAGAATTATCTAATAAAGGAAATATAAATGTAGTACTTGGAGGCGAAGGAAGTCCTCTGGTTTTGACAGCACACTTAGATACGCTTGGAGCAATGGTTCGTTCAATCAAGGAGAACGGTCGTCTCCGTCCAACTACACTTGGAGGACATCAGTGGAACACAGCAGACGGTGAAAACTGTATGGTATTTACGCGTGATGGGAAAATGTATACAGGTGTTGTCTTAAATACAGAGCCATCAGCACATGTTGCAGATGAAAATATTGAAAGAAAAGAAGAAAATATGGAGATTCTTCTGGATGAAAATGTGAATGATAAAGCAGGAGTAAAAGCTCTTGGAATCCAGGTTGGGGATATTATTGCGATGGATCCACGTACAGTTATTACAGAAAGTGGTTATATAAAAAGCCGTTTCCTGGATGATAAGCTTTCCGTAGCAATACTTCTTGGAATTGCACGTGCAATAAAAGAAGAGGGATGGAAATTAAACCGCAAGGTCTCATTGCTTTTCACAGTATATGAAGAAGTAGGACACGGCGGAAGCTTTATTCCGGCTGATACAGAAGAGATGATTTCTGTAGATATGGGATGTGTTGGGGCAGACCTTGAATGTACAGAGCGTATGGTATCAATCTGTGCAAAAGATTCACGTGGTCCTTATAACTACGATCTGGTCACTACATTATCAGAAATTGCAAAAGAAGAAGGACTGGATTATGCAATCGATGTTTATCCACACTATGGTTCAGATGTAGAGGCTGCACTTGCAGGAGGATACGATATCCGTCATGGTCTTATCGGACCGGGAGTATACGCTTCACATAATTATGAGCGTTCTCATATGGATGGAGTTATGAATTCCTACAAGTTGCTTGAAAAATATTTGACGAGATAGAGGGAGTGCTATTTAGTTTACTGGGGGGATACATTCCTCACAAAAAATTGATATAAGAATTCTTGCTCAGATTCCATGAGCGGGAGACACATAAGAGCGTAAATTTTTGCTAAAAGCAAATGAATTTGAACTTAAACTTGCTGCTACGCAGCTTCAAACATGTTCGTTCAAATTCATTAACACAAAAATTTACGCTCTAAGTGTCACCAACGCTCACTCCATATTCGCTCGAATTTCTTATATCAATTTTTTGTAGGTAATGTATTGGCTCAAGTTGTGAAGTAAATAGAACGCAAAGGATATCGGGAAAGATATCTGAGATAATGGATTTTGGGGAATTGAAGATGCAAAATTTTGATAGGGAGTATCCGCAAGTTTTAGAAAAAGCAAGATGTAGATGTAATTGTACATGACAGGCAGGCTTAAAAGTATCTGCAAGTTCGAAGAAAAGCAAGTTGCAGATATATTGATTCCCAAAAGAGCATCTGCAACAATGAATATCAAGGCAGTGCAGATACATCAGTTGTCCAAAAAGCATCTGCGACAGTAAATAAACTCAGGATGTAGATACATCAGATCCCAGAAAAGTAAATCCTTCATCATTCCACCTATTTCAATCACGGTACACCTCCAAGCAAGAAAAGACTATGCAATCCAGCGAATTGGAGTCGGGCTTGCCCGATGAAGCTGAGCAGGAGTGCATAGTCTTTTTCTTGCTTAGAGGCCGTCGTGAATTAAATAGCAATTAAGCAAGAATTTCCTCTGCCAGTTTTTCCATTGCTTCAACATCAGCATCTTTCATAGTAGATTTAATTGTAACAGTTTGCTCGCAGATAGCTACATTTTTAAATGTCTCAACAATACCTTTCATTGTTTTGGCAGCAGATGGTGCCCAAGAACCGTTCTCAATGATTCCGACCTTACGATTCTGATATGTTTTGTGTGACAGGCGATTTAAGAAGTCTTCCATAGGAGGGAAAACACCTGCATCATAAGATGAAGCAGCAAGAATCAGCTTGTCATAACGGAATGCATCTTCAATTGCTTCAGCCATATCGTCTCTTGTCAAATCAGTAAAAGCAACTTTTTTAGCACCTTTTGCTTTTAAAATCTCAACCATCTTTTCAGCAGCTTTCTTTGTATTGCCATGGATAGAAGCACATGCTATAAGTACTCCGTCATCTTCAGCTTTATAACTGCTCCATGTATTATATTTATCCAGATAGTAACCGAGATCTTCTTTAAGAATTGGTCCATGCAATGGACAGATTGTCTCGATATCAAGTGTTGCAGCTTTTTTAAGTAAAGTCTGAACAGGTGCTCCGTATTTTCCAACGATATTAAAGTAATATCTTCTTGCCTCACATGTCCAGTCTTCATCAGCTGAAAGAGCACCAAATTTACCAAATGCATCAGCAGAGAAGAGAACTTTCTCAGTAGCTTCATATCCTACCATAACTTCAGGCCAGTGAACCATTGGTGCCATAAAGAACTGTAATTTGTGAGCACCTAGTTCTAATGTCTCACCTTCTTTTACAACAACACAGCGCTCATCTAATTTTGCAATGTCAAAGAACTGAGGAAGCATAGCTTTAGCTTTGGCACTGAGAACCAGTTTAGTTGCTGGATATTTTTCGGCAAACAACTGAATATTAGAAGAGTGGTCAGGCTCCAGATGAGAAACTACAAGATAATCAGGTGTGCGTCCAGCAAGCTCTCTATCGAGATTTTCAAACCATTCTGTTGTTTTTCTTGCATCGACAGTATCCATAACTGCAATTTTATCATCAAGGATGATATAAGAATTATAAGAAACGCCGTTAGGGATGATGTACTGACTTTCAAATAAGTCAAGAGTTGTATCATCTACTCCGATATATTTAATAGAATCTGAAATTGTAACAATACTCATGATTGATTTCCTCCTAAAATGAATTCTTAAATACTACATCAGTATAACATATTCGGTAGCAAGGGTAAACCATAAGTAAGAATTGTAAGAATGAGAGTCTAGCTTCATATGCAGATTCGAAAAATCAAGTCGTTCACGATTGAAAATGACCTGAAAATATGATAAAATCGAAGAGAATTTTATCTTAGTCGAGAAGACTCCCACCTTTTAAAGTGGCGAGTAATAGTAAATTTGTCTCAGTGGGAGTCCAATCTCCGACTGAGATAAACGCTCCGCGAGGATGCGTAGTGATTCTGATAGAAATAAAAAATATAATAACGTATGTATAAAACGAGGAGGAAAATAAAAATGGAAGCATATAAGAGCGAATTTATTAATTTTATGGTAGAAAGTGATGTATTAAAATTTGGCGATTTCACATTAAAAAGCGGAAGAAAATCACCATTTTTCATGAATGCGGGAGCATATGTGACAGGTTCACAGTTAAAGAGACTTGGAGAGTATTATGCAAAAGCAATCCATGACAAATATGGAGATGATTTTGACGTATTATTCGGACCAGCTTATAAAGGAATTCCGCTTGGAGTAGTAACAGCAATCGCTTACAGTGAATTATACGGAAAAGAAGTTCGTTATTGTTCTGACCGTAAAGAGGAAAAGGATCACGGTGCAGATAAGGGAAGCTTTCTGGGAAGCAAGCTAAAAGACGGGGACCGTGTCATTATGATCGAAGATGTTACAACATCAGGTAAGTCTATGGAAGAGACTGTACCAAAGGTAAAAGGTGCAGCTGATGTTACAATCGTTGGACTGATCGTGTCTTTGAACCGTATGGAAGTTGGAAAAGGTGGAGAAAAATGTGCATTAGATGAAATTAAAGACTTATACGGATTTGAGACAGCAGCAATTGTAGATATGGCTGAAGTTGTCGAGTGCTTATACAATAAAGAAGTAAACGGAAGAGTTGTGATTGATGATACAATAAAAGCAGCGATTGACGCATATTATGAACAATATGGTGTAAAATAATCAATGTTTTGTTGATATATTTCTGATATTCAAGGATATATGTGGATAACTTTTTTGGAGGATTTCATGGAAAGAATATATAAGACTATGACAACAACAGGAGCAGGAAGTGTTGCTCTTGGTATTGTTGTATTGGTAACAGGGATTGCAACAGGAGTTGTGGCAATCGTGAATGGAGCAAGATTGCTTAAAGACAGAAAACGGATTATATTCTAAGTAAGATTTTATATGGGTGAGTGGAGAGAAGCGGATTGTATAATCCGCTTTTTTCCGAAAAATAATAAAGTAAGGGTGCAGTATTTTGAAAAAAAGAAAGGCAACAAGAATCCGTGCTTTAGGAAAAGTTTTATTTATATTGTATGTTTTATTTCTGATATATTTTTTGCTTTTCTCAGATTGGTATGGAAGGACTGGTATCGCAGAGGAATACCAGTATAATTTTCAATTATTTAAAGAGATAAAACGATTTTGGGAGTATCGAAAAGAATTAGGATTTTTTGCAGTATTTACAAATTTATGTGGAAATGTGTTGATATTTGTTCCATATGGTTTTTTTATTGCAGTGGCAAGCAGATTTCGAGGCTTTTTTAAGACAGTTTGTTCAGGATGTCTGCTGAGTCTGGGCGTTGAAGTATTCCAGCTTTTTACAAAAGTCGGCAGCTTCGATGTGGATGATCTGTTTTTGAATACTGTAGGATGTGCGGTGGGATATATTTTGTTTGTGATATGTAATGGAATTAGGAGAAAGCACGATGGGCAGTAATAAAAAACAACAAAAGCGCAAGATGGAAAAAGAATTGAAGAATTATGGAAAATATGGACAAATGCAGATTAAACATTCTCATATGGGGATTTGGTCCTGTGCATACGCACTGGGGGCAGTAATTGTAATTTTCGTAGCAATACTGCTTGCTTATTTAAAGCATGGAGAGTCAGCAGGCTATGTAGGAGGAATAGGGATTCTGGCAGTCGGATTATCTATTTTTGGAATACAGGCAGGTTCGAAAGGGCTTAAAGAAAGAGATCGTAAGTATATTACGTGCAGAGTTGGAATTGGATGTAATATTTTAATATTAATTTTTTTAATTGTGATATTTGTAGGAGGTATACGATAGATGTCAGAGATGATGTGGCAGACAGAAAGAAATAAGATGTGTGCAGAGCGCCATGAACTTTCTGTAGAACGTTTAAATCAGATAATGATAGAAGAAGGCATTGCCAAGCCGTATGTGGTATATTTTCAGGAGATGGCAGCATTTCTTTTAGAATTAGAAGCAGTGAGGATAAAGATTGCGGATGGTTCATGGGATAATCTGGAATTGCAGGAGATGAAGGAACTGAATACACTTTTGTATTCGGACGTATTGCCTGTAAAATATGAGAAAAGTTATGCAAATCCGGCCTTTGCAGTACAGGAGTTAGGAGAGACATTCGGACAGTTGCTTAGTATGTTATATGCAGAGCTTAGAAGTGGAATTGCATATGCATTTGAAAACAGAAAAGATTATCTTACAATACTGAACGAACTTCTGATAGAAGTATATACTTGCTTTGAAGAGGAAGTGCCGGAGTTTAAAACAGTAAAAGAAATAATATACTGGTATGCAAGTGATTATTGTGATGTATTTCTTGCTGACCGTATTGAGGAACAGCTTATTCCGGAACTTTCTATTGCAACAGAATGGATTATGGAAGCAGACCTTGATGACGAGAGATATCTCTATCGTTTTGGAGAATATATTACGGAAAATGAGATTGGAACAGCAAGACATTTGGCAAATCTTTCAGATGAAGTGCTTCAAAAGATGGCAGATGTTTACACAGAAGGATATCGCATTGGTTTTATAAATACTGGAAAAGATTTATCTAAGAAGGCAGTAGTAGATCTCCGCTATTGTCTTGGTTTTGAACGTGTAGTTAAAATTGCAATAGAGAATTTTAGAAAAATGGGATTAGAGCCGGCAATATATCGTGCAGCTTCTAGTGTTATCACGAGAAAAGAGCAATTTAAGATTGGATACTATGGTGCAATTGCAAACCCACAGTATGATTATGACCATCGTTCAGATCAGGCTTTGTTTATGGATAAGCGTTATGTTGAAAGAAAACTTGATATATTGAAAAACACTTATGAGAAAAATAAGGATCAGGCAGCTTTGATGGGTGGCCCGGCTGTGATGGAGATATTTGGAGAAAAACCATTTTCACCGGATAGTAAACAGGAAAACCTGACATATGATGAGGCACAAAGAGAGCTTACTTTATTATATACAAGTAAGTCAGGCCAGTTGACAAATCAGTATATTAAGGGCGAAGAAAGAAGCTTTACAATTGTTGCATATCCAATTCCGGAGATTGGAGAACAGTACAAAGAAATTTTTGATGAAGTGATCAAGATCAATACATTGGATGCAAACTTATACGAGAAAGTACAGCAGACAATGATCGATGCACTGGATCAGGGAGAAGCTGTGCGTATTCTTGGAAAAGGTGAGAACAAGACAGACCTGACAGTACAATTGTACAAATTAAACGATCCTGAGAAAGAAACTATTTTTGAAAATTGTGTTGCAGATGTCAACATTCCGGTAGGAGAAGTGTTTACTTCGCCGGTTTTGGAAGGAACAAATGGAACTTTGCATGTAAGCAAAGTATTTTTAGAAGGTCTTCAGTACTGTAATCTAGAGATACAGTTTAAAGATGGAATGATTGAATCTTATACCTGCAGTAATTTTGAAGACGAAGAAGAGAATAAAAAATATATTTACGATAATATTTTACACAATCATCCAACACTGCCAATCGGTGAATTTGCAATCGGAACGAATACGACAGCGTATGTAGCCGGTAAAAAATATAACATTGAGGACAAGATGCCAATTTTGATTGCAGAGAAAACAGGACCTCATTTCGCAGTGGGAGATACCTGCTATAGTTGGAGTGAAGATATTAAAGTATATAATCCAAATGGAAAAGAAATTGTTGCAAGAGACAATTCCGTATCCATATTAAGAAAGGAAGATATAGAGAAAGCATATTATCAATGTCATACAGATATAACCATACCTTATGAAGAGTTAGAAGAAATTAGTGTATTAACAAAAGATGGGAAAAATATTATACTATTGAAGGACGGAAGGTTTGTATTACCGGGAACGGAAGTGCTTAATAAACCTTTGGACGAGTATAACGGACAATAAAAACAAGTGAAGTTGTCCAAGGAAACCAAAAAATTGTACAAAATGGATACAATACTTTAAATAAGGAAGGTGGATGTAACATGCCAAAAGTAGGAATCGTAATGGGTAGTGACTCGGATCTTAAAGTGATGAGCAAAGCTGCAAAAACATTAGAGAAATTTGGAATTGATTATGAGATGACGATCATCTCTGCACACAGAGAGCCAGATGTATTTTTCGAGTGGGCAAAAGGCGCAGAAGACAGGGGCGTGAAAGTAATCATTGCAGGAGCAGGCATGGCAGCACATCTACCAGGAATGTGCGCAGCATTATTCCCGATGCCGGTTGTCGGAGTACCTCTCTCAGGCAGCAAGCTTGACGGAATGGATGCTGTGTTTTCTATTATGCAGATGCCACCGGGAGTACCGGTTGCGACGGTTGCAATTGATGGTGGAATGAATGCTGCAATCATGGCAGCAAAGATTCTGGCAGTTTCAGATGCAGAATTACTTGAAAAATTAAAAGCATATACAGTTGAGATGAAAGAGGCAGTACAGGCAAAAGCAGCAAGACTGGATGAAGTTGGATACGAAGCATATTAAAAAGGAGAATGGTTATGGATTACAAGAAGGCAGGCGTAGATATCGAAGCAGGTTATAAATCAGTAGAGTTGATGAAAGAGCATGTAAAGAGAACAATGAGAGAAGAGGTTCTCGGTGGACTCGGCGGTTTTTCAGGAGCATTTTCATTGAAAAAGATTAAAGAAATGGAAGATCCTGTTTTATTGTCAGGAACTGACGGATGTGGAACAAAAGTAAAACTTGCCATGATCATGGATAAGCATGATACAATCGGAATTGATGCAGTTGCTATGTGTGTCAATGATATTGCGTGTGCAGGAGGAGAACCATTATTCTTCCTGGATTACATTGCATGTGGAAAAAACTATCCGGAAAAGATTGCAGCAATCGTAAGCGGGGTTGCAGAAGGATGTGTACAGTCAGATGCAGCATTGATCGGAGGAGAGACAGCGGAACACCCAGGACTTATGCCGGAAGATGAGTATGATCTTGCAGGATTTTCTGTAGGTGTCTGCGACCGTAAGGATATGATTACAGGAGAAAATCTGAAAGACGGAGATGTACTGATCGGTATGGCTTCATCTGGTGTACATAGCAATGGATTTTCACTTGTTCGTAAAGTATTTGATATGACAAAAGAATCACTTGATACATATTATGATGAGCTTGGAAAAACTCTTGGAGAGGCACTTCTTGCTCCAACAAGAATTTATGTACAGGCATTAAAGAGCATTAAAAAAGCAGGTGTAACAGTAAAAGCATGCAGCCACATCACAGGAGGCGGTTTCTATGAAAACATTCCTCGTATGCTGATCGATGGAGTTCATGCAGTAGTTGAGAAAAATAGTTATCCAGTACCTCCAATCTTTGGCTTGATGGCAAAAGAGGGAGAAATTGACGAGCAGATGATGTATAACACATTTAATATGGGACTTGGTATGATCGTAGCTGTAGATCCGGCTGATGTTGATAAGACAATGGAAGCAATCAAAGCAGCAGGAGATCAGCCATATGTAGTTGGTCATATTGAAGCAGGCGAAAAAGGAGTAACATTATGCTAAGAGTATTAGTATGTGTTTCCGGTGGTGGCACAAATCTGCAGGCAATTATAGATGGAGTGGAAGCAGGAACAATTACAAATACAGAAATTGTAGGCGTGATCAGCAATAATAAAAATGCATTTGCACTTGAACGTGCTAAAAAGCATGGAATTTCGGCAGAATGTATTTCGCCGAAAGATTATGAAAGCAGAGATATATTTAATAAACAATTTTTGGAGCGTGTAAATGCATACAAACCGGATTTGATCGTGCTTGCAGGTTTTCTTGTGGTAATCCCACCAGAGATGATCGCAGAATACCGCAATCGTATGATCAATATTCACCCATCTTTGATCCCGGCATTTTGCGGAACAGGATATTATGGATTGAAAGTACATGAGGCTGCATTGAAACGAGGAGTGAAGGTGGTTGGTGCGACAGTTCATTTTGTAGATGAGGGAACAGATACAGGTCCGATTATTTTACAAAAAGCGGTTGAAGTGCAAAACGGCGATACTCCGGAGATATTGCAGAAGCGTGTGATGGAACAGGCGGAATGGAAGATTATGCCAGAGGCAATTGACCTTATTGCAAATGGAAAAGTCACAGTAGAAGATGGAAGAACTGTGATTTGTGATTAGGAGGAAACAATGAAAGTATTAATAGTAGGAAGCGGCGGAAGAGAACATGCAATTGCTATGAGCGCTGCAAAGAGCTCAAAAGTAGATAAAATGTATTGTGCACCGGGAAATGCAGGTATTGCAGAATATGCAGAGTGCGTTGCAATCGGTGCGATGGAATTTGATAAATTAGTTGCATTTGCAAAAGAAAAAGAAATCGATCTGGTAATCGTCGGAATGGATGATCCATTGGTTGGAGGTCTTGTAGACGAGTTAGAAGCAGCTGGAATTCGTACATTCGGCCCTCGTAAGAATGCAGCAATTTTGGAAGGTTCAAAAGCATTTTCAAAAGATCTTATGAAGAAATATGATATCCCTACAGCAGGATATGAAAATTTTACAGATCCAGAAGCTGCAATTGCTTATCTGGAAACAGCAAAATTTCCAATCGTATTGAAAGCAGATGGGCTTGCACTTGGTAAAGGTGTTTTGATCTGTCAGAATCTTGAAGAGGCAAAAGAAGGCGTGAAGACCATTATGCTGGACAAAAAATTTGGTACAGCGGGAAATGAGATGGTTATCGAGGAATTTATGACAGGTCGTGAAGTATCTGTACTTTCATTTGTCGATGGTAAAACAATTAAGACAATGACTTCAGCACAGGATCACAAACGTGCCGGAGACGGAGATACAGGATTAAATACAGGCGGAATGGGAACATTCTCGCCAAGTCCGTTCTATACAAAAGAGGTAGAAGAATTCTGTAATAAATATATTTACCAGAAGACAGTAGATGCGATGGCGGCAGAAGGAAGAGAATTTAAAGGAATTATTTTCTTTGGATTGATGCTGACAGAGAATGGTCCAAAGGTGCTGGAATACAATGCACGTTTTGGAGACCCGGAAGCACAGGTTGTACTGCCAAGAATGAAAAATGATTTGATTGAAGTGGCAGAAGCTTGTATTGATGGAACTTTAGATCAGGTAGATCTAAAGTTTGAAGATAATGCTGCTGTCTGTGTAGTGCTTGCATCAGAAGGCTATCCTGTTTCATATGAAAAAGGATTCCCAATCAGTGGTCTGGATGAATTCAACAAACATGAAGGATATTATTGCTTCCATGCCGGAACAAAATTTGATGGGGATCATATTGTCACAAATGGAGGACGTGTCCTTGGTGTGACAGCAAAAGGAAAAGATCTCAAAGAGGCAAGAGCAAATGCTTATGCTGCAACAGAATGGGTGCAGTTTAAGAATAAGTATATGCGGCATGATATTGGAAAGGCAATTGATGAGGCGTGATTGCTGTTTAGTTCACTGGGTGGCAATACGTTCCTTACAAAAAATTGATATAAAAATTCTTGCTCAGATTCCATGAGCGGGTGACACATAAGAGCGTAAATTTTTGCTAAAAGCAAATGAATTTGAACTCAAACTTGCTGCTACGCAGCTTTAAACATGTTCGTTCAAATTCATTAATGCAAAAATTTACGCTCTAAGTGTCTCCAACGCTCACTCCATATTCGCTCGAATTTTTATATCAATTTTTTTGTAAGTAATGTATTGGCTCAAGTTGTGAACTAAATAGCAACAAAGGATATGGGGAAAGATATCTGCGATAGTGGATTTTAGGGGAATTGAAGATGCAGAATTTTGATGGGGAGCATCCGCAAAGCATTAAAAGAGCAAGTTGAAGATGCGTAATTTTACTGGGGAGCATCTTCACGTTATCGAAAATGCGGGATGTAGATGCAAAATTTGCAAGGGGAGTATCTTTAAATCCCAGAAAAGGCAAGATGCAGATGTAATTGTACATGACAGGCAGGCTTAAAAGTATCTGCAAGTTCGAAGAAAAGCAAGTTGCAGATACATTGGTCAAGAAAAGAGCATCTGTAACAGAAAATATTAAGGTCTTGCAGATACATCAGTTGCCACAAAGACATCTGTACAAGCAAATAACCTCATGATATAGATACATCAGACACCAGAAAAGTAAATCTTCTCATCGTTCCACCTCTTTCAACCACGATACGCCAAAAAGCAAGAAAAGGACTATGCAATCCAGCGAATTGGAGTCAGGCTTGCCCGATGAAGCTGAGCAGGAGTGCATAGTCTTTTTCTTGCTTGGGGCTGTTGTGAACTAAATAGTGATTGTGCAATATGATTATTTCAAAAGTATAAACTTTATAAATTTTATATAAAACGCTTCTTGACTCTACCGAGGTAAATCGGTAAAATAAACACTATTAAAAATAGAATTTAGATAGGAAGAAGGAGAGACTATGAATGGAATTATAATGATGGTTATCGCCATTGTTGTATTAGGAGGAGGGTATCTTTTCTATGGAAAGTACCTCGAGAGAAAATGGGGAATTGACCCGAATGCGAAAACTCCTGCTTATGAGATGGAAGATGGAGTAGATTATGTGCCAGCAGATACAAATATTGTATTTGGTCATCAATTCGCTTCAATCGCAGGTGCAGGTCCAATTAACGGACCAATTCAGGCAGCAATGTTTGGATGGCTTCCAGTACTTTTATGGGTACTGATCGGTGGTGTATTTTTTGGTGCAGTACAGGATTTTGCATCAATGTATGCATCTGTAAAGAATAAAGGACGTACAATTGGTTTTATTATTGAAGAATATATTGGTAAAACAGGAAAGAAACTGTTCTTATTATTCTGCTGGTTATTCTGTATCCTTGTAGTTGCAGCTTTTGCAGATGTAGTTGCAGGAACATTTAACGGGTTTGTAGCAGACGAAGCAGGCACTATAACTAAAGTTGCAGCAAATGGTGCAGTAGCAACAACATCCATGATTTTTATTTTAGAAGCAGTTGCTCTTGGATTTATTTTGAAATATGGTAAATTGAACAAATGGGTTAATACAGCAATCGCAATTATTATGCTTGTCGCAGCAGTTGCTCTTGGACTGAATTTCCCAATGTATCTGACAAGAGAGACTTGGCATATTTTGATTTTCATTTACATTTTGATTGCCAGCGTTGCCCCGGTAACAATGTTGCTTCAGCCACGTGATTACCTGAACAGTTATTTGTTGATATTTATGATTCTGGCAGCAATTGTAGGTGTATTTGTAGCAAATCCATCATGTAACCTGAAAGCTTTCACAAGCTTCAATGTAGATGGAAGCTATATGTTCCCAATTTTATTTGTAACAATTGCATGTGGAGCTGTATCTGGATTCCATTCACTGGTATCTTCAGGAACTGCTTCAAAACAGATTAAAAATGAGAAAAATATGCTTCCTGTATCTTATGGTGCTATGCTTATGGAAAGTATGCTGGCTGTAATCGCATTGATCGCAGTTGCATCTTTCGCAGATGGAGAGGCAGCAGCACAGGGACTTACAACACAGCCACAGATTTTTGCAGGTGCGATTGCAAACTTCCTTGATGTGATTGGATTACCACATAGTCTGGTATTTACATTGATCAACCTTTCTGTATCAGCTTTTGCACTGACATCTCTTGATTCAGTTGCACGTATCGGAAGACTTTCGTTCCAGGAATTCTTCATCGATGACGATACAGATATGAAGAATCTTTCACCATTTATGAAAGTGGTAACAAATAAATACTTCTCAACAATTATTACACTGGTACTTGCATATTTGCTTGCAAAAGTTGGTTATGCAGAGATTTGGCCATTGTTTGGTTCTGCAAACCAGTTGTTATCAGTACTTGCATTAATAGCTTGTGCAGTATTTTTGAAAAAGACAAAACGCCAGGGTGCTATGCTTTGGATTCCAATGGTATTTATGATGGCAGTAACATTTACAGCACTTGGAATGACAATCTACAAATTAAGTGGACAGTTTGTTGCAACAGGACTTAGTCTTGGAAACACATTGCAGTTAATCTTTGCAGTATTGCTCTTATTGCTTGGTGTGATTGTAACAATCCAGGGTATTAAGAAATTGACAGAGAAATAAATTTGGATTAAAAATGCTAGAAAAATAAAATAGCGATTTATAAAATCGTTCTAAAGGAATAGATAATTGACTTCTTAATTTAACTTATATGATTAAGAAGTTCGATTATCTATTTTTTTATCTCAGTCGAGAAGACTCACCATCTGAAAGAGGTGGGAGTCTTCTCGACTGAGATAAACGCTCCGCGAGGATGCGCAGTGATTCTGCAAAGAATGTGTCAGCTTACGCTGACCAGAATCACGCGCCAAGTCTCGCGGCTTCTCGACTTGAAATAGAAAAGTGCTTTCCTAATATATAAAAAACATCTCGGAAGTATAAAAAAAATGTGAACATATGCTTTGCTCAACAAAAATATGATACAATACGAATATATATCAGAAGTGAGATGACTCCCACCTCTGTAGGTGGCGAGTAATAAATCAGTATCAGTGGTGGGAGTCAATCCCCCATCTGATATAGCCTCCGGCAGGATTGCAGAGATGCGCAGAAGAAGTATGTCATGCATTGCATGACGCGCATCTCGCAGCAAGAATGCAGAGGCATTCTTGAAAAATATGTTCGTATTGTAATATTTTTGAATGATAATACACAGAAAGGAAACAATTGTATGGCAGGTTTTGTGCAGTTAAAAGACATTACAAAAGTATATAAGATGGGCGAAGTGGAGATACGTGCAGTGGATGGTATCTCATTTGAAATTGAAAAGGGAGAATTTGTAGTAATCGTGGGACCAAGTGGAGCCGGTAAGACAACTGTCTTGAATATTCTTGGGGGAATGGATACGGCATCTAGTGGACGGATTTTGGTAGATGGAGCGAATATTACAGGGTATAATGAGCGTCAGCTCACTTCATATCGAAGAGATGATATTGGATTTGTATTTCAGTTTTATAATCTGGTTCCGAATCTGACTGCAAAGGAGAATGTAGAGCTTGCACTTCAGATTTGTAAGGATCCACTGGATGCAAAACAGGTATTATGCGAAGTTGGTCTGGGAGACAGACTGGATAATTTCCCGGCGCAGCTTTCCGGCGGAGAACAGCAGAGGGTATCAATTGCAAGAGCACTGGCGAAGAATCCGAAATTATTATTATGCGACGAGCCGACGGGAGCTTTGGATTATAATACAGGTAAGGCAATTTTAAAATTACTGCAGGATATGTGCAGAGAGAAAGGAATGACAGTGATCGTTATTACACACAACTCTGCACTGGCGCCGATGGCAGATCGTCTGATCAAAATTAAAAATGGAAAAGTCTCTTCTATGATAACGAATGAGAATCCAGTTTCAATTGATGAGATCGAATGGTAAAACAATAGAAGATGGAGAACAAGGATGAGTAAAAAAGCACTTAGAAAAGATTTTTATATGGAAATCCGAAAAAGTATGGGACGATTTCTGTCGATTTTCTTTATCGTCGCAATCGGAGTTGCATTTTTCTCAGGAATCCGATCTTCGGAGCCGGATATGCGATTGTCAGGGGATGCATATTTTGATGAGAAAAATCTTATGGATCTGCAAATAATCAGTACCCTGGGGCTTACTAAGGATGATGTGGATGCCATCCGCCAGGTGAAGGGTATAAAAGACGTAGAAGCCGGATACTCAACGGACGTACTTTGCAAGTCGGGAGACAGCCAGAAGGTTGTGCATATCATGTCACTGCTTCCAACAATGAATCAGGTTACTGTTGAGGAAGGCAGATTGCCAAAGGATACAAACGAATGTGTTCTGGATATTGATTATTATGAAGCAAATGGATACAAAATCGGGGATGAGATTACATTTTCTTCAGGAACAAAAGATGCGATTACCGATTCATTAAAATATGACACATATAAAATTGTTGGAACAGTAAGCAGTCCGACATATGTGTCTTTTGGTCGTGGGAATACGACAATTGGAACAGGAACAATCAATGGATTTGCCTGTGTATTGGAAGAGAGCTTTAATATGGATGCATATTCAGAAATTTATGCAACTGTGGAGGGAGCTAAGAAGTTAACAGCATTTACAAAAGAATATGATAATCGTGTAGATGAAGTTGAGAAGCGAATTGAGAAGATTAAGACAGAAAGAGAAGATGCAAGATATGAAGAAGTGTTAGATGAGGCAGAAACAAGAATGCAGCTGATGATGGCACAGACATATCAGGTATTTATGAATGGTCAGGATGGATTGAAAAGTCTGGACGATGAGATGAGTCAGATTCCGAAGGCTAAATGGTATATTTATGACAGAGAGCATCTGGTAGAATACAGCGGTTATGGAGAAAATGCAGACCGTATGCGGGCTATCGGAAAGGTATTTCCGGTACTGTTCTTTTTGATGGCAGCACTTATCAGTCTGACAACGATGACACGTATGGTAGAAGAACAGCGGACGTTAATCGGAACGATGAAAGCACTGGGCTATTCGAAAGCTTCCATAGCGGGAAAATATATTGGATATGCATCGCTTGCAACAATCCTTGGATGTGTTTTTGGGGCATTGTTTGGAGAAAAAGTATTTCCGTATATTATTATCAAAGCGTATGGAATTATATATACGCATGTTCCGAATATTGAAGTTCCGTACAATTTGTATTATGCAGGAGTTGCATCAGCTGCAGCCGTATTTTGTGTACTTTTTGCAACAGTTACATCCTGTTATAAAGAGCTACGAGAGCAGGCAGCACAATTGATGCGTCCTCCGGCTCCAAAACAGGGAAAGAGGGTTCTGTTAGAAAGAATCCCATTTATATGGAAGCGTTTAAGTTTTACTTGGAAATCAACGGTCCGGAATCTGGTTCGTTATAAGAAGAGATTTTTTATGACATTGTTTGGAATCGGAGGCTGCATGGCACTTCTATTGTTTGGATTTGGTCTGCATGATTCGATTGTAAATATCGGAATATTGCAGTACGAGGATCTGCAACTGTTTGATGCCGATCTAATTTTGAATGAAGAAGCGACAGATACCGCAAAGCAAGAGATTACAGACAGTCTGAAAAGTGATGACCGGATCAAACATATTACACAGGCTTTGCAGCAACAAGTAACAATTAAGAAGGATGATACAGAAAAGGAAGTATATCTTACAGTGTTTGAGCCGGGAGAAGAGAATGATTCGCTGTTTGTCTATCAGAATCGTGTGACAAAAGAGCAATATAAATTAACAGATGATGGTGTGATCCTGACAGAAAAAATCGCAGATAAGCTGGGAGTAAAACAAGGTGATTCATTTACAATTGAAAAGTCAGGCGAAGAAGATGTGACAGTGACGGTATCAGCAATATGTGAGAATTATATGCGGCATTATATGTATATGACGTCAGGGCTTTATGAACAGCTGTATGGTAAGGATGTAAGCTATAATTCTATTTTCTATACAGTCAATGACGGGCAGATAGAAGTAGCAGAAGAAATCGGTGAGGAAGCACTGAAAAAAGATGGCGCATTAAGTGTCAGCTATACAAAGGATTTTGAAGCACAGATAGAGGATATGCTGGGAAGTCTGAATATGGTTATTGTAGTTCTTGTGATTTCAGCGGGATTGTTGGCATTTGTTGTATTGTATAATCTGAATAATATCAACATTACAGAACGTAAGCGAGAACTTGCAACTTTGAAAGTGCTGGGCTTCTATCCAAAAGAAGTTGCAGAATACGTTTATCGTGAGAACATTCTGTTAACAATACTGGGTTCTGTCGTCGGGTGTGGACTTGGGAAAATACTGCATCGTTTTATTATTGAAACAGTGGAGGTGGATTCAGCAATGTTTGGAAGAAATATTGATCTGAGCAGTTATATATTCGGATTTTTAATCACAATTGGTTTTTCAATGTTTGTAAATGGTGTAATGTATTTTAAGTTGAAAAAGATAGATATGGTAGAATCACTCAAGAGTGTTGAGTAAGTTCAAAGGAGATAGCAATAATGGAAAAAATGAAGATTCTTGTAGTAGATGATGAAAGCAGAATGAGAAAGCTGGTAAAAGATTTCCTGACAAGAGCAGGTTATCAAGTATTAGAAGCAGGAGATGGTATGGAAGCAATGGATTTATTTTACGAAGATAAAGATATTGCCCTGATCATTCTGGACGTTATGATGCCAAAGATGGACGGATGGCAGGTATGCCGGGAAGTCCGCGAGCATTCAAAAGTTCCAATCATTATGTTGACAGCCCGGTCGGAAGAGAGAGATGAGCTTCAAGGATTTGAACTGGGAGTAGATGAATACATTTCAAAGCCATTTAGTCCGAAAATCTTAGTAGCGAGAGTCGGAGCAATCTTAAGAAGAATAAATGGTACAGACATGTCAGACATTCTTGACGCAGGCGGAATTAAGATTGACAAGGCGGCGCACAGTGTTATGATTGATGATAAACCGATAGATTTAAGCTATAAGGAATTTGAGCTTCTAACTTATTTTGTGGAAAATCAGGGGATTGCACTTTCTAGAGAAAAAATATTAAATAATGTTTGGAATTATGATTATTTTGGGGATGCACGTACGATTGACACACATGTTAAGAAGCTGAGAAGTAAGCTTGGTGATAAGGGAGAGTATATTAAAACAATCTGGGGAATGGGATATAAATTCGAGGTAGAAAAATGAAATACTCAATTAAACGTCAGATGTTAGCATTGTTCACAGGAGCAGTAGCACTTGTTATTGTGATGATGTTTATCATCAATTCCAGCTTCATGGAGAGATTTTTTATACAAAATAAAAAAATCGAGATGGTCGAGCTTTACGAAACCTTAGATAAAACAGCAAAGAAGGATGATATCAATTCGGTTGAGATACAGGAAGAGCTTCAGAGGCAGTGTGAGAGAAAGAATTGTGCAGTACTTGTGATCAATTCAGGCTCAGATATTACATTTAACACAGAGCAGGAAAGGAAAGGGCGTCTGTTTACGCGTTTGATCGGATATATCGTAGGAAAAGATATCGGACGGGTCCTGGAAGAAAGGGATTCCTACAAAATATACAAGGTCCAGGATCAGGGACGAGGAGAAGAATATATGGATATGGTCGGACAGTTGGCTGACGAGTCTATTTTTATTATCCGAAGTCCTTATGGAAGTATTTACGATACCGTAAACTCGACGAATAAGTTTCTGATCTGTGGTGGTGGTGTTACGGTATTATGTGGGCTGCTCTTTGTATGGTTTTTTTCACAAAAGATTACAAAGCCAATCATGGAGCTTGCTGAACTGTCACAGCGCATGGCAAATCTGGATTTTAATGCAAAGTATACAAGTGGCGGTGAAAATGAAATCGGAATTCTAGGCGGAAACTTTAACCTGATGTCGAAACGTCTGGAAGAAACGATCACAGAATTGAAGCGGGCAAATAATCAATTACAAAAAGATATTGAACAAAAAGAAAAGATTGAAGATATGAGAAATGAATTTCTTGGAAATGTTTCTCATGAATTAAAAACTCCGATTGCATTGATCCAAGGTTATGCGGAAGGATTGCGGGATGGAATTACAGAAGATCCGGAAAGTATGGAATTCTATTGCGATGTTATTATAGACGAGGCTAACAAGATGAATCAGATGGTAAAAAATCTGTTGACTTTAAATCAATTGGAATTTGGTGATGAAGATTTGGAAATCACACGATTTAATCTTGTAGGGTTGATTCGCGGTGTTCTGGCAAGCTGTGAGATTTTGCTTCAACAAGCAGAAGCAGAAGTCGATTGCGTGACGGAAGAGGAAGTTTATGTTTGGGCAGATGAGTTCAAAACAGAGCAGGTATTTAGAAATTACTTGACAAATGCTATTCATCACGTAGACAATGAGAAGAGAATCGAGATTCGTATCATACCGCAGGGAGATACAGTAAAAGTTACCGTATTTAATAGTGGAAAGCCGATACCGGAGGAAGATATTGCAAAATTATGGGATAAATTCTATAAAGTAGACAAGGCGCATACAAGAGAATATGGTGGAAATGGAATCGGCTTGTCGATTGTGAAAGCAATTATGGAGTCATTCCACCAGCAATATGGTGTGAAGAACTATGATAACGGAGTTGAATTCTGGTTTGAGCTTGATTCGAAAACATCAAAATGTGATAGTAAGGTACAGGGAGAAGAGACATGATAGCGATTATTGATTATGATGCAGGTAATATCAAAAGCGTAGAGAAGGCATTATTGTATCTGGGACAGGAAGTGAAGATCACAAGTGCTCCATCTGAAATTTTAAGCGCAGATAAAGTGATACTTCCGGGAGTCGGTGCATTTGGAGATGCAATGGAGAAGTTGAAAGAACGACATTTGGATGATGTAATTCGTAAAGTCACAGAAAAAGGGACTCCGTTTTTAGGCATTTGTCTTGGACTCCAGCTTTTGTTTGAACGAAGCGATGAAGCCAAGGGCGTGGAAGGACTTGGGATTTTAGAAGGAGAGATTTGTAGAATCCCGGCTTGTGAAGGTTTAAAGATTCCACATATGGGATGGAATTCGCTACATCTTGAACATAATGGTCGTTTATTTAAAAATGTTGATGAACAGGCCTATGTTTATTTCGTTCATTCCTACTATCTGAAAGCGAAAGATGAGAATATTGTTAAGGCATCAACAGAATATGGTGTACACATCCATGCTTCTGTAGAAAAAGGAAATATTTTTGCATGCCAGTTCCATCCGGAAAAGAGCAGTGAGGTTGGATTACAGATACTGAAGAATTTCGTGGAATTGGAGGAAAGATAGATGTTTACAAAAAGAATTATTCCATGTTTGGATGTACATGCAGGCCGAGTTGTAAAAGGTGTTAATTTTGTAGATTTAAAAGATGCCGGAGACCCGGTAGAAATTGCAAAAGCCTACGATCAGGCAGGTGCAGATGAACTTGTGTTTTTGGATATTACAGCATCTTCTGACGGAAGAAATACGGTCGTTGATATGGTGCGTAAAGTTGCAGAGTGCGTATTTATTCCATTTACAGTTGGCGGAGGCATCCGCACAGTAGAGGACTTCAAAGTATTGCTTCGCGAAGGTGCAGATAAGATTTCTATCAACTCATCTGCAATCAATAACCCACAGCTGATCGCAGATGCAGCAGAGAAGTTTGGAAGTCAGTGTGTTGTTGTGGCTATCGATGCAAAAAAAAGGGCAGACGGAAGTGGATGGAATATTTATAAGAATGGCGGAAGAGTCGATGTTGGAATCGATGCTATAGAGTGGGCAAAGAAAGTGGAAAAGCTTGGAGCGGGAGAAATTCTTTTGACTAGTATGGATTGTGACGGAACAAAAGCTGGGTACGATCTGGAACTGACGAGAGCAATTGCAGACAGTGTTTCTATTCCGGTCATTGCATCCGGAGGAGCGGGAACGCTGGAGCATTTTAAAGAAGCTTTGACAGAAGGCGGGGCTGATGCAGCATTGGCAGCATCATTGTTCCATTATAAAGAATTAGAAATAAAAGAAGTAAAGAACTATTTACAGCATGAAGGTGTATCGGTTCGATTATAGGAAAGAGGAAAGTACATGTCGGGAATTAATGGAGACTGGTATGAGGCTCTTAAAGAAGAGTTCAAAAAACCTTATTACAAAAAATTATTTGATACAGTAAATGCAGAATATCACACAAGAAAAATATTTCCACCTGCACAGGATATTTTCAATGCATTTCACCTGACACCATTAAAAGATGTAAAGGTGGTAATTTTGGGACAAGACCCATATCATAACGATGGACAGGCACATGGGCTGAGTTTTTCTGTGCAGAAAGGGGTAGATATTCCACCTTCACTGGTAAATATTTATAAAGAATTACATGACGATCTTGGATGCACAATTCCAAATCATGGGTGTCTGGAAAAATGGGCAAAACAAGGTGTATTGATGTTGAATACAGTGTTGACGGTTCGTGCACATCAGGCTAATTCACATCGTGGAATTGGCTGGGAGGAATTTACAGATGCGGCAATTATGGCATTAAATAACCAGGACAGACCAATTGTGTTTATTCTTTGGGGTGCGCCGGCACAGAGAAAGGAGAAGATGTTGACAAATCCGCAGCATTTGATTCTGAAAGCACCACATCCAAGCCCATTAGCTGCATATAGAGGATTTTTCGGAAGCAGACCATTTAGTCAGACAAATGAATTTTTGAAAGCACATGGGATTGAACCGATTGACTGGCAGATTGATTAGAAAATACAATAAGAAGAAAGAGACTATGCTGTGAGTTGGTATAGTCTCTTTTTTTAAGAAAAAATTAAAGAAAAAATAAACAAAAAAAGAGAACAGATATAGTATAATAATACGTATGCAGAAGGGAGGGCATTTGGTGAAAAAGGTTATAGAAGTAAAAAATTTATATAAATTGTACCGGGTCGGTGATTCGATAGTCCGAGCATTAAATGGTGTGGATTTTGACATTTACGAAGGTGAATTTTGTGCAATCGTCGGAACATCCGGCTCAGGTAAATCAACATTATTAAATATGCTGGCTGGATTAGAAAAGCCGACAAAAGGTGAAGTAATCATTGCCGGACGGCATATAGAAAAATTAAACGAAGATGGTCTGGTCAGTTTCAGACGTGATCATGTCGGATTTATTTTTCAGTCCTTTCATCTTATCAGTACAATGAATGCGGTGGAAAATGTAGCTTTGCCACTCAGCTTTCGGGGCGTTCCGAAAAAAGAGAGATTAAAAAAGGCGGATAAGATGTTGGATTTGGTTAATTTGAAAAAACAAAAGAAACATATGCCGAATCAGATGTCCGGAGGACAGCAGCAGAGAGTTGGCGTTGCAAGAGCATTGGTCGTAGACCCGGAAATTATTTTTGCAGATGAGCCGACAGGAAACCTGGATTCACATACTTCGGAAGAAGTTATGGCATTGATGCAGAATGTAGTCCGTAAACAGAAGAAAACACTGGTTATGGTAACGCATGACAATCATCTTGCGACATATGCTGACCGAGTATTTCATATTATAGATGGAAAAATTGTGAAAATAGAAGATAATCGAAACAAAAATGTGAATAACTTAAGTCAGGATGAAAAAGAAAGTGAAAAAATAAAAGAAGAGATGGCAGGAAAACAATCAGGGGAGGATAACAGGTAATGAGACATTGGAAAAAAGCAACAGGGGTGATATTGAGTCTGGCAATGCTGACAGCAATGGCACCAATAAGCTTCGCGCAGGATAACAAAGCAGCTTCAAATGTAAATGTGGCAGGAGAAAGTGGAAACGAGAATCCGTCAGCCATATCCAGAAGCTCAAGTGAGACACCAATTCCCAAAATTCGTCTGTCGGTAGGCAAAGGACAGTCTACACCAAATTATAATGCAGAGCAGAAGGTAGAATTAACAGTAAAAATAGTAAATGAAGGAAGCTGTGATGCAAATAATGTGAAAATTTCTCCGGTAATCGATAATGCATCTGATTTCCCTTTCAAAATTGAAAATATGAATGAGGAAAAGACAATTGAACAGATTAAGGCGGGAGAGTCTGCGGAAGCAACATGGAGTTTTTCAGTCAGAGCTGATGTAGAGACAAAATCTTATAAAACACCATTTCAGATTACATACGATGATGGGACAAATATTTACGAAACAAATAAATACATTTATGTGAATACAACGGCAAAGAAAACTGCTGATGCACCAAAAGCTGATCCGACACCGACTCCGGATACAACGCAGAACGTATCCGGCGATGCAGGTCAGGCAATTTATGATGCAGGTGGAATCTCAAACAGTGACCCGATTGCAACAGGAGGTTCAGATAAAAGCCAGAGTGTGCCACGTGTGATCGTGACTGGATTTTCAACGAATCCGGAAAATGTGAATGCCGGAAGCGATTTTAAATTGACAGTACATGTAAAGAACACATCAAAGACAACAGCAGTTTCCAATTTATTGTTTGATATGCAGGCTCCATCGGCCGGAACGGACGCAGCCGCAGAAGCACCTGCATTTCTTCCGTCATCTGGTTCCAGCACGATTTATCTGGAATCTATTCCGGCAGGAGAAACAAGAGATATTTCAATTGATTTGAATGCAAGAGCAGATTTGGTGCAAAAGCCATACAGTATTGCAATGTCCATGAAATACGAGGATGGCAATGCAGCACAGTACGAAGCTTCTTCAAGTCTTGCAATTCCGGTCAAACAGGCTGCAAGATTTGAATTCAGTGATATTGAATTGTCACCGGACAGCATTCAGGTAGGAGAAGAAGCAAATTTAACATGCAATATTTATAATACAGGACGAATCAAGCTTTATAATGTTAAAATCAAATTTTCAGGAGACGGAATCAGCGGGAAAGATGTATTTGTAGGAAATGTTGATTCTGGTGCAACAGGAACAATCGACGGTATGTTAATGGGAGAATCAGAAGTGCCGGCGGGAAGCAAGTGTAAAATGACAATGACATATGAAGATGAATCAGGAAAATCATTTACTGCAGAAAAAGAATTTGAAATGGAAGTTACTCCTGTGATGGATGACGATGATACAACGATGGTAGGAGCAGTGGAGGAAGAAGAAAAAAGCACGCCGATCATCCCAATCGTAGTTGTGGTAATCGTGGCAGCAGTAGTGATAGCAGTGCTTGTTGTTCGTAAAAAGAAGAAAAAACAATTGGCTTTGGAAGAGGAGGATTTAGCAGATGAGGTGGATCGATTTACTGAGGATGAGTAGCAGTAATCTCCGACGAAGAAAACTGCGAAGCATTCTTACGATTCTTGGTGTAGTGATCGGAACCGCTTCAATTGTTGTAATGATTTCTCTTGGTCTTGGGATGCAGCAATCCTTGTATCGTGAGATTGAGCAGTCTGGCGGTATGACTGCAGTGACTGTGACAGGAAAAGATGTGGGCAGTCAGATGTATTATTATTCCGACAGTGGATCAGATCAGGAAGCATCAAAATATGTGACAGATGAAACAATAGAAAAGCTGTCAAAATTAGAGCACGTAAAGAGTGCATCGCCGGTTTTATTAATGAACTCAATTATAATGACAGGAAAATATTACGGTAACATTCAGTTGACAGGGATGACTCCGGAAGCATTAAAAGAGCAAAATATAAGCCTTGTAGAAGGAGGTACATTACCAAAAGCAGACAGTTCGGAATTAGAGCTGGTATTCGGAAACCTTGCAACAGAAAATCTAATGGAAAAGGGAACTGACAAAGGATATTGGGAAACAGGAGTGAGGCCTGATGTCGATGTCATGAAAGCGCAGATGTTTCTTGTATTAGATTCTGATGCGTATTATAATTCACTGAATAATACAGGAGGCGCAGCAATATCAACGGAGAATTCCTCTTCTGCAAGTACAGGAGGAACAACTCCTACAAAGGCTCCTAAAAAATATGTAGTACACGCAAGTGGTCGTGTTACAGGCGATGAAAATACATATAATGCACATTCTTACAATGTATATTGTGATATTACAACCTTAAAAAATATGTTGAAAAAAGAATATGCAGGTCGTGCAATACCCGGACAGCCTACTACAAAAAGCGGAAAACCATACAAATTTTTTGCGTACACAAATGCAATGGTACAGGTAGATGACATTGATAATGTAGATGTTGTAGCATCTGAAATCCAGAATCTGGGCTATAAAGTAACAACAAACGCAGAATATGTAAAAAGCATGCAAAAACAGTTCGCAATGATTCAGGCTGTGCTGGGAGGCATCGGAGCGGTATCCTTATTTGTGGCAGCAATTGGAATCATGAATACAATGATGATGTCAATTTATGAGCGAACAAAAGAAATCGGAGTAATAAAAGTACTCGGATGCAGCTTGAAGAATATAAAGCAAATGTTTTTACTTGAGGCAGCATTTATTGGCTTTATCGGAGGCGTGGTAGGAAATCTGTTGAGTTTTTTGATGTCATTTATTATCAATATACTTACCGGAAACGGAAGTGCAATGGGATTAGATGGAAATATTTCCTATATACCGCCCTGGCTGGTTATTGCTTCCATGGCATTTGCGGTGCTGATAGGAATGGTGGCGGGATATTTTCCGGCACTTAGAGCGATGAAATTAAGTCCGCTGGCGGCGATTAGAAATGAATAAAACATTTGTAAGTACGTGGTAATCGTGAGTTGGATTGCCACGTACTCTTTTATTTATGGTAAAATTTTTCCAAAGGAAATGAAATCATACTAGAATTTATAGAGGCTGCAATATTCAGATTCATGTGAAGAATCCAAATAAACTCCAACATGGAGTGATGAGTATGCAGATTGACGGCAAGACAATTAATGGAAATCTGATTAGGCCGAAAATGGCAGCAGGAAAAGATTCACTGTATGTAGAAATTGAAATAGGAAGGTAATACAAATGATAAGCATTTTTCATGTATCTTACCATACAGGAGGGAGTGAAAGGTAGACAGGAAAGTCTCGATGCCGGTGAGGAGATTGAAGTGAAATATACGATGGGAATGAGTATTTTTGTATCCATTGTAGGTCTTGCCGGAATTGTATTGGGTGGTGATCTGACCGTCAATGCAGCAAAAGAAATCGCAAGAGCATTCGGACTCAGTGAAGCATTGATTGGTCTGACGATTGTTGCGTTGGGAACCTCACTTCCGGAACTTGTGACTTCCATTGTGGCAGCTCAAAAAGGTGAAAGTGACATTGCGCTGGGGAATGTGGTCGGATCCAATATATTCAATATTTTCCTGATATGAGATAAAATTACTATTGAAAAGAATGTTTACGCGTATAGTTCTGTAGCATAAGCAGTCTGATTTCATCGGATAGAAAATCCTGTTTTACTGTTTTCAATGCGATTTAGATGAAAAAACGAAATATGATACATAATCAGAGTGTGAATGCCGAATGGTGATATTGTGATAAAAAAAAGTAGTATTTTATAATCTATGTAAACAATAAAAGAGGAGGGTTCTAAAATATGGAAGAAAGAAAATACCTGAAGTGGTATAACAAAGTGGGATATGGAATCGGTGATGTAGCAGCCAACTGTTCCTACGGACTGGTCACAAGTTTTGTGTTGATTTATCTGACGAATACTGTTGGATTGAATGCGGGAATTGTCGGAACATTGATTATGGCATCAAAATTGCTGGACGGCATTTCTGATATTATTTTCGGAATGATTATTGACCGTACAAAGACCAAAATGGGTAAGGCGAGACCTTGGATGTTTGGGGCACAGTTCGGTGTATCGATTACAATGATTATGTTGTTTGCAATTCCGGATATGGGAGCAAATATGCAGTATGTGTATTTCTTCATCGTCTACACACTGATGAATGTAATTTTCTATACAGCAAGTAATATCGCATATTCATCATTGACATCACTGACAACAAAGAACTCAAACGAACGAGTTCAGCTTGGCTCTATCCGTTTCATTTTTTCGCTGCTTACGAACCTAGTTGTAGCAACTGCTACAGTCGGTCTGGTAGAAGCTTTCGGTGGTGGTGCAAAAGGATGGAAGACAGTTGCGATCATCTTCTCCGTTGCAGCATTGATCATTAATACAATCAGTGTATTCAGCATCAAAGAACTTCCGGAAGAGGAACTGCTTGGCGAAAAGAAGATTCAGGAAAAAGTATCTCTTGCAGCAGGAATCAAAGTGATCGTAAAAAACAAGTATTATCTGATGATTCTTGCAATCTACGTTCTGTATTATGGAATGATGGGTGTGACACAGACGGTTGGAATCTACTATATGACATATGTGTTTGAACAACCGTCACTTCTGGGAACATTTACATTGGCAACACTGCTTCCAATGATCATTGTACTTGCAGTGACACCGGCACTGGTTAAGAAGAAGGGAATGTACAAGATTATCAATCTGGGATATGACGGAGCAATTCTCTTCCGTGGACTGTTTATGGTATTTGCATTTATGGCAAATAAAGCACTCATGCTTATTACATTATTGCTCAATGGATTCTGTACAGGACCACTTGTCGGAAGTTTAAACGCATTGATCTCAGAATCAAGCGACTATACATATCGCACACAGAAACAAAGACTGGACGGAATGATGTTCAGCTGTTCTTCCTTTGGAATTAAAGTGGGCGGCGGAATCGGAACTGCGGCAGCAGGATGGCTTCTGGCAGCCGGTGGATTCGACGGACAGGCAGCTGTTCAGGCAGCAAGTGCAGTGAATATGATCAAAGTATCTTATGCAGTTGTTCCATTTGCAGTAGTTGTTTTCATGAAACTGCTTGTGAAAGCATTGAAGGTTGAAGAAGCAAACAAAAACTGGGATGCAGAACATAAATAAAGTCAAAAAACGGCTTGCCAGAAATGGCAGGTCGTTTACTATAAGTTCATCGAGAACGTATGACTATTTAAAAATTTCAATATTAGGAAGGGGAAAGAATATGGCTACACAGTTAAAGGATGAAGTTTCAATTGAACAGATTCTAAACGAAATGAGTGTAGAGGAGAAAGCACGTATGATCACCGGTGGATCACCGTTTCATTCAGAAAAGATGGAGAAATACGGGATTCCAGCCATGTATATGCTGGATAGCTGTAATGGTCTGAATGCAAGAGAGTATGTAGCAGAAAAGGCATATTTTAAGACTGCAGAGGCAGCGGAACAGGCAGGGGAGCCTCTTGACCGTGAGCAGAACGGATTCATGGGAGGACTTCTGCTTGCATTTGCTACATTACAGAAGGAGATGGCAGCAAAGAAAGCTTCCGGTGCGCCGGAAGAACCGTTGAAATTCGGTAATTATCCACCGGGAATCTCATATGGATCTACATGGAATCCAGAGGTCGTAAAAAAATGCAGTATGGCGATGGCAAAGGAAATGGGAAGCTATGGAATTGATATGGTGCTTGGTCCGAATATCAACATTCACAGAGACCCGCTTTGCGGAAGACTGGCAGAGAGTATTTCCGAGGATCCGTATCTTGTGTCAAAGATCGCAGTTGCTCAGGTAGATGGTATACAGGAAGAAGGACTGATTGCCTGCGCGAAGCATTTTGCAGCAAATAATCAGGAAAAGGACCGTTTGGGAGTGGAAGAACATGTGCCGGAGCGTGCACTTCGAGAAATCTATCTGCCGGCGTTCAAAGCATGTGTTGATGCAGGGGTTGGTTCACTGATGTCTGCTTATAACAAGCTGAACGGCAAGCCAAGTGCGATGAATGACGATCTGCTGACAAATATCCTCAGAGATGAGTGGGGATTTGAAGGCTTTGTTGTCTCAGACTGGGGCGCATCTTATGATCAGGTCATGGCGGCTGCGGCAGGTACAGATTTGACTATGCCAGGACCACGTAGTACGAAATGTATCGAAGCGGCAGTGGAAGACGGACGACTTCCGGTGGAAAAACTGGACAACTGTGTGCGGAATTTCCTGCGTATTCTTGTGAAGTCTACAGCTATGACCGGAAACCATCCGAAGTTAAACATGGACGAAACGATTCAGGCAGCGGAAGAGGCAGCAAGAGAAGCAATGATTCTTCTGAAAAATGATGGTGTACTGCCAATTCCGGTAGATATGGATGTTGTATTTTACGGAAAACGAAGCAAAGCATTCGTATTCTGTCCGGAAGGCTCCAGCAAGGTTATGACAAGCCTTTCTACCAACCCGTATGACCGTGCAGTTGAGCTTCTTGGTTCGGAGCATGTTTCTTTTGAAGAGGTGAAAGCAGATACAAAATACTGGATTGTTGTTGTCGGGGCAAACGGACATGAAGGATCTGATCGTGATACACTGTCCATGGACGAAGACGAACAGCTGGCAATGGAAAAAGCCATTCGGGAAGCAAAAGCGGCGAATGGAAAAGTCATCGTAATTATTAATGCAACCGGACCAATTGATCTGACTTGCTACGAAAAGGATGTGGATGCAATTTTATGTCCGTTCTTTGCAGGCATGCAGGGAGGTAAAGCAGCTGCAGACGCATTGTTTGGATTGTACAATCCATCCGGTAAACTGCCGCTTACATGGCCGAGACGTTATTGTGATGCACCGGCATATAAAAATTATCCCGGTGAAAACAAAGAGGTATGGTATGGCGAAGGCATGTATGTCGGTTACCGCTGGTACGACGCAAGACAGATTCCGGTTGCATACCCATTCGGATATGGTCTGAGCTATACAACATTCGAGATTTCCGGACTTGAGGTGCCGGAGTCAGTCAATGTAGATAAGGAAGACTTTACAGTCGGCGTAAAGGTAAAGAATACCGGTAAGGTTGCCGGAAGTGAAGTCGTGCAGTTATATGTACATGATCGTGTATCAAAGATCGACAAGCCATACAAACAGCTCAAGGGATTCCAAAAGGTATATTTGCAGCCGGGAGAGGAAAAAGATGTTACTTTTGTATTGCAGAAAGACAGCTTTGCAGGCTATAGTCTGGAATTGAAGCAGTGGATTACAGAGCCGGGAGAGTTTGATCTCCTTGTCGGTACATCCTCCGAAGACCTTCCGCTTACTGCATGTGTCAAAGTGCGTTGTAAAAATCCATACGGTTATTCTGACCTCACTGCAATCGGGGCCATTGCAAAAGATCCGAGAGCATTGAATGCCGTGAATCAGATCATTGGAGGCGACCTCGCAGATATCGCACATGTAGCAATTGAATTTGGACCGGATACACCGTTTGGAAATGTGTGGAACGGAAATGCAATGCAGAAATTCTTTACAGATAATGGCATTACAAAAGAGCAGAGTGATGAGATGCGTGCTCAGCTTCAGGAAGAGTTTGACAAAATAGAAATTTGAAAAAGGGGTCAGATTCCTATGAACTACAGTTTCCTGTTTACTTATGTTTTACAGTGCTGTACTGGTGGGGAGCACATCAGCCAGAGTATAGTGTATGAAAAGAGACAAGGACCGGTGAATCTTGTTAAGATACAGTAAAGATAACGTAAGAAAAAAGAGAAGGATTGGAACGGTAGGTTTCTCGGAACAGGAAATGGTGGTTCGGCAGGAGTGATTGCAGAAGGCGCAATGTTAAACGGAGTGTGCAGAGGATTTTCCAAAGACCTTGGAACACGGAATGGAATGAACAGGTAGGGACCGTTATAAAAGATATAGATTTGAATATGGAACCGACGACATATTTTGCCCATTAGCTGCAAAATAAAATGAAAAATACATTGTAAACGAGAACACAGCTCCTACGGTAACGGCATATGGAATGCACGATAAGTTCCAGCTTTATGAGGAATCAGTCAGGTTAGATAAAAAATTGACGGAATATAATGTTCCACATGAGTATAATGAGTAAGTAAAAGTGAGATTCACTGTATACTTTTCCTGTATTTTTTTGCCGGTAGTCCGACTTCCCTTTTAAATACCCGGCAGAAATAGTTATAATCTGCAAACCCGACGAGGTCGGAAATTCTAGTGATTGGCTTGTCAGTTTCTTTTAACAGTGTCTTCGCCTTTTCGATACGCAGATGGCGGATGTGTTCTGCAATGCCACATCCATAGTAATGCGTGGCAGACTGGCAGAGTTTTGTCTTACTGATACCAAAAGCAGAAGATAGTGCGTCAATGGATAAGTCTTCGGACAGATTTGCCAGCAGGTATGCATCCATATTGCGGATGAAGTTATTGCGTTGAACCGTGATTGTATTCTTTAAAATTGCATAGAAAGCACATGCTTCCATGATTTTTGCAGCAGCCTGAATCTGTTCACGTGTTTTCAGGGGGATGTCTTCCGTATATCGGAGGATGTCCTCTGTTACGTTTGGGGAAAGAGAAAAGTACTGGGCTAACATAGAAGCAAGCATTTCCACATTTTGTTCATCAGAGATCTGTCCGAACATCATATAACCGATCACTGTATTGTTCTCAATTAGTGGGGCGGTAGCTTCAATTAATCCGGCATGACAGTGGAAGATGACCAGGCGGTTCGTTTCCTTGCATTTCTGAAATGAAGTGTGGTCACTCTGACTACAGAGAGCCAGTGTGTGTTCCTGAGATTTCATCTGACTGCAAAAGGCACAGTTATGTTCCGGATAAGAGAGCAGCTCGTTGTAGTCAAGATCAAACAATACAATCCGAATTCCGGTCAGAACGTAAAAGTCTTTCATTAGTTCGTGAAGTTCCATTTCATTATATTCCAAGTTCATCGGTAAAAATCTCCCTATTTCACATCATTTTGTGATTTTCATTGTAACATAAAAATGTAAAAAAACATATGATAACGGAAAAATTTACAGTTTTTAAAACGCATTTTACTATATTTTTCCTTTTGTTTTGTATATGCTGATGTCAGTACATGAAGTTAAGTAATTTGAAGTTGGTACAGCAAAAATCAATGTATCAGTGTGCAATGAAAGTGAGGAAAATTATGTTAGTCAACTTGAAGGAAATCTTACAGATGGCAGAAGAAAAAAATATTGCAGTCGGATCATTTAATACGCCAAATCTGGAGAGTCTGATTGCAATTATCAGTGCGGCAGAAGAGTTGGATGTGCCGGTGATCATCCAGTTTGCCCAGTGTCATGAACCGTGGATTCCGGTATCAGTAATTGGACCGATTATGGTTGAACATGCGAAGAAGGCGAGTGTTCCGGTATGTGTGCATCTTGACCACGGTGAGACATTGGAATATCTACAGCAGGCATTGGAAATCGGATTTACAGGAATCATGTATGATGGCTCTGTATTAAGCTATGAAGAGAATCTTGCAAATACAAAAAGAGCAGTGGAAATGGCTGCAAAATATAACTGCAGCGTAGAGGCAGAGTTAGGTTCTATGGGAAAACGTGAGTCAGGAGCCGGTGACGGAAGCGGGGAAGAGGACGACACAAAGATTTACACAGATCCTGTTCAGGCAAAACAGTTTGTAGAAGAGACAAAGATTGACGCTCTCGCATGTTCGTTCGGAACAACACACGGTATCTATCTTGCAAAACCACAGTTAGATTTCGATGTTGTAAAAAATGTAAGAGCGCAGACAGGAAACATTCCGGTTGTTATGCATGGGGGTTCCGGTGTGAGTAAAGAAGATTTCCATACAGGAATCAAAGCCGGAGTTCGCAAAGTAAACTACTTTACATATATGGATAAATCAGGTGGAAATGCTGCGGCAGAGTATGTGAATAGCTTAAAGGAAAATGAACCGAAATTTTACTCATCAGTTGTACTGGCAGCAACAGAAGCAATGAAAGAAAATGTAAAAGAAGCAATGAGAACATTTGCTTTGTTAGATGAATAGAAACATCTGAAAAAATAAGAAAAGGAGATTGAAAACATGACAAAGAAAAAGATGACATTTGCATTAGCATTTTGCAACAGAGGATTCATGCCGGGAGAACTTATCTACGGTGCAAGAGAAGATATGATCAAAGCAGTCACAGATGCAGGATATGATTATATTGCAATGGATGCAGATCTGACACGTTACGGCGGAATCGAGACAAGAGATGAAGGTATGCTGTATGCGAAATGGCTCAAAGAACATGATGGAGAATACGATGGAGTCATTTTCTCTATGCCGATTTTCGCTGATGAGAACGGTGCAATTACAGCTCTACAGGATGCAGGAGTTCCGATTCTGATGCAGGCATATCCGGATGAGATTGGTAAAATGGATTTCGCACACAGAAGGGATGCCTTCTGTGGTAAATTCTCAGTTACAGATGTATTTACACAGTATCAGGTTCCATTTACGGTATTAAAACCACACGTGGTACATCCATTGTCAGAGAAGTTTGCGGAGAACTTAAGAGACTTTGCAGCAATCTGCCGTGTCGTAAATGGTATGAAGCGATTCACAATCGGATGCATCGGTGCAAGAACAACAGCGTTTAAAACAACTAGATTTGATGAAGTTGGATTACAGAAAAATGGAATTACTGTCGAGTCGTTTGACTTATCTGAATTAATCTTCAAAGTCAATGCGAAGGCAGACGATGATGCAGCTGTGCTTGCAAAGATGGAAACTTTGATGAACTATTCTGATTTTACAAAGGTTCCACAGGAAAAGAAAGTGATGCTTGCAAAAGTGTCGGTAGTCATTGATGAGTATGTAGAAGAGTACCACTTGGATTCGCTCGCAATCCGTTGCTGGAATGAGATGGAACAGATTCTAAGAATTTGCCCATGTGTACTCTTGTCTGAGTTAAATGACAGAGGTATCGTGACAAGCTGCGAAATCGATTTGACATCTGCTGTATCAATGCGTGCAATGGCACTTGCAAGTGAAGAGCCTACAGCAGTTCTTGACTGGAACAACAACTATGGTGATGAGGAAAACAAAGTAATCCTGTTCCACTGCGGTTCTACAGCACAGAGCCTGATGACACAGAAAGGAACAGTTACATCTCATAAGATGTTCGACAAAGGTGATCCGGGAAGTGGATGGGGAACGAATGAAGGAAGAATTCGTCCGATGAAAACAACAATTTCTAACTGTCTGACTGTAGATGGTAAGATTAAGATTTATGCGAGTGAAGCAGAATTCACAGCTGATCCGATCGAGGAAGCATACTTCGGATGTGCAGGTGTATGCGAGATGCCGAATATGGAAGATAAAATGATTCGCCTGGCAAGAGGCGGTTTCAAACATCACACATGCATCGGTGTTGGTCACATGAAAGATGTATTAAAAGAGGCATTCACTACATATCTTGGATATGACTGGGTGGATATTGACAAAGAATAAAAAGTGTTGTAAACACCTTACTTCAAAAATAATTTGTAAGGAAGTGAAATGATATGTATATCGGAGGACTTGACATCGGAACAACAGGCTGTAAACTGACAGTTTTTGATGAAAACGGAAAACAAGTGCATAAGTCCTACAGTGATTATCCGGTAAAACGCATGGCGAGTGCTCACGAAGTAGATGCCAATGCGATTCTTGCAGGAGTATGGAAGGTAATCACGGATACGACAAAGCAGTACAAAGATATCGCAGGAATCGGGATTACAAGCTTCGGAGAAACATGCGTGATGACAGACGCAGACGGAATGCCATTGCATGCAGCAATGCTCTACACAGATCCGAGAGGAAAAGAGCAATGCATGCAGCTCTGCAATAAAATGAGTGAGGACAGAATCGCTGAGATATCTGGCATGAAACCTCATGAAATGTATAGCCTGCCAAAGCTGATGTGGCTGAAGGAAAATGAGCCGGAATTATATGTTAAAGCTGAGCATGTGTTCCTCATGGAAGATTTCGTTGTTTATCATCTGACCGGACAGACGAAGATCGATTATTCCCTCGCGACAAGAACGATGGGATTTGATATCCGGAAGATGGAGTGGAGCAAAGAAATCTTTGAAACAGCGGGGATTGATGTGAATCTGATGTCAGAGACTGTTCCGACAGGAACCGTTGCAGGAACGGTGACAAAAGAGATCGCAGAAAAGACAGGGCTTACCACAGAGACCAAGATTGTGTGTATCAGTCATGACCAGATTGCGGCGGCAGTCGGAGCAGGCGTATTTGACTCTGACACAGCTGTTGACGGAGCCGGAACGGTCGAATGTATCACCCCAATCTATGATGAGATACCGGACATGCAGGTTATGACAAAGGGAAATTATGCGGTTGTACCATATGTTATACCCGGGAAATATGTATGCTATGCATTTTCCTACACCGGAGGTGCTTTGATGCAGTGGTGTACGGAAACAATTGCAAAGAAGGAAAAGGAAGAGGCAAAAGCAGAAGGAATCTCTGTCAATGAATTGCTGGAGAGACAGTCTGTGAGTCCGACAGGACTGCTGGTGCTTCCACATTTCGCAGGAGCGGCAACTCCATACATGGATACCGGTTCGAAAGGGGCAGTCTTAGGACTGACGACTGCCACAACTGCGGCAGATATTTACCGGGGCTGCATGGAAGGGGTTGTCTATGAGATGGTGCTGAATCTACAGTGGCTGAAAGAGTCAGGAATACATTTCCATAGACTCAATGCGACTGGAGGTGGAGCTCATTCCAAAGAGTGGATGCAAATGAAGGCGGATATGCTGGATATGGAAATTACATCGCTTGAGACTGTTGATGCAGGAACTGTGGGAAGTGCAATGCTGACAGGAATTGCCGTAGGAATCTTTGATGATTTAAAGCAGGCGGCACAGGTAATGGTGCATGAAGTATCCACTTATAAACCAAGAAAAGAAATGCACGAAAAGTATATGGAAATCTATGAGCGGTACGAACAGGTTTATCGTGCAGTTCGAGGGTTAATGTAAATGTGATGATAACAGTTCAGGCAGAGAAGATGCAATGCTGCAGTGAACGGTCATAATAAAAGAACGAGAGGACGTGAACATGAGTAGCGTTCCAGAAAAACTTCTTACACACAAATATCTATTGGAAAAAATCAATGATGCTATGGAAATGAATATTAGCATGCTCACATTAATTCAAAAGAGGAGACTTGAGATATGAATCAATATATTGGACATTATTCGCAATGTTATGGAATAGAAGAGCATCGTCTGGTTGGTGGCAAAGGTGATGGGATGCGCCTACTGGTTATTAATAACGGAAGCGGACTGGAAGCGACTATTTCTTTGGATAGAAATGCTGATATTTCCAGACTTCGTTATAAAGGAATGAATATGAGTTATTTCTCGCCATGTGGATATGTGGCTCCGGCTTATTATGAATCAAAGGGAGCAGACTGGTTAAAATCTTTTACAGCCGGTTTTCTTACCACATGTGGATTACAGGCAGTGGGAAGTCCGTGTACAGATGAAGGGGAAGAGCTTCCGTTGCATGGTTCCATTGCAAACACACCGACAGAGTATAGCTTTTGGTATGAAGAGGATGGATGCCTGATCGTGAAGGCAAGAACATCTGATGAAACGATCTTTGGAAGAAAATTGTGCCTTTGCAGAACGTATACATTCCCAATCGGAAAGAATGAGTTTACATTTTCGGATACGATTAAGAATACAGGAGACAAAAAAGAACCGTTTGAAATTCTGTATCATATGAACATGGGCTATCCGCTTTTGGATGAGGATAGTGTAGTGAAAATTGAGTCGGAAGAAGTGACACCAAGAAACAAGCATGCGGCAGAAGATATCAAGAATTGGATGAATATGGAAAAACCGACACCAGGGTATGAGGAGCGCTGCTATTATCACAAAATGCAGGAAAGAGGATATGCATCCATTTATCAGCCGAAGAAAAACATTGGACTTGCTATGGAATATGATGCGAAAGAATTAGACGGCTTCGTGGAGTGGAAGATGATGGGAGTTCGTGATTATGTATTAGGTCTAGAATGTGGCAATTGTTATCCAGACGGACGCGATGTCATGCGTAAGACCGGGATGTTAAAGTTCTTGAAATCAGGTGAAACGAAGCAATATCAGGTAAAGATAAAATGCTTTGAGAAATAGAAGAAAGAAAAGTGAAACTATCATTATATGGTTTCACTTTTCTTATGTAATGACAATATTATATGATTGAAAAGCAAGATGCAATGTTCATTCACATACAAAAAATTATTATAATAGAATACATAAACGTTATAGAATAGGTAGCAGAACAGAAATGAGGAATAGAGTTATGAAATTTTTGATTGTAATAGTTGTAGCAGCTATATCTGGTGCGATTTGTGGTAAGATTTTTTTGGACAATATCATATGATAAAAAGGAAGTGGGAAATAGCGATGTATATTATCGTATTTATCGTAACATTTTTAGTGAGTGCATTTATTAGAATTCAATTTTTAGGTGGTGCACCTGCAAAACTGCTTGCTGTAGATTGGGATGAATCTATGGGAACCATTTATTCGGATTTAAATTATGAGAATGAGCATAATCACAAGTATGATTTGTACATTCCTTCGGGATTGAATAAAAGTGAAGAACAGTTTCTGATTGTCTACATTCATGGTGGTAGCTTTAATTCAGGTAAAAAAGAAGATGGTGATGGTTGGTGTAAGTACTTTGCAACGAAAGGTTATATTACCGCAACGATTGATTATACACTGCAAACTCACGGTGAAGAGGCAACAATTCAATTGATTAATTGTGAAATTGAACAAGCGACAGCAGCCATGAAAGACAAGCTAAAAGAACTAGGATATCAGGTGAATGCAATGGCAACAAGTGGTGTGTCAGCCGGTGGAACATTAGCAATGAATCTGGCGTATAATGGTCGTTCTGCTATTCCTGTAAAATTTGTATTCCAAATGTCGGGACCGACGTATTTTGATCCAAAAGATTGGGGATTACTTATGAAGGTGGATCATCTGAAAACAAAAGAAGAATTTGTTGAAATGATGACAGGTTACAAGGGGGACATTACGACAGAAGAGTGTAAAGATGCAATTAATCAAATTTCACCAGCATCACTCGAAGGAAAGAATCCGGTGCCAACATTGATTGGTTATGGTTTGATTGATCACTGTGTGCCTCAAAATCAGAAACACCTGCTTATGGATGAATTTGAAAAATATGATGTGCCATATGAATACATAGCGTTTCCAAAATCAAATCATGGCATGTATAACGATTTAGATAAAACACAAGAATTTATGGATAAGACTTTAAAATATTGCGAATATTATTTAAAAAAATAGGTGCGGAAAAAAGAGGAAAGAGAGCGATTGTCTCTCTTTTTTTATGTAAAAAGAAAATAGATATGGAACTGAAATAATTAAAATGTAAATGACGAAATATGATACACGCGAAAAGAAGTATGACGAACGATGATATTGTTCGGTGCACAGTTTGGTGTATCTATTACAATGATTCTTGCTAAACTTGAATTATCATAATTGTTCCCGATATTCCCGTGGTGTCACTCCAAAATAATTTTTAAATAGTTTATAGAAGTGTGTTCGATTATTGAACTGAAGTTCAGAGGCTATATCGGACACACTTTTTTTCGTGTTTTTTAACATGTCTGCTGCTGTCTTCATTGTGAAATTCATGCTGTAATCAAACAGACTCTGACCGGTCTGTTTTTTTACAATTTTACCCAGATAAGTGCCATCATAATTCAGAAGATGAGCAAGTTCACTGTTGCTAATGCGACCGTGGTATTCATCCAGAAGTAGTTCAATACGTGCAAAGAGCAATGATTCCATATTCTTCTTTGCAGTTACATGGATTGCCTGATAGTACTGCTCGTCACATAGAATATCAATCAACTGAAAAAATAAATCCTGCAGATGATACGTTGCTCCATAATAAGGATAAAGTAGTGTGGAAATCATCTGCTCAAAAATATCGTGGACAAGGATTTTCTGTTCTTTTGCAGAAATGCGTGGAACAAAATCGATAAAATCTTTTGTGTTGCGATGTTGCTCCTGCGTATTCTGTTCTAAAAAATGAAAAATCAAGTTATCGAAACGCTGTTGTTCCTGTGGAAATAGCATTGGATTCCCATAATTTGTTAGCATCTTAATAAAATTGGAGGATACAGAGAAAAAAATACATATAAAATCAGTGGACGTCTCCTCTGTATGTAATGTGTCACGGTTCATCAGACAACAGCTGCCGGGCGTGTAGAGGTATCGTCTACCTTCTACAATCTGATACATATTGCCTCTAAGGACGTAAGTGAATTCAAAAGAGTTGTGTTGATGCATGCTGTTTTTGCTGCGTCCCTTGATTCCGTGAAGCGGTATGTTGAACTGAGATTCCGGTGTAAATACAGATAGTGCACTTGTATCTAAAGCATCTGGATGAATTGACATCAGTGTAATCATAAATGGTACATTCACCTCCTGATGAAATGAGAATGAGTCCTTGTTTTCACGAAAAGAGACAAGATTTTCGAGCATTTGATTTCCTTTTTTGACAGTGGAATCGATGAATATAGACATCATGAACCTCCTTGGTTTCTTTTGCTGATATTATAACATATTTCGTCTGAACAAGAAATATGAAATCACGAAATATGATACAAAAGAATATTTCAAAGACGAACAGAGATATTGTTCCCAAGGATACAAAAAAGTAAAATAAAGGAAAGATGTAAGTGCAACGTGAAGGAGGATGTAGAACGATGTTGAAGCAAAGAATCAATCGAGACTGGATGTTTCAAAAAGAAGGTGCAGATGCGTGGGAGAAGATTACATTGCCGCATGACGCGATGATTATGGAAAAGAGAGATGCTGCATCTCCAAATGGGAATGCAGGAGGATTTTTCCCTGGTGGAACTTATCTCTATCAGAAAAATATCATGGGTGCGGAATGTTATCGTGACAAATGTGTGATGATTGAATTTGAAGGCATATATATGAATTCAAAAGTATATCTGAATGATACAGAGGTAGGTGGCCGTGTATACGGGTACTCAAATTTCTATGTAGACATCACAGAACAGTTGAAAATTGGAGAAAAAAACACATTGAAAGTTGTGGTTGACAATTCAAAAGCACCGAACTCGCGCTGGTATTCAGGAAGTGGAATCTACCGCAGTGTCAATCTCTGGAGTGGAGAAAAAAGCCATATTCTTCCAGAAGGTGTGCAAGTGACAACAGTCAGCACTGCACCAGCTTTGATTGACGTAAAGACAAATACAGTGAATGCCGAAAATATGTGCATCAGATATGAAATTTTAGAGAATGACAAGGTGGTCGCAACCGGAGGAGGTGATACAGTTAGAATCGAAATCCCGAATGGAAAACTGTGGACGGCAGAAGAGCCTAATCTCTATACAATCCGTACAATCTTAGAGAAAGATGGAAAAATGATAGACTGTTCGACAGAACGATTCGGAATCCGAAATCTTGCATGGAGTGCAGAGGATGGATTGCAGGTCAACGGTAAAACAATAAAACTGCGTGGCGGTTGTGTTCATCATGATCACGGTATTCTTGGTGCATGTGCATATGATGAAGCGGAATATCGCAGAGTGAAAAAGTTAAAAGAATTAGGTTACAACGCAATCCGCTATTCGCACAATCCTGCAGGCAAAAACTTTCTGGATGCATGCGATGAACTTGGAATGTATGTTCTGGATGAAAGCTTTGACCAGTGGAAAATCCCACAGTCTACCTACGATTATGCATGCTATTTTGATAGTGAGTGGCAGCAAGATGTGAAGGCACTGGTATCCAAAGATTACAACCATCCATGTGTCATTATGTACTGTATCGGTAATGAAATCACAGATACCGGATTACCATTTGGAGCAACCATTTCAAAGATGTTAAGTAATGCATTTCATGCGATGGATCAGACACGTCCGATCACTATTGCAATCAATAGCATGCTGTCAGTTCTCGCGGCAAAGCAGGCGGAGAAGAAAGCTGCTGAAGAAAAAGCTGCAAAAGAACGAGCAGCCAAAGGAGAAACAGAAGTAAAAAAAGAGAAAATGGCAGGAAGTGCAGAAGTCAATGACATTATTACATTGCTTCCTAAAATTATGGCATCCATTACACCGGAAAGCTTAGAAGCATTGATTGGCGAGTGCATCAGTCATGTGGATATAGTCGGATATAATTACGGACAGAATCTGTACGAAGGAACCCATAAACTTGCACCTGAGAGAGTAATTCTCAGTTCTGAAACATTTCCGAGCAGAATGGACAGCAACTGGGATATGGTCATGGCGCATGATTATGTAATTGGTGATTTTATGTGGACTGCATGGGATTATCTGGGAGAAGCTGGCGTGGGAGTTCCTGTTTATGGAACAACACAGGCACCGTTTTCGAAAGAATATCCATGTCTGTCAGCAGGATGTGGATCGGTGGATTTGACAGGATTCCCGGAAAGTCAGGCATACTATTCAGCTGTGTTGTGGGGAGCATATCAGAAACCATATATCGGTGTTCGACCTGTTAATCATAGTGGTGAAGAGTATACACTGGGACGCTGGAGACTAACAGACAGCATTCATTGTTGGAACTGGCCGGGACAGGAAGGAAAAGAAGCTGAGATTGAAATCTATAGTGTTGGTGAAGCAGTAGAATTATACAAAAATGGTGAACTGGTCGGTAAGGAGACATTAACATCATGTCGCTGCATGTTCAAGACAGCTTATGAGCCTGGAGTGCTCGAGGCGATTAGTTTTGACCGTGACGGAAACGAACTTGCAAGAGAAACCCTGGCAACTGCAGGCAATGACACAAAACTTCAGATTCTTCCGGAAAAGACGAAAATCAAAGCGGATGGAGAAGATATTGTCTATATTCCAATTCATCTCATTGATAAAGATGGAATATTAAAAATGACAACAGAGAAGAAGATAAATGTGACGGTAGAGGGTGAAGGAAAGCTTCTCGCAGTTGGAAGTGGAAATCCGGAGACGGAAGAATATTTCCATGAAGGTGCTTACACTTCTTATCATGGAAGAGTATTGGCAGTGGTACAGAGTACAGAAAAAAGTGGAACTATCAAAGTGACAGCAAGCAGCGATGGTCTGGAATCCGTTGCAGTGGAGATTCAAGTAACAGGCGAATAGAAACAAGTTGTAGTGCATAAAAAAGAGAGAATTCTCTCTCTTTTTTATGCCAATATTCATGTGAATAAAAGGAATAAAAAATTATTCGTAATCTTCAATCTTCCAAGATTCCTTCCAGTCGATATAAGGTCGCTCTCCATTGAACAAGATTGGAAGCCATACATAATCTGCAACGGAAGTGTTTTTATCCAGAATGCACTTCAGAAGAGTATCATCTACCTCAATCTGTTCTGTGGCGTTCGGATTGAATCGATTTTCAAAGATTTTGCTGTACTTATTATAGTCCAAAGCCATGTGCTTCGGCATCCAACGGTCAGCCACGGCAATATACAGATCTTTCTTACCTTCTACTTTAAAAATAGAGGAAATCTGGGAATGATAAGAGGTATCACTGTTGTCCGCCGGATGTAGATTTCCAAGTACCCGATATGGACCGTGCCAGGTATCTGCGACTGCAATTTCCGAAGGGTTCGGCAGATATCCGGTAGTGCCGGATGTTGCAAGATAATGCTTTCCGTTTCTGTAAAAATGAGCGGTTGCTTCCCTTACATAAGGTGGATATGGGTGTGGAAAATGTGTACTGTAATACCCGGTTACATCTGTGTAATCTGCTGTTAAATCTGCACAAATGGTCTCACTATGTACACGTTCAAAATAATAATAAGCCTTCCCGTCATCTGCAACGACTAAATCAAAATCGCCGGCATTCATGTTCAGTGGTCTTAAGTTTTCTCTGACCTTCTCATATGGTCCGAGAATGTGTTCAGCTGTGAGAACAGTCACAGTCTGCGAACCATCCTTGTGCATGATTTTCAGCCAGCATACGAATTTCTGTGTCTCTTTGTTATAGATAATATGAGGACGGTCCATCTGTGAAGAAGGATGCAGAGATGAGCGCAAATCATCTGGCGCAGGCGGAATGATAATGCCCTTATCCTCCCAATTATATAAATCTGTCGATGCGTAACAGCGAACACCCCAATGCCAGATGTTATTATCACCTGTTGTTTTTTCTTTGTTTTCTCCATACCAGTAATAAACACCGTCTAAGTAAAAAACAGAACCTCCATGGGCCTGAATTCGTTTTCCCTCTTGGTCAAGCCATATCTGACCGGGATGAAAAGAATCGTACATAAATAATAAACCTCCTATAATTTTTTTAGCATTTTAGCAAGCCTAGATTTTGAAAGAAACATTCTATTTTGATAAAATATCATAGTATCTTGTGAAAATGTATTATTTGTGTAAATGTCAGGTGTGTAGTAGCAAGATTATATGATAAAAGGGCAATATAAGAGGATTTACCCAAACAGAGGATATTTTACAATAAAGAAAATAAATCTATAAGAAATTGAAAGCAAAGGGGAAGAGCAAGATGTTTAAGAAACGCGATATGGCACCGGATGCAAAATTGACAGGGCTGGACTATTTAGGTTATTTTTTTGGAGCAGGAACGAATATACTGAACCTAATTGTGTCAGCATTCCTTTTGATCTACTATTCGAATGTTTTGTATTTGGGGTTGACGGAAGTTGGAACAGTTATGGCTGTTTCGAAAGTATTCGATGGTGTGTCAGACTTGATTATGGGACGCATCATTGACAAAACGAAGAGCAAATATGGTAAAGCAAGACCGTGGTATGCGAGAATGATTATACCGACAACAGTATGTGTTCTCTTATTGTTCTGGATGCCGGCGGGATTTAAAGGTATGATGCAGTATGTATATGTCTTTGTTACATACAACCTGGTATCAACTGTATGCTATACAGCGAATGCCGTTGCTCATGCCTCTATGATTGGGTTCATGACAATGAATACAAAGTCAAGAGGTATGGTTGGGGTTATGAGTATGGCATCCAACACAGTGTTTACGATACTTGTAACGAACTTTTTTATGAAAATCTGTCGTTTCTTCGGTGGAGGAGATGCGTATACCCAGAAGGGATTTACTTGTACTCTGATTTGTTATATTGTTCTGTATGCGGTGTCAGCTTCCCTGGCATTCTTACTTACTAGAGAACGTATCAATAACGTGATGCCTGCTCAGGAAACAGAGGAAGAAAAAGAAAGCGAAGAGGAAGCGCCTTCTGGTATCATTGAAGAAAAACTGGCAGAAGAAAAGCACAGAAAAGAAGCTGAGAAAGCAGAGGCAGATGTCCCAATTAAAGTCGCATTGTTGTCTCTTGTTCAGAACAAGTACTGGATTCTCTGTAACGTGATGTGCCTCGGTTTCTATTTCTTGATGAGTTTTGCATCAAGCGCAACCGTATATTTTGCACAATATATTATGAATGATTTAGATCTTCAGGGTACATTGTCATCGACATTATACATCGTATTACTGTTTGGACTTGTTGCCGCACTTCCGGTTATGATGAAAATTGGAAAAGGAAATACGATGAGGATTGGTCTGATTATCAGTGCTATCGGTTACTTTATACCCCAGCTCACTTTACAGAAATCTGCGGTTGTTGGAGCTATGGCAATTGTTGGAATTGGATTTGGATTCATTGCAGCACCTGCGGGAAGCTTTCTTCAGGACACATTGACATTTGGACAGTGGAGAAGTGGTGTATCTGCCATTGGTATGGGAAATGCCGTCTTCTCATTCGTGAATAAATTATCGTCAGCACTTGGAATTGTTGTGCTCGGCTGGGTATTGGATTTGGGAAAATTTGACGCGAAACTTTCGGTTCAGCCAGCCAGTGCACTGAGTGCAATCAAGTTCCTTTACATTTGGCTTCCGGCACTCATTTGTGTGATATGTGTATTTTTATCTGCGTTTTATGACTTAGATAAAAAGCTGCCATTTCTTGAAAAGGAAATCACAGCAGGAAGAATCGGTACTAAGAAACGCGATTGGAAGACAATCAAGGAAGAAAACGCAGCATCAGGAAAATAGTGTGCTGGAATTTCGAAATTGAATTGGAGTCATGCCAACTTTCTTTTTAAATAATGTTGTAAAATTATTAATGTCGTGAATGCCAACTTCGTGAGCAATCTTTGATGCCGGAAGTGCTGTGTTAAGCAGCAGGTTTTTTGCGGCATTAATACGTAGTGAAATTAAATAATCGTTTGGAGAAAAGCCCGTATATTTTTTGAATTCGCGAGACAGATAATACTTGTTGATACATGCGAATTCAGCGAGATAGTCAAGTGACATATGAGACTGGTAATTGTTCTCCATATACTTAATCAAGAAACGGATATTCTGCGGAATCTCCGTTTCTTCTGTATGAATACGTGTTGGAATGAGAAGATATGTAAGCAGCACGTCAATACAAGAAGAAGCCTGCCAATCACGGTATAATTGTGCACTGCTGTAGATGCTTAAAACCTTCTCGAGATATTGCTGGAACTTACCTTCCGGCGATTCATGAAAAACAAAGGAACCATTTTTTGCGAATTGTGCATATAATTCCTTACATAGTGGGCCCTGCACATGCAAAATAGCAACATCCCATCTACCTTTATCCACCTTATATAAATGATAATCCATACAATCGATAAAGAAACAGTCTCCTTTCGATAAAGAATATGTTTTACCACGATAGGTCAAAGAACCAGTTCCGCTATATGTAAACGCAATCAGAAAAGACGGATAATTTTGTCGTTCGGTATAGGAAGGTGCCTGATAATGAAACAGTGTAAAAGCTTGCAAATGAAACAGATGCTCCAACGCATAGTCTGTAATTGGGGGAATCTGAAAACTCTCCACGCTTCCCATAAGAGAAAAGGATGCATTAGGTAAATTGCCGTCACCATATTTCTTGTCGTTAAGTTCCTTATCAGTTAGTTGCTTGGAAGTCAAGCGCTTATGTGGTTCATAATGGGATAAGGGGATTTTCTCAAACATAACAATGCCTCCTCTTGTTTAAAACTGAGTCTATTATAGGAAATATATACTGCAATGTCAAGATTCTATGATTGTAAGTCAATATAAAGTGTTTAAGTTAAATATCCAACACAGTAATCTATAAGTATGGAAATGTGGGGAGTCACAAGTAAAACAAAGAAGGTGTGCTTATGAAAAAAGAGTTTTAGTAATTGTGTTGGGCGTTCTTGCTGTACTTCTTGTTGCAGTTGGAATCCTGGCAGCATCCTTTATTAAAAAGGGTGAAAATGCAACAATGGTACTGAACAAAGATGGTTCTTACACAGCAAGTGGAAGTATGACAGTAAGTTTGAGCGTATCTCATGGGACATTTGGTGAAATTCCACTGGTGACATATGATGTTAAGGAGCCAACACCTGAGACACCAGAAGCACCAGATGCTGAGCCAGTTTCAATTGGTAATGATGAGTTAGAATCAGTAGAATAAATTTATAGAAATAAGAAAAGGAAGATGCCTGGATGGGAAATAATATGATACAAAACAGATGCAAAAGGGAATATTTGGAAAAGGAACTGAAAGCGAGATTTCCAGGTGCAGATATTCGGGTGGATTCAGCAGAAATCAATATGACGGGAGAGCGTAAGGCAAAAGGAGATTCATTTAATAAGATTTTCGGAGTCAGTAAGGATGTGAAGAATCTTCCGCCATATTGTGAAGTGAATGTTACATGGCGAACTGGTGAGTTCGAAGAAAAGATTATCATCTGGTCACCACTTACGTGGAATGGCAGATTTGCCGGGACTGTAGGCGGTGGCGCAGAGACAGGGGGAGCGGGCTATTTAACTGCTCCCGATGATTTTACAAGAGGATGGACAGTACCATATGCCGTGATGAAAGGTTTTACCGCTGCAACGGCAAATGCAGGCAACATCAACGGACTTCACGACTATATGCTGGATGAAAAGACGGGAAAAGTAAAGCGAGAATTATATGAAAACTGGCGTGCACGAACTACGCATCACATGACAGTAGTGGGAAAAGCGGTAGCAGAGATCGTTCATGGGCGACCTGTCCAATATGCTTACATGAATGGTGGAAGCGGTGGTGGACGCCAGTGTATGGTAGAAGCGCAGGAATATCCGGAGGATTATGATGGAATCTGGGCATCCTGTCCGGCGATTCATTGGAATCGATTCCTATTAGAAGGTTTGTGGTTTTTGGCAGTTATGAATACAAACCATCATATTTTAAAGCCTGCAAAAATTGAGTATTTTATGAAGCGTGTATGGGAAGAATCTGGCGGAAAAGACATCTATTTTTCAAGTGAAAAGAAACCGGTTTTCGATGCAAATACATTTGTTGGAGCAATGAGTGAAGGTGGTAAAATTACCGAACAGGATGCGAAAGTCATGCAGGCATTCTGGGATGGACCAAAAGATGCTGATGGAAATCGGTTATGGTACGGATTTCGACCGGGTGTGAAATTCTGGAATGTAGGTATTCCAGTCGGTGGATTCTATTATTCACTGATCCGTAAACAGCCAAAGCCATTCTTCTTAACAACTCTATATGCAAGATGGGTGACAGAACAGCCAAAGCGGAAATTTGAAAAGATTACAATTCCGGAATTTGAAGCACTATTTAAACAGAGCATCGAAAAATTTAAGGATGCAGGTGCGGATCAGGCTGATTTATCTGTGTTTCAGGCTCATGGTGGCAAATTAATCGTGGATCATGGATTGAACGACCCACTGATTCCGGTAGATGGCACAATCGATTATTATAAGAACGTTGTGGCATGTATGGGAAAAGAGAAGGTGGATTCCTTCTTCCGCTTGTATCTGGTGCCTGGAGACGGACACGGAAACTGCTGGAATGAGCAGCCTGGAATCACAGAAAGCAATGGACTGAAAGCTTTGATGGACTGGGTTGAGAATGGAATCTATCCGGAGGAAATCGAAGGTGTTCAGGTTAGCATGAAGAAAAAGGAAATTCTGAAAAAGGCATTGATTCGTCCGGTAGATTGTATTGATGATTGGGCATAGTGCGAGAGATGAGAGAATATATCAAAATGAAAAGAGAAAACAGATGAGACTATATGATTTAAAAACATTACATATGAAAAAGTGTGTTGGGATTGATCAAAATCCTTATTTTTCATGGAAAATTGCAAACGACAAAAATGATACTGTTCAGTGTGCTTATCAGCTTCAGGTACTCTGTGATGAAGAATGTCTCTGGGATACAGGAAAAGTTGAAAGCGAAAAACAGTCTTTTGTGGAGTATGAAGGAATTGCATTGTCTTCTAGGACAGAATATAAATGGAAAGTGACTGTGTGGAATAATTACAATGAAACAGCGGAAGCAGAGGCGCAATTTGAGACTGGATTATTAGAAAAATCTCTTTGGAATGCAAAATGGGTAGAAAGTACCATTCCAAGAGTTCCGGTTACAGAGTATAAATACGGCAATACAGCACCGGCTGTATTTTTTGAAAAAGAATTCACATTGGATAAGCGTGTGAAAAAGGCGAGAATGTATGCAACCAGCTATGGCGTTTATCAGCTTCGGATCAACAAAAAAAGAGCAGATGACCGTGAATTTGCACCGGAATTTACAACGTATAGCACCGTATTATACTATCAGACCTATGATGTGACAATGCTTCTGAAACAGGGAAAGAATACACTGGATATGTATGTTGGTGATGGTTGGTATTTTAGCATGCAGGCAAGCCCTGTTTTTGAAAATCAACATGAGAAACCATCGGTGTTATTCCAATTGGAAGTAGAATATGAGGATGGAACAACAGAGCAGATTATCTCAGACGGAGATGAAACATGTGCACTTGGACCAATCTGCTATTCTGATATTTTCCAGGGGGAAAAACAGGATTATAGAATCGGTTATGACGAGAAACATCCGGTTGAAGTGAAAGATTATGGATACGAGATGTTGGAAGCACAGCCAATGCCACCTGTTAGGCCAACCAAACTACTTCCGGCTGTGGATGTTTTCCAGTCACCGAACGGTGAGTGGATTGTCGATTTCGGACAGGTTCTTGCAGGACGTGCACGTATTCATATCGATGAGCCGAAGGATACAGAAATTGTATTGGAATATTTCGAAATCTTAGATGAAAATGGCAATTACGTTAATACGATGTTCTGCCCACAGAAGGATATCGTTGTATCTAATGGAACACCGCTGGAACATGAGGTGAAATTTACATTCCATGGCTTTCGCTATATCCGGGTGACCGGCATGACAGAAGTAAAGAAAGAAAATTTTACAGCTGTACTTCTGACAACGGAAAAGGATGATTATGGTTCCTTTACATGTTCCGATGAGAGAGTGAATCGTCTGTATCAGAATGTGCGATGGTCACAGTGGAACAATATGATGTCTGTGCCGACAGACTGTCCGGCACGTGAGAAAGCAGGATGGACAGGAGATATTCTCGTGTATGCTAAGACGGCTCTTATGAATGAGGATGTAACACCATTCTTAAGCAGCTGGCTTCACAGCTTAAGAGAAAACCAGGCAGATGACGGTGTCGTTATGATTACCGCACCATATACAAAGCTATATGACGGCGTGTTGATGAATACGGTGAAAGAATTCGGTGACACCAGAGTGACAGGTGTTGCAGGCTGGTCGGATGCGATAGTTTGGGTGCCATATATTATGCATCAGGTGACAGGAAATACCATTGTCCTCAAAGATAATTATGAAGCAATGAAAAAGTGGTGTGATTATATTATTCGTACTGCGAAAGAAAAAAGAGGTTATCGTGATATTCCTTATGAGTATGATCAGTATCTTTGGAATACCGGTTTTCACTTTGGTGAATGGTTGATTCCAAGTCAGCAGATTGACCCGAAACATCCTTATGAGAATGCCAAAACAACTTCATACTTTATGGCACCGTTCTTCGGATATCAGTCCGTACGTTATTTTGCGGAAATCTGTGGATTGCTTGGAAAAGTAGATGAGCAGAACCACTATGATGAGATTGCACAGCAGATGAAAAATGCAATTCAGAATGGAATTATGCGTGGCGGACATATGCCGGATGATCTAATGGGTGGCTATTGTGTGGCAATTGCATTTGATTTAGTGCCGGATGATCTAAAGGAAAGCTACAAAGAAAAGTTAGTGTCACTGATTCAGAAGAATGATTATTGTCTTGACACCGGATTTTTAGCAACACCGTTCTTGCTTGATGCACTTTGTATCGTGGGAGAACAGGAGCTTGCACATCAGGTATTCTGGCAGGATAAACGTCCGTCATGGCTTTACGAAGTAGACCATGGTGCAACTGCAATCTGGGAAGCATGGGATGCGGATGAGGCGAAAAAGCCAGGTCGATTTGTTAGTTTTGACCATTATGCACTCGGATGCGTGGATGATTGGATGGAGCGTGCTATTTGCGGAATCGACACAGATCAGGCTGGCTTTAAACATTTTGTGATTCGTCCACAGTATGACTCAAAGCTTACAAGCTGTGAGAGAACTTTTGAGAGTGAAGCCGGTATGGTTTCCGTGAAATGGGATGAGCACACATTGAAAGTGGAAATTCCATGTAACACAACGGCAACTGTTTATTGTGGAGAAACAGTAGTAAACATCGGCAGTGGCACTTATCAGTTTGAAAGATAGTTAGAAATATAAAAAGTAGTAAGAAATAGAATAGAAATGGAAGATAAAATGAAAGAAAATACAGAAAAATTAGGAATGAATCAAAAAATCGGTATCATGCTTTGCGCGATGGTAAGTGCAGTAGCCACGGGATATGTACCGAACTACATTAATATTTATTATACAGATAACGTTGGCATTTCCATGGGTGCAGTTGGTATGATTCTAATGATTACGAAAATTACTGACGGTGTAACAGATATTGTCATGGGTATGATTGTTGATCGAACCCATACAAAGCTTGGCAAAGCGAGACCTTGGGTTCTTGCGGGTGGAGCCGGACTTGCTATTTCAATTATGATGCTGTTCAATTGCCCGGGAAGCTTGCCTGGATGGTTTAAGGTTGCGTTCTGCGCGCTGTTTTATTTCCTGGCAAATCCTATTTTCGGTACGATGACTTCTGTGGCATGCGGAACGATGAATAACCTTTTAACAGCTGATTCGAAAAAGCGTAGTGTACTCGGTGTGTTCTCGGCATATGGATCATTGTTCTGCGTTATGCTTATTGGTCTGGTTGTTCCTGTAATTCTTTCTGCAATGAATGAGAGTCAGGCTGCATATACAACCGTAACATTGATCTTTGCGGCAATCGCTGTTTTAGCTGCAATTTTGGGTGTGAAATTAACAAGAGAAACCGTAACAGAGCATTCAGAAGCACATTTAAAAGAAAAGCAACCAGTGAAGGAATCTTTAAAAGAACTTGTAAAAAACAAATACTTTGTATTCCTTGCAATTGGAACAATCCTTTACAATTTATCAGCAGCTCCGGTTGCTACCTACTATGCGAAATATGTATTTGGAGATATTAATAAGACGGCGCTGATTAATCTGCCGGGTATGTTAGCTATCTTTATTCTTCCATTTGCGGTACCGTTTATCAATAAATTTGGAAAGCGTAATTGTATTGTTGGTGGAATGTTATTAGCAGCAGCTAGCCATATTGTTATTTTCTTTGCAAATACAAATTTAGCGATGTTCATGATTGGAAAAAGTATCGGTGGTATTGCAGTTGTACCGTTTACCGTTGCATTGATTCCAATGACAGGTGAAATTTGTGACTACGCATTGTATCGTTCAAAAAAGCCGATGGATGGAACAATTAGTTCAGCTGCTACGATGGGGGGTAAGATTGGTATCGGTCTTGCAGCAGGGTTATCAAGCATGATGCTTGCACTGGGCGGATATATCAACACAGATAGTTCAGTGCTTGCAGTACAGCCTGATAGTGCGATTTTTATGATTCGTGTGTTAGCAGGAATTTACCCTGCTGTGATGTACATATTAGCAGCAATTTGTTTCTGGAAGATTGACCTGGAGAAGAAAGGAATTACAGAAATTCAAAAAGAATTAAAAGAACAGGGGTTGAGATAAGATGACAGAACACGATATTACCGCATGTATGCAGACATATGTGGAACACCGGGAAATGTCCGGTGGGGCACTTATGGTACGAAAAGATGGCGAGTTGATTTATCAAAATAAATGGGGAATGGCCAATCTCGACACAAAAGAAGAGGTTTCGTATGATTCCATCTACCGTATGATGTCGATGTCGAAATGTGTAACTGCAGTTGCCATTATGCAATTGATTGAGAGTGGCAAGATGGATTTGGATGATCCGTTGTCAAAATATGTGCCTGAATTCAAAAATATGCAGGTCGCATCGGATAAACGATATGTGATTGATATGAAAAATCCAAAGAAAATTCTGCTCCAGGTGCCATTTTTTAAAATGGAAAAGGTAAAGACCGTGCCTGCGGACAGAGAAATAAATATTCGTGATTTGCTGTCTCATTCATCTGGTTTGGAGCAAGGTGCAGTTGGTTTGATTGCAATGATGAAAATGAAAAATGAAGATCAGATTTTGGAAGACCGTGTGATGCGATACAGCAGATACGTGTTGGATTTCCAACCTGGATCAGCAACAAATTATTCTCCACTTGCCGGATTTGATATTCTCGGTTATATCGTTGAACGCGTGTCTGGCTTACGTTTGGAAGAATATATCCAAAGGAACATTTGTGAACCGTTGGATATGAAGGATACCACTTTTTTCTTGAATGATGAACAGAAAAAACGTCTTGTTCACGTATATAAGAGAGAAAATGAAAAATTAAAAGATGTTACCGGAACAAAGGATGACATGTTTGGAATGCTGCATCAGGAACCGTTACAGTTTGAAGAAGGAAGTGGAGGATTGTTCTCTACGATTATAGATTATGAACATTTTGGAGAAATGCTCTATAATCAAGGAACTTATCATGGACGGCAGATTTTGAAACCTGAAACTGTATCATTGATGCATACAGAAGCAGCAGAAAAACATTTGGAATCAGAACCAGGTATGGTATGGGGTCTAGGTATGAAGATTCGGCAAAATCCTGAAGCTGCGAAAAGCTTTGCGACAGAAGGTACATACGGATGGAGTGGAGCTTTCGGAACTCATTTTTTTGTGAGTCCTAAGGATCAAATAGAGGTTGTGTTTGTAACAAATCGTTGTGATCTTGGTGGATCAGGTTCCTATATCAGTACCAAGGTAGAAGAACTTGTCTTTGACGTGTGGGGAGGAAAGTAGCATGAGTCAGAAAATAACAGAATGTACATCCTTAAGAGAATTGCAGATGAGACCAGAATGGAAGTCTCTGATCCCTTATTTAGTCTACAGTCAGAATGGACTAGGCGGCAATCTGAAGATGAACATGAGTCTTGCAGATATTGAAAAAGAGCACAAAACATGGTCTGCACAAGATATGGTATATGGTTTGAACCGTGTTGCAGAAATTTTAGAAAGCGGTAAGAAGTTTGCTTATCCAGTGTACGATGCTACGAGTGTGACAGAAGATCCGGAGAAAGGCGATGTGCAGATTTTTCACTTTCCGGCTGAGTCAAAACAATATGTGATTTTGGCTGCAGGTGGTGGATATGGCTCGGTCTGTTCATTACCAGAAAGTTTTCCTGTAGCTGCAAAATTAAATGAATTGGGTGTGACTGTATTCTGCTTGAATTACCGTGTCGGTGCACCGAAAGTATTTCCAAAACCGATGCAAGATTTGGCTGCTGCATGCAAATATATTGAAGCGCATGCAGATGATTTTCAGGTGAATGCCGAGGAATATGCGGTAGGTGGTTTCTCTGCCGGCGGGCATTTGGCTGCTTCATGGGGAACGAAATCAATCGGTTACGAGGTATACGGATGTCTGAAACCAAAATGTATGCTGTTAGACTATCCTTTGATTGATGTCTGGGATACACTGCAGCAGATGCCACTGCCAGTTCGAATTATGATGGTAAAAGGCTATTTTGGAAAAGGTAATGCGGAAGAAATTTGCAAAGATTATGAGATTGTTCGAAATATGGATGCAGACTATCCACCAACATTTCTTATTCAGGCAGAGAATGACAGCACAGTTCCAATTTCGAATAGTGATAATATGAAGAATCAATTGGCTGCTTTTGGAATTGCCTATGAATACGAGAGAATCAAAACCGGTGAGCATGGCTTCGGTTTGGGAACCGGTACAGAAGCTGATGGATGGGTAGAAAAAGCGCTTCGTTTTTGGAAACATTTATAAATTGAAATAGGAAGGAATAAAATATGGAAATATATGCAGTAAAAATTAATGGAATTGAGAATCCATTAGGTTATCTATACGATACACTCATCTGCTCTTGGAAGGTGCGCGGAGTATCTGGAAAAAAGCAGACAAATGTGGAGATTCAAGTTGCATTGGAAGCAAATATGCAAAATGTGATTTACGAGTTGAATTCGCCAAAACTTGATTCATTGGGCGTACCATTAAAATTAGAATTGACTCCTCACACACGATATTATTATCAGGTAATTGTGACAACAGATGCAAATGAAACAGTACAAAGTGAGGTGTGCTGGTTTGAGACTGCAAAACTAGCTGAAGAATGGAGTGCAGATTGGATTGGTATTGAAGAAAATGATAGTATACATCCTGAATTCCTGAAAAGATTTTCAATATCTAAAAAAATCTCGCAGGCGCGTCTGTACATCTGTGGTCTTGGTGTATTCGAAGCACAAATCAATGGTAAAAAGGTTGGAAACGATGTTATGGCACCATTTATCAATGATTATAAAGAGCATATTCAATATTGTACATATGATGTAACAGAACATTTAAGCGAGAAAAACGAAATTTTAGTACAGCTTGGAAAAGGCTGGTATATGGGACACTTCGGCTTAACAAATGTTGCTTATGGCATGAAGACTTTCGGCCTGATTGCAGAAGTTTATATCCAATATGAGGATGGAAGCGTGGAAGTAATCGGAACAGATGAGAGTTGGAATTATCGCGGAAGTGTATTTGAGAAAACATGTATCTATGACGGTGAAACACAAAATTATCTCTTATGGGATGGAAAAGAAAATCCATGGCGCAGTGCGAAAAGAATTGATGCATTGGCAACATTAGTGGAACGCTATTCGCCGGGACTTCATGATATGGAAAGTCTGTCAGTGAAGGATGTGATTCATACACCGGCAGGAGAAAATGTTCTGGACTTTGGTCAAAACTTTGCCGGTGTGGTTGAGTGCACACAGCAGATTCCAAAGGGAACAACTATGAAATGGGAGTTTGGGGAAGTTTTACAGGATGGTAATTTTTATCATGAGAATTATCGAACAGCAAAATCAGAATTTGTCTATACATCGGATGGCTGTGACAGAACGATTCGCCCAAAGTTTACATTCTTTGGATTCCGTTATGTAAAGGTTTCAGGTTTAGAAGAGGTTGATGGCTCTTGCTTCACCGGTAAAGCAATCTATTCGGAAATGGATCGAACAGGAGAAATCGAAACAGGAAATGTTAAAATTAACAGACTTCACGAAAATGTAGTTTGGGGATTGAAATCAAATTTTATAGATATGCCTACGGATTGTCCGCAGAGAGACGAAAGACTCGGCTGGACAGGTGATGCACAGGTATTTTGCCGTACTGCAGGTTATTTGATGGATACACGCAGCTTTTATGCCAAATTTATTCGTGATCTTCGTTCGGATCAGATGCGAAACAACGGAAAAGCTGCTATTTATCTTCCAAATGAATTTCCTGGTCTGTGCGCAAGCGTGTGGAGTGATATTGCTACCTTCTTGCCGGATATGCTTTATGATTACTATGGAAGCAAGGACATGCTTGCATGCCACTATCCATTGATGAAGGACTGGGTGGATTGTATCAGAAGAGAAGACCAGAACAGGGGAGAAAAACATCTCTGGGATTTTGGATTCCAGTTTGGAGACTGGCTTGCTTTAGACGGTGCAACAGAACAGAGTACATTTGGCGCAACAGATTCCGGTTATATTGCTTCAGTATACTACTATGCGTCTACAAGCTATGTGGCAAAAGCAGCAAAGGTACTTGGTTATGAAGAGGCAAAGGAATATGAGCAGCTGGCAGAAAGTATTAAGACTGCCATCTTGGATGAATATTTTACAACAAGCGGAAGAATTGCGGTTGATACGCAGACCGGTTATCTTGTTGCATTGAAGTTTGGCATTTATCGTGATAAGAATAAAATGATTGAGGCATTAAGAACTCGTATTAAAAAAGACTGTTATCGCATCAAAGGAGGTTTTGTAGGTGCTACGATGATGAATACTGTTCTAGCTGACTGTGGAATGGAAGATCTTGCATACGATTTCCTATTCTTTGAAGGTTTTCCTGGATGGCTCTATGCAGTAAATCTCGGAGCAACCACTATCTGGGAGCGATGGAATTCAATCTTACCTGACGGAAAGATTAGCGGAACAGGAATGAACTCCTTAAATCATTACTCTTATGGTTCGGTTATGGAATTTGTATATCGTCATTCGATGGGGCTGATTCCGGTAGAACCTGGATTTAAAAAAGTATGTCTTGCGCCAAAACCGGATGTAAGAATGGGTTACTTCAAAGGCTCCTTTGATTCAGCGGCAGGTCGTTATGTATCACAGTGGGAGATTAAGAAAAACGGAGTCTTGTCATTCCACATAGAAATCCCATTTGGCTGTGAGGCAGAAGTGGTATTACCTGAGCAGGAAGCAAAAGTGCTTCCTGCAGGAAGTTATGATTTCGAAATTATGACGAAGAGAGATTATCTTGCACTGTATTCCGGAACAACTCCGGTAGAAAGATTATTGGATAATCCAAAGGCAGTAGAAATTCTTGATAAATATCTACCAGGATATATTGCATCCATCGACCGGAATGATTTGGAAGCAATGAATAAATCAATCGTAGATCAGAGAACGCGTGCAATGCTATTCAGACAACCAACGGAAAGTTATGAAAAAGCAATTGAAGAGATTAGCAAAATTCATGTATAAGAGGAGGAAATACTAATGAGCAAAAAGAGTAAAGATATGTCACAAAATGCAAAAGTAGGATTTGGCGAACATCTTGCATACGGTATAGGAGGGGGATTTGCCACAAATGCGGTAAACCTTTTCATCGGTGCATTCTTAATTGTATATCTAACAGAAATTATGAAAATCAATCCGGGGGTTGCTGCGGGAATTGTCGGTGTATCAAAGTTTTTGGATGGTATTTCAGATTTGATTGCAGGACGAATCATTGACAAGACACACAGCAAATTTGGAAAAGCCAGAGTCTGGCTGCTTCGTATGATTCCGTGTACAGTTATTTCGTTACTGTTATTGTATCTGATGCCAAGCAGTCTCACGGGTACGGCACAGATTGTATATGTATTTGTGATGTACAATCTTGTTTCTACAGGATGTTATACGTTCAGTTATGTAGCGTTTATGGCATTAAACGGTCTTATGACAACGAATCAGAAATCCCGTGGTTTAAACGGCGGTATCAACATGGTAGGAAATGTAATTGCAAGCTTACTTGGAAATGCAACGATTATCACTGCATTAAAACTTTTAAGCTCAGACCCTTCGTTCTCACCATATGGAGACAGAACTGGATGGATTAAATTGCTAGTCATCTGGATGATTGTCGGAATGCTTGCGCAGGTTCTGATTGTATTTGGAACGAGAGAACGTGTGATTGAAAATGCAGGTAAAGACGATGGGAAAGAAAGTAAGAAAGCAGAAGTGTCTGTATTTACAACATTAAAAGCACTCTTTAAAAACAAGTATTGGATTTATAATATTATTATTGCAGTAGTGATTCAGTTCCTCATGGGAGCAACCGGATCTACAACATCCTATTATATGACATATGTAGTAGGAGATGCGGAATTCTATCAGGTGTTTTCTACCGCAAATTCTCTGGCAATGCTTGGATTTATGCTGGTGGGATTCCCAATCATGGCAAAACTTGGAAAGCGTAACGCGGTACTGGGTGGTCTTATTATACGTGGTATTGGTACATTACTTCCATTGTTTTCGAGTGCAAAGCCAATTTTGCTTGTAGCAGGTGTGATCGGTGGAGCTGGATATGGGATTGCAGGATGTGCGTTTGCATCTATCATTCAGGATACATTGACTTACGGCGAATGGAAAAACGGTTATAGTATGATTGGTATGGGAAATGCCGCAAACTCTTTTGCAGGAAAAATCGGAAACAGCCTTGGAACTATCGTACTCGGTTTGGTTATGAATGCTTCCGGATATGTAGCAGGAGCTGCGCAGCAGACTGCTTCTGCATTGATGGGATTTAAGGTTATGTTTATCTTCCTTCCGGCAGCAATGATCGTCCTGGCAATCGTTGCAGCAGCTCTCTATGATTTGGATAAAATTTATCCACAGATTGCTGCCGATCTTGCAGAAGGAAAATATGCGCCTGGTGTAACTGCGTATGGTGAAAAGAAAGAGTCATAAAAAGGTGGAAATATTTTGAAGGAAACATTTTTTTCAACAGAAATCGCAGATGGAATTTTTCTGATATCTGTGACAAATAAATCAAATATTGCGATGGAGGAACTGGTAAAACCACAAAAGGCAACTGCAAATTCTTATCTCGTTGTCGGAGAAGAAAAGGCATTGCTCTTCGACTTAGCAATCAATCAGGAAAATCTGTGGGATTATGCGTGCTCCCTGACAGACAGACCGGTTCAAGTGGTATTAAGCCATGGACATGTGGATCATATTTTTTATCTGAATAAGAGAGAAGAGGTATGGCTCCATCCCGATGACATGGATATGGTGAAAAATGGAGTTCCCGGAGTGAATGAACCAACTCATCCTTGTCCTGTGTTGCATTCGCTAAATGAGGGAGATGTGATAGAATTGGGAAACAGAAAATTGACGGTTTATCATATTCCGGGACATACACCGGGAAGCATTCTGCTTCTAGATCAAAAAACAAAGCTTCTTTTGTCGGGTGATTCTGTAGCAAGAAGACTGCTCTTCGGTGTGGGAAGCGATGTAAAATTAGAGCCGTTTTGCAAAAAAGTGGAGCGGTTAAAGAAAATAGATTTTAAGGAAGCATATTCAGCACACGATAGATGTGCTTTGCCAAAAAGTCATCTCAACAGAATGTTGCAGACCATTGAGGAAACTCAAAAAAATGGAAAGAAAATGAAAATTCCGTTTGTAGGTGAATTCAAAACTTATAAATACGGGAAAGAAACAGAGTTGGACTATTGTGATGTTGCAATTTTCACATCGCAAAAAAAGGATAAAAAATAGACGCTTTATATCAGAAGTAGAGCAATTGTAAAGGTGAAGACTGATTTCAAAGGATAAATCCGATGAAGTCAGTCTTTTATAAAGCACCAATATTGATTAGCTAGGAGTCAATTGAGAAATCTTATAATATGTTGCAGTTCACGCTGTGCTTCATGTCTTCCAATTTGATATACACGTTCTAATTCTTCCGGTCTGTGTTCCACAGCTCCAATGTTTAGAGCTTCAGGTGGTTGTATTACAAATAGATTTCCGGCATTTTGCTGGGTTTCTATATACTTCAATGTTTCATTGTAGGTAATATGTCGATTACTGAGAGTACGAAGTAATGCAGGATACTTACGTAAGGCAACACGCAATATAGGGAGAAACGAATTGCGTTTTTTTACAAATCCTTTTGGCTGAGTCAGAATAACTATGTTTTTATTGTAACCCTGTTGTTCCAAAAATCGTATCGGGATGGAATCAGCTGTGCCACCATCAGATAAAGATAAATTATCTATTTTTACAACTTTTGATACAAGAGGCATGGAAGAAGAGGCTCTCATCCATTCAATATCTTCGGTAGTTCCATGCTCACAACGATGATATACTGCATTACCTGTTACCATATCGGTACAAACAACATAGAATTCCATTGGATTGGAAGCAAAAGTATGTGAATCAAAAGGGTCTAATATTTCTGGTACTTCATGATAAGCAAATTGTTCGTTATATAGATTTCCCGTTTGAAGAAATGAACGAAGGCTAACATATCTCGGGTCATTGCAGTATGTTTTGTTATAACGTATTGCACGACCTATCTGCTTTGATTTATAATTGCATCCAAAAACTGCTCCTGCTGATACTCCGACAGCACCATCAAAAACGATGTTGTTTTCAAGGAGAACATCGATTACTCCGGCAGTGAACATTCCACGCATGGCACCGCCTTCCATGACTAATCCTTTTTTTATCTTATTCAAAATATAATCTTCCTTTTTTAATATTAATATGATGTGATAAATTCCTAAGTAGGAGTATACAAGACTTTGAAAATTATTTCAATAACGATAGCGAGCCAAAATCCATGTGGAGTCGAAGTGTTACTGTTCACTCCCGTGTCATTCACTACGCTGATTGACACGGAGGATGCACGTTTTGTCTTGAACGGCATCTCGCCTATCGCCAAAGGCAATTTAAAATGGCGAGATGCGTTGCTGGTCACAGGTACTCTGAATAGTAACGTCGAAGTCACAGCGTGTACTTCTCCAACATGAGCAGACTGGCGTCATCTGACAAAAAGTCCTGTGTTGTAAGCATCGATTTCTGCTGCTGCTCGATATGTGCATTCTGGAAAGATCTTCGGTATTCCTTTGGAGAACATCCGTATTGTGCCTTGAAAGCTTTGTTAAAATATTTCGGATCGGAGAATCCACAGGCGATGCTGATATCCAACAGGGAATAATCAGTCAACAATAAAAGCTGGCGGGCGTGCTCGCAGCGAATCTTGGACAAATAGTTTTGAAATGTGATTCCAAAGGATTCCTTAAATAAATGAGATAAATAGTATAAGTCAAGCTCCTGCTGTTTAGCGATATCTGAAAGCAGGAGTTTTTCGCTATAATGTTCATCGATGTAGTGCATGATTTCCCGGCAAATGAAATCGGATTTGCAATGGCAATGGGAAAACTGATGACAGTTCACCTCAATGACCAGAATGGAATTCGTTATGACCAGGACAAATCATTTGGTGTAGAGAATTTAAGAGCAGCATTTAACCAGGTGAAGGTTCTGATTATTCTAACTGGAACGGAGGAACAAGAGGATACAAACAGCAGTTTGCCTGTCTTGGATGTCCGGCAAATACAGCAAACGGATGTGGTCTTCAGACACATTATGAAGATTCCGGCCATGCAGGAAGCTATGACGTGGATAATGGTAATCGTATGTCATCTTGGGAAAAGAAGGGATATGATCCGGACGATATAGTAACAGACTGGAATATGTAATCATTCACCGGAGACGGTTAGAAATTGTGAATAAGATGTAAAAAACAGACCTGATGTGGAAAATTGTTTTCCATGTCAGGTCTGTTTTTGCAACAATGAAAGTGTATCAATCTGTGTTTTTATAACTTCTAAAGCGGAAGGATTTTTCGTGCACATCAGTTTATAAATAGGAATCGTATCTGCCAGAATATGTGCAAAATCCAAATTACATTCCATAAGTGAGGCACTCCAACTAGGAGAAATCATGCGTTGCATAACCTGTAGTACTTTCTCGTAATGTTCGAGGTCTACGAGATAATCGATGTCAGCTCTTCCGAGTAAGACAATACCGCCGAGAGGATATGTTTTGGCAGTGGAAATCTGTGATGTCCCGCACCATGGAATTCCGTATACCACAGGCTGTCCGTTTTTTTGTGCTACAAGATTCAAGTCCCCATTTAAATATGGGGTATGTAAGAGGTCATGCCAGAGGGCAGTGTGAGTGGACTTGCCCATGCCGGAATGTCCGGAGAACAGCCACGCCTGATCCTGATAGAGAATCGAAGCAGAATGGATGGCAAAACAGCCTTCCAGTTGTGCTTTATATAAAAAGCAAGGACGGATTGCAAGAAAAAGATTCTCGCAATCGCTTTCCGGAAGCGTATTCTTACAGTAAATTCTGGCGTAATTAGCATTTGTGGTAATCTGAGCTTCGATGATGTTATCCAGAGTTGGAAACTATAAAAGATATCCTTCTTCCCAACAAGAGACGATCAATTCTTTGTTGCGAAGAAGAATTGTACCATTCTGATGATTCTGTGGTTCGCCCAAAATAATTTCGATATCCATATCAGAACACACTGTCTGCGGAAGCTCTTCTCTATGATCGTTGCATCCGGAGAAAGTAGTAGATGACAGGTAAAAAGGTGCAAACTTTTCAGAAAAAACATGAGCAGGTCCATAAAGCCGGACAATACAGTCGGCAATTTTCTGTCCATATGGAAGGAGGTAAGTCTTGTCATCAATATGTTTTAAAATATAACCTTCTTGTCGTTTTAACATCTACACGTTCACTCCTAAAACTTCTTCCCGTCTATTCTTCAATAATCTGTATCTCCAAATAATCAAAATCAATTGAATCTACAAAGTTATCCTGATAAAATCGAGCTTTATCATGCCTTTTAAAATCAGCAATCGTAGAGTCCAGCCAAATCGGTTTACTTAAATCAAATTCATAGCAGATCTCATCCAATGCATGAAAAATCTTATGAGTCCGGGTATCATCTGTATCATCACAGATGACTGTGTCACGGAGCATATGGTTGTCTTTGAATTCTTTTCCCCATAAACGAAACATAATAAAGGTGACCTCCTTGTTATGATTAAAAATATTCTGCAAATTATAATTTTATCTATACTTATTAAAATTTGAAAAGTAGTTCAAGTATATCATTGAAAAAGCAAAATGTCGATGATAGAATATGATGATAACGAAAATAAAATGTTGTTGTTTGCAAGGAAAAGAATGGAAGGCAGCGTTTTATATGATGCAGTTAGAAAACAAGATTTGGAAGGAAATTGCGAAATGAAAAAAGGATTGGACCGTATTTTTATTGACGGATTGAGTGGTATGGCACAGGGATTGTTTGCAACGTTGATCATTGGGACGATCATACAGCAGATTGGAGCTATGGTGACTGGTAATACAGGGGCATGGATCGTTCTGATAGGAAAGGTCGCAGCAGCGATGACAGGCGCAGGAATCGGTGTTGGCGTCGCAAGAAAATTTGAAGCAAGTCAGCTGGTTGTAGTGTCAGCAGCGACAGCAGGTATGGTAGGTGCATTTGCCGGTAAGATTTTATCGGGAGAGATTTTGCAGAATGGGGCAATTGTGTTAGCGGGACCGGGTGAACCTCTGGGAGCATTTGTTGCTGCTTATCTTGCTATTGAAGTAGGAATTTTAATTGCGGGAAAGACAAAACTGGATATATTGATCACACCGCTTGTTACTATCGGTGTCGGTTCGGCAGTAGGGCTTTTTGTGGGACCGCCGATTTCAAAATTTATGGCTTGGATAGGTTCTCTGATCAACTGGGGAACGGAGCAACAGCCGTTAATCATGGGAATTGTAGTTTCTGTATTGATGGGAATGGTTTTGACACTTCCAATTAGTTCGGCTGCAATCGGAATTGTATTGAATTTATCAGGTCTGGCAGCTGGTGCGGCAACGATAGGATGCTGCTGTAATATGGTTGGTTTTGCAGTTGCAAGTTTTCGTGAAAACGGATTTGGAGGTTTATTTGCACAGGGAATCGGAACATCAATGCTACAGGTTCCGAATATTGTGAAACGACCGGTGATTTGGCTTCCTGCAATATTATCCAGTGCAATTTTAGGACCGGTCGGAACCATGTTTTTGCATATGACTAATAATGCAACTGGGTCGGGGATGGGAACAGCCGGACTGGTGGGGCAGATTATGACCTGGCAGGTTATGACGCAGACGGAAGAACCGATGATAGTCATGATTAAAATGCTGACAATCCAGATTGTTCTGCCGGCACTTTTGACATTACTTTTTTCTGAGTATATGCGAAAGAAAAAGTGGATTCGTTATGGAGACATGAAACTGGATTTGTAGGCTGGACTATGCTATACTAAAGTATATATACTGTTTCTTAAAAATTGACAGAAATAGTGAATGGGGAAAGAAATATATTTATGAAGGAGAACGATGTCGAATGCAGGATGCAATTAAAAATTATGAGGATGTAGATAGTTGGAAGACTGTTATCTTTCTGTACAATGCAGCATTAAAAGAAGTGGGGACAAAGTTAGAAATTCTCAATGATGAGTTTCAGCATGTGCATAAATATAATCCGATTGAGCATATCAAGACGAGGGTGAAAACTCCGGAGAGTATTGTAAAAAAGTTGAAACGATATGGATATGAAACATCGATTGAGAATATGGTAAAGTATATTAATGATATTGCAGGAGTAAGGCTGATCTGTTCATTTACATCTGATATTTACAGATTAGCAGAGATGATAGGTAATCAAAGCGACCTGAAAGTGCTGACAATCAAGGATTATATTAAAAAACCGAAGGAAAGCGGATATAAGAGTTATCATATGCTGGTATCTGTTCCAATCTTTTTATCAGATAGCGTGGTTGATACGAAAGTAGAAATTCAGATTCGAACGATTGCAATGGACTTCTGGGCCAGTCTGGAACATAAGATTTACTACAAATTTGAAGGAATGGCACCGGAATATATAAGCAGGGATTTAAGAGAATGTGCACAGATGGTATCAGAGCTGGATGATAAGATGTTATCGCTCAATGAAGCAATTCAAGCGTGTCTGGAGCAGCAGGAAGGGGTACAAAAGACAGAGAGTGTTGCCAGTGTGGCGGAACATTTATTAGGAAAGAGAGAAATGTAGTCAGGTACATTCGACTTAAAAGCGGCGAGAAGTAACGTAGGCGATTGAAAAGCAGAGGGATAAGAATGACAAAAGAAGTAAAAAGTAAGCTGATCGAAATAGGAGCAGGCCTGGTTCTTTACTTGAATGCACTTTTTGCGGTAAAGCAATGGAATACAGATAGCAGAGTGGAATTGATGTTGTATATTTTTGCATATATTGTACTTTCAGTAAAGATAGTGTGGCAGACCTTTTATAATATAAAACATAAAAAACTTTTTGATGAAAATCTTCTGATGTTGGTTGCAACAATAGGAGCCATGTTTGTTGGGCGATATCGTGAGGCTGTTGCGGCCGTACTATTTTATCAGGTGGGAAATCTGGTAGAGGCTATTTCTCTGCAAAGAACAAAAAAATCAATTGCCAAATTTATGGATATCCGGCCGTCACATGCAAACTTAAAGATTGCAGGTGGAACAAGAACGGTTTCGCCTGACGAATTGATACCGGGGAATGTAATCGTGGTTAAACCGGGAGAGAGAATTCCGGTGGACGCAACAGTTACACAGGGCGTAAGTATGATAGATACAAAAGCGTTGACTGGCGAGGCAGAACCAAGAGAAGTGAAGATAGGAAGCAAGCTTTTTAGCGGAAGTATCAATCTAAGTGGAATGATCGAGGCGAGAGTTTCGAAAGTTTATGAGGAATCTATGGCAGCGAAGATTATGACCTTGGTTGAAGCGGCAAATAATAAAAAAGCAGAAACAGAAAAGCTTGCTGATCGATTTACGAGATACTATACACCAATCGTAATACTGATGGGAATTTTAGTCATGATACTTCCGCCAATGATGTTTGCGGGTCAGGATAGACATGTTTGGATTTATCGAGGATTGATTTTTCTGGTAGCTGCATGTCCATGTGGTCTGTTAGTATCGGTTCCACTTGCATTTTTAGGTGGAATCGGAGCAGCATCCAGACAAGGTGTATTGATCAAAGGAAGTAATTATCTGGAAGCCTTATCACAGACAGAAACATTTGTGTTTGATAAGACAGGAACTTTAACGGAAGGTGTATTTACTGTCAAAGAGATTTGTCCGCGAGGAATGTCTGAACAGAAGTTACTGGAGCTTGCCGCATATGGGGAGGTTCATTCAAATCATCCAATCGCACAGTCATTAAGGGAGGCCTATGGAAAAACAATTGATACAGCAAGAGTTTCTCATACAAGGGAATATTCTGGCTTTGGAGTGGAATCAATTGTAGATGGACAAGTTGTCTTTGCCGGAAATGCAAAATATATGAATAAGCAAGGCTTTTATTATCAGCCGGTATCGGATATCGGAACAGCGGTTCATATAGCGGTAGATGGAGAATATGCCGGATATATTTTAATCTCGGATATTATTCGACCAGGTGTGAAAAAGATGGTACGATGGCTTGACAGACATCAGATCGAGTCCGTTATGCTGACAGGTGACAATGACAGAGTGGCAGAAGATGTTGCCAGAAAAATAGGAATCCACTCTGTTTTTGCAAACTTAATGCCGGAGGATAAAGTAGAACAGTTAGAAGACTTTATGGAAAGCCGGATTGAAGAGGAAAAACTTGCGTTTGTCGGGGATGGAATCAATGACGCGCCGGTTCTTGCACGTGCTGATATCGGAATTGCCATGGGAGGACTGGGAGCAGATGCAGCACTTGAAGCTGCAGATATTATTTTGATGGAAGATGAGCCGATTAAAATTGTAAATGCGATTCGGATTTCCAAAGGGACAATTCGGGCAGTGAAGCAGAATATGATTTTTGCAATCGGCATGAAAGTATATTTGCTGGTGCTGGCATTATTTGGTTATGTATCTATGGAGAATGCCATCATTGCGGATGTCGGTGTAATGTTATTAAATATTTTAAATTCATTCTGGATATTGAAATATCCGGAATAAAGACGAAAATGGAGAATGAAAATGAAGAATCAAATGCAATTTATTCGAAACTGTGGATTGGTGATTTTGACAATGTCTTGTTTACTTACAGGATGTTCAAATGCAGGAAAAGCAGGAATAAAAGCAATGGAAAAGGAAGATTATAAAGAAGCGGTTACTCAGTTTACACAGGCTGCAAGTACAGCAGAGGCGAAAGGAAAGAAAGAGAATGCTGCGGAAGCTTATCGCGGACTGGGAATGGCATACTATGAATTAAAAGAGTATGATAAAGTCCTGGAAAGTATGCAGAAAGCGTTAGATGATGGAGTTCAGAGAACTGCCGAGCTTTACAATATTATGGGAGTGTCTGCAATGCAGCAGGAGGATTATGAATCTGCATTAAAATATTTTGACGAAGGAATTTCATATGCACAGTCAAAGGATGCGGTAAATGCATCGAAATCAAAAAAAGAAGTTGATTATTCTGATCTCATACAGGAGATGAGATACAATCAGGTTGTGTGTTATGAAAAACAGGAAAACTGGGAAGAAGCTAAGAATGCGGCAAATGAGTATATTGCAGACTACCCGAATGACAAGGATATAGAAAAAGAAGTAGAATTTTTGGAGACAAGATAGTTTATGACGATGTATGAGTTAAAAGAAGCCGAAGAAAAAGTGATTTTGGTCGGAGTTCAGTTAAATGAAAACGAACCGGCAGAAGAGTCATTGGATGAGCTTGGCGAACTGGCAAAAACTGCAGGAGCTGAAGTTGTGGGAAGAATGATACAAAGCAGAGAGTATATTCATCCGGCAACTTATATAGGAAAAGGAAAAATAACCGAACTCAAAGAACTGTTGTGGGAAACAGATGCCACAGGAATTATTTGTGATGATGAACTGACATCTGTGCAATTAAAAAATCTGGAACAGGAGTTAGGGTGTAAAATCATTGATCGTACGCTATTGATCCTGGATATTTTTGCGGCAAGAGCAGTATCAAGTGAAGGTAAGATACAGGTAGAACTTGCACAATTAAAATATAGAGCATCAAGATTGATTGGACTGGGAAATTCATTGTCCAGACTGGGAGGCGGAATTGGTACAAGAGGTCCCGGAGAGAAAAAACTGGAGATGGATAGGCGTTTGATTCGAGAACGAATCAGCAGATTAAAAAAAGAACTGCGCGAGGTGGAACAGCACCGTGAATTGATCCGGACACAGCGTAAGGATTCTAATCTGAAAGTGGCAGCCCTTGTAGGATATACTTCCGCAGGAAAGAGCAGTTTGGAGAATGCACTGACCGGGGCAGGAATTTTAGAAGATGCCATGCTCTTCTCAACATTGGATACAACGACCAGAGCGTTAGAACTGGAAGGAAAACAACAGGTACTTTTGACGGATACCGTAGGTTTTATCCGCAAATTGCCACATCATTTGATAGAGGCATTTAAAAGTACTCTGGAAGAAGCAAAATATGCAGATATTATAATTCATGTTGTAGATGCTTCAAACCCTCAGATGGATACACAGATGTATGTAGTATATGATACACTGCGTCAGTTAGGCGTAGAAGGAAAGCCTATTATTACACTGTTTAATAAGCAGGATAAATTGGAAGCACCACAAATGTTTCGCGATCTGCATGCAGACTATACATTTGCAGTGTCAGCAAAGACCGGACAGGGACTGGATGAACTGAAAGGGGCATTGCTTGATATCATCCGGCAGGATCAGATTTATGTGGAACGATTGTATGATTTTTCTGAAGCCGGTAGAATTCAATTGATTCGAAAACATGGGCAGCTTTTAGAAGAGAAATATGTTGAAGAAGGAATTGCAGTAAAGGCATATGTACCGAAGTCAATCTATGGAAGAATATAAGCAGAGGTTAAAATGGTAAAAAAGGATGACAATATACACTACAAAAAAGTGGAGATTGTCATCCTTTATGTTTTACGTTCGAAGTTGATTCAGAGTAACAAAAGCATGGGTTATTCTAAGAAAGGTTTTCCGGGACTCTTTGGATAGCTGCCCATAGAGACGAGAAGCTGTAAACCAATATCACGGGCTGTCAGTACTGCATTTTTTACAGCACTGGCATCACCGGTCACAGCAACAATCACTTCATTGGAATGACTGGTTCCACGATCCGGAGTCATATATTTTACAATCTCTACAGAAGCAGATTTAACAGCTAAATCAGCCATAACCATTCCAATTGCAGCAGGAGAACCACAGAAAAAGCCAAAAGGTTTTCCGATTGGTGCATCAAAAGCAAGATTCAGAGCCTGGTCTGCATTTGCAGAGAAGGTAAATTCCAAATGTCCGGCATCGCTGATATAAAGTTCTCCGGCATATTTTTCAGTGTATTCGAGTGCAATTTCTACAGCACGACGGACATCTGAAACGTTGTCTCCGCCGATGATAATATAGTTACCATGTCCGCCCCAGCCTTTTGTGTCGCGTGGCAGTTCAATGGATACGATTTCAGTGTTTGTAGATTTAACTGCTTCGTCGACAGCGTTAATCTGTCCGGCAGCACCGGTACGAGAGCTGAGAAGACCTAAGCTTCGGTAGGGCTTTTTTAAATTCATTTGTTTCAAAAGCATCGGATCAACTCCGGGAATGACCAGTCCAATTGTATCTAATACAGTTGTTCCGACAAATTCTGTCATAGAACAGTTCATAGATATTTTTTCTATTTCATGTACGTTAATCATAATGTATCTCCAATCATAAATTCATTTGAATTAAATAAATCCGCCGTCCAGTCCGATAATCTGTCCGGTTAAATAATTATGGTTTTCAGAAAGGTCAAATGCCAGCTGACCGACTTCCGCTGCGGTTCCGAAACGCCCGGCAGGAATTTCTTCAGAGAGATCCTGGCGCTCTTCATCTGAAAATACAGCATTCATTTCTGTATCGATCACTCCGCATGCAATTGCATTGACCTGGATATTACTTGGGGCCAGTTCTTTTGCAAGGGCCATTGTAAGCCCATTCATCCCAGCCTTTGTGGCAGAATAGGCGGCTTCGCAGGAAGCTCCGACTCTTCCCCACATAGAGGAAATGTTGATAATCTTTCCCTTTTTTTGCCGGACCATATAAGGAATTGCAGCACGGGAACAATAAAACGAAGAAGAAAGATTTGTATTTAAAATACACGTCCATTCTTCGTCGCTCATATCTGTTAACAATCCCACATAAGAAATACCGGCATTGTTGATAAGTACATCCAATCCGGGAGCAATGGTGGAAATCTTTTCAAAAATCGCTCGTACAGTATCAGGATTGCCGACATCACCGGGAACTAAGGTGCAAGTTCCACCTTGCTGAGTAATAGAATCAGCAACCTTTTGAAGTGCATCGATTGATTTATTACAATTTAAAAATATATGATAACCATGTGCTGCGAAAGTGAAAGCGCAGGCAGCACCGATTCCGCGGGATGCACCGGTTATCAAAACATGTTTTTTGTGCATAAAGAGTACCTCACTATTATTTTTATTATAACGGATTTATATATAGAAAAGCAAACATCATTTGCTTTTTTTCGTTGAGTATCAAAATTAATTATGATATCATTTTCTATAGAAGTCAAAGAAAAGTAACAGTTCTATATTCGAGGAGGAAAAAAGATGCTGGATGAAGCGATTCTATTTGCAACGAAAGCACATGAAGGACAATTTCGAAAAGGAACAAAGAAACCTTATATCGTGCACCCGTTAGAAGTAAAAGACATTGTGATGACAATGACAGAAGATGAAGAAATCATCTGTGCTGCAGTGCTTCATGATACAATAGAGGATTGCAAAGATGTATCGGAGAAAACAATTTGCACACAGTTTGGTGAAAGAGTTGCAAAGCTGGTAGTGGGTGAGAGCGAGGATAAGACAAGAACATGGGTAGAAAGAAAGTCAGCTACCATTGAACATTTAAAAAATGCATCTGAGGAATTACAGATGATTGGTCTGGCAGATAAATTATCTAATCTGAGGGACATTAACAGAGATTATCCGATATTCGGAGAAGAATTGTGGCTGCGGTTCCGTATGAAAAATAAGGATGCTATGGGATGGTATTATAAAAATATCCGAGACGTTTTAAGACCAGGCTTTGAAGGGCAGGAGGCGTATGCGGAATATTCTCAGTTGGTCGACAAGATTTTTGGGAAAGAACCTGCTGATGAATCGTGGAGAGAGCAATAGAAAGAAGGATTTAGCTATGGGAAAAACAAAAGTAATCTGTTTTGCAAATAATAAAGGGGGAAGCGGAAAGTCAACAACTTGTGCCAATGTAGGATATGGTCTGACACAGCTTGGGAAAAAAGTCCTTCTGATCGATGGAGACATGCAGTTGAATCTTTCACTGTCATTATTTGACGAGGATAAAGTACTTGCATTTGCTCAGAGTGATAAGAACTTATATGAAGGGATTCGAAAACAGGCTGATTTGACAGATTATATCGTGAAGTCGGACTTTGAAAATCTGGATTTGATCCCATCTTCAACACTGATGAGTTCAATTGAGTATGAGCTTTTTACAAAGTGGCAGAGAGAATACATTTTAAAGAAAGGAATTTCTAAAATTGTAGAGAAAGAATTATATGACTACATTTTAATCGATGCACCACCGACACTTGGCGGCTGGGTGATGAATATTTTATGTGCATCGGACGAAGTGATAATTCCGGTAGAATCTACACCTTGGGGATTATTCGGATTAGGAAATATGTTCGAATTTTTAGAAGAGGTCAAACAAATTGCACCGGATTTACAAATCGGAGGCGTGCTGATCACAAAAGTAGATACAAGAAAGAGCTATTTTAAACAGACATTAGAAGTGTTGCAGGATTTGGAAAATGTCAGAGTGTTTGATACATATATTCGAGTAGACAGTACTGTAGAATGGTCTCAGGATGATCATAGACCGATTATGGCTTACAAAAAAAGCAGCCGTAGTGCAAAAGAGTATATGGCACTGACGGAGGAAATTGCAGGATGCACAAAGAACTGATCGATGCGCTTTCTGTCATTACAGAAGAAGAACAGCGCATTTTGAATGAACAGAAGGGAATAGATCGTGGGCTCTATACGGGGAAAAAAGAGCTGGTTATTGACAGCGAAAAGCTTTTGCAAAAAGGGAAGCTGATCCAGGTTAGGCCACATACAAGATTCGTGAATTTTCCAAAGCATCGGCATAATTATGTGGAATTGATTTACATGTGTCAGGGCAGTACAACACATTATATTGATGGAAATAAAGTTGTGTTGGAGCAGGGCGATTTGCTATTTTTAAATCAACATGCTCAGCAGGAAATACTGCCGGCAGGGAAAGAAGATATTGCCGTGAATTTTATCATTTTGCCGGAATTTTTCAACATGGCATTTTCTATGATGGGTGCGGAAGATAATATTCTTAAGGAATTTCTTGTAGGAACACTCTGTGGAAAAGATGGGAAGACATCCTATTTATATTTTCATGTTGCAGATATTTTACCAATTCAGAATCTGATGGAAAATATGGTTTGGACCATTTTTTATGATATAGGAAATAAACGAAGCTGTAATCAGATTACGATGGGACTTATGTTGCTTCAGTTATTAAATCATATGGACAAAATGGAAACAGGAAATGCCGGATTTGATAACGAATTGACCGGAACAGTTCTAAATTATATAGAGGAACATTATAAAAATGGAAGCTTGTCAGAACTGGCTGAAATCATGAATTATGATGTATATTGGCTGAGCAAGGCAATTAAAAAGCAGACCGGTAAGACTTATAAAGAATTACTGCAGTCAAAACGTATGAGTCAGGCGGCGTATTTACTTACGAATAGTACATTGCCGGTTGCAGATATTATTGAATCAGTAGGATATGATAATACAAGTTATTTTTATAGAAAGTTTAAAGAATGGTATGGCATGGGCCCAAAGGAGTATCGGGCGGGGAAATGATGGTGAATTCATTTATTGTTCAGCCATGCAGCTCGAATCCGTTGCATAGCAACTACTTCTCGCTGTATGGCGTTTGCCATATGCAAAAATAAACACAGTCTTATATAAGCAAGCTTATAAAGATTGTGTTTATTTTTGCGCATGGCTGAACTTGTGGTGCAAATAAGGTCTCATTTGTTTTCAAATGGAGACCTTTTTTTGTATTTTTTTACAATTTATAATGTACTCATACAAGAAAATTAGTGAAAATACAAGAAGGAGGCACACAATGAGCAAGTATTATTTAGCAATTGATATTGGGGCATCAAGCGGACGTCACATGCTTGCATCCATGGTCAATGGAAAAATACAGCTGGAAGAAGTGTATCGTTTCCCGAACGGAATGGATAACAAGAATGGTACACTGTGTTGGGATGTAGAGAGACTGTTTACAGAGATAAAAAATGGACTGAAAAAATGTAAAGAAATCGGCAAAATTCCATCTTATATGGGAATTGACACATGGGGTGTTGATTACGTGTTGTTGGACAAGGATGATAAAATCCTTGGCGAGACAGTTGGATATCGCGATAACCGAACAAATGGAATGGATGCAAAAGTGTATGAGACAATTTCACTTTCAGCATTATACGAGAGAACAGGAATCCAGAAACAGATTTTCAATACAATATATCAGTTGATGGCGGTGAAAGAGTCACACCCAGAATATCTGGAGCAGGCAAAATCAATCCTTATGATTCCGGATTATTTCCATTTCCTTCTTACAGGAGAGAAGAAAAACGAGTATACTAACGCAACAACAGGACAGCTTGTGAATGCAAAGACAAATGAGTGGGACTATGAGCTGATCGATATGCTTGGATACAACAAAGAAATGTTCCAGCCAGTATCGATGCCGGGAACAGTTGTTGGTGAATTTACAAAAGCAATTCAGGAAGAGGTCGGTTTCAACTGTACTGTTGTCCTTCCTGCAACACATGATACAGGTTCGGCAGTACTTGCAGTTCCGACAAACGATGACAATGCAATTTACATCAGCTCTGGAACATGGTCGCTGATGGGAATTGAAAGAAAAGAAGCAGACTGCTCTATGAAGAGTATGCAATCAAACTTCACAAATGAAGGTGGATACGACCATCGTTTCCGTTTCCTGAAAAATATCATGGGACTTTGGATGATCCAGTCTGTAAAGAAAGAATTTACAGAAGACCTTTCCTTTGCAGAAATTTGCGAAAGAGCTTCAAAAGAAACAATTTCATCTATCGTAGATTGTAATGACGATTGCTTCCTTGCTCCAAAGAGTATGATTGAAGCAGTGAAGAAATTCTGTCAGGATACAGAACAGCAGATTCCTGAAACAGTAGGAGAAATCGCGGCTGTTATTTATAACAGTCTTGCAAAATGTTATGGCGATACAATCGAGGAAATCGAAGCACTGACAGGCGAGCATTACTCAACAATCTATGTTGTCGGTGGTGGTGCAAATGCAGGATATTTAAATGAATTGACTGCAAAATATACAGGAAGAAGAGTTTCAGCAGGACCATCCGAAGCCACAGCCATCGGAAATATTATTGTTCAGATGCTTCACGACAAAACATTTAAGAGTCTTCCGGAAGCAAGAACATGTATCGGTGAGTCATTTGATGTGAAAATCTATGAGAACTAAATAATATAGACATAAAAATCTACGAGAACTAAATAATACAGACATAAAAATATACGAAATTAAAATAAAGATATAGACATTTACGAAAACGAAATTATAAAAGTAAAATGGAGGATTAAAAAATGACAAGATATGAATCAGCAAAAGAAATTTATGCAAAATTAGGTGTAGACACAGACGCTGCAATTGAAAAATGTATGCAGATTCCTGTTTCACTTCACTGCTGGCAGGGAGATGACGTAACAGGATTTGACCATGATGGACCTCTGACAGGTGGAATCCAGACAACAGGAAATTATCCTGGAAAAGCAAGAACTCCGGAAGAATTATTAGCAGATATGGATAAGGCAATGAGCCTGATGCCAGGAAAGAAAAAAATTAATGTACATGCATGCTATGCAATTTTTGAAGATGGCGAGTTTGTAGATCGTGACAAATTGGAGCCAAAACATTTCCAGAAATGGGTTGATTTTGCAAAAGAAAGAGGAATGGGACTTGATTTTAACCCAACATTTTTCTCACATCCAATGGTAAAAGATGGATTGACATTGTCAAGCCCGGATGAAGAAGTAAGAAAATTCTGGATTGAACATGGAAAAGCCTGCATTCGTATTTCGCAGTATTTTGCAGAGCAGACAGGAATTCCTTGTGTTATGAATATCTGGATAGGAGACGGATTTAAGGATGTACCGGCTGACCGTATGGGACCACGTGTACGTTATAAAGAATCTATTGATGCAATCCTTGCAGAGCCATTTGATACAAATCTTGTAAAACCATGTGTTGAGTCAAAAGTATTCGGAATCGGTGTAGAAGCATATACAGTAGGTTCAGCAGAATTTTCTTTAAGCTATGCGGCAATGAACAAAGATAAATGCCTGCCACTTATGGATAATGGACATTATCATCCAACAGAGGTTGTTTCAGATAAGATTCCTGCACTTTTAACATTCTTCCCTGAAATCGCTCTGCACGTAACACGTCCGATTCGTTGGGATTCAGACCATGTAGTATTGTTTGATGATGAAACAAAAGAAATCGCACAGGAAATCGTTCGCTGCGAAGGTGGAATTGAGCGTACATATATTGCATTGGATTACTTTGATGCATCAATCAATCGTATTTCTGCATGGGTAACAGGATTTAGAAGCTTCCAGAAAGCGTTATTGAATGCTCTGTGTACACCAAGTGCAATGCTCAAAGAGCTTCAGGATACAAATCAGATGTCTAAGAAAATGGTAATGATGGAAGAGTGCAAGACACTTCCAATCGGAGATATCTGGGAAGAATACTGCAACAGATGCGGTGTGGCAGCAGAAGGATGGTTTGACGATGTTGCTAAATACGAAGAAGAGGTTCTGTCTAAGAGAGCGTAGTTGCTATTTAGTTCACTAAATGGCAATATGTTCCTTACAAAAAAATTGATATAAGAATTCTTGCTCAGATTCCATGAGCGGGTGACACATAAGAGCGTAAATTTTTGCTAAAAGCAAATGAATTTGAACTCAAACTTGCTGCTACGCAGCTTCAAACATGTTCGTTCAAATTCATTAACACAAAAATTTACGCTCTAAGTGTCTCCAACGCTCACTCCATATTCGCTCGAATTTTTTATATCAATTTTTTTGTAAGTAATGTATCGGCTCAGGTCATGGAGTTCAAAGAATAGGGGAGATATTTGTGATAGTGGATTTTCTGGAAGTGAGGATGCAAAAATTCAGTTGGGTGTATCTGCAAGGTGTAGAAAGGGCAGGTTGAGGATGCAAAATTTCTGTGGGAGGTATCTGCAAGGTGTAGAAAGAGCGGATTGAGGATGCAAAATTTTTGCGGGGAGTATCCTCAGGTTATCGAAAACGTGGGATGTAGATGCAAGATTTGCGAAGGAAGTATCTTTAAATCCCAGAAAAGACAAGATGTAGATGCAATTTATACATGACAGGCAGGCTGAATAGCATCTGCAACAATGAATATCAAGGCAGTGCAGATACATCAGTTGTCAAAAAAGCATCTGCGACAGCAAATAAACCTAGGATGTAGATACATCAGATCCCAGAAAAGTAAATCCTTCATCATTCCACCTATTTCAATCACGATACACCACAAAGCAAGAAAAAGACTATGCAATCCAGCGAATTGGAGTCGGGCTTGCCCGACGAAGCTGAGCAGGAGTGCATAGTCTTTTTCTTGCTTTGAGGGCATCGTGAACTAAATAGCAACTTTCCTCTTCTCCAGCCAGCTCATCAATTCATTAGTTGAATAATTCAACACCAACTCTTTCGGAAATTCCGCCTGTTCCACCAATTCCAATGCATATCGAAAATCTCCCACATGTTCCGGACCGTGGCTGTCACTCGATAATAACACCGGATAATGAAAATGTTTGCACAAATTCAAAATCATCAAATCGTTAAATTTTGTATCTCCGCGATATCCATCCGGGCTAAGTGAACTATTGTTAATTTCTAATATGACTTGATGTTCCATTGCAGATTTGATAATTGCCAAATAATCAACAGGATATTTGACATCATCGCAGTGTCCGAGAATAGATACAAAAGGATTCTCCATAGCACGAAGATAAGCCTTTGTATTTTCAGCCTCTGTACCAGGTTTGAGGACAGGTTTATGAATACTGGCAATGACATAGTCAAGTCCTGCAAGTAAAGAATCTTCCAAATCTAAAGTTCCATTGTAATCTGTAATATTAGCTTCGATACCATAAAGCATATTTATCCCAAGCCGTTTACGGGCAGCCATAGGGAGACTACGGAAATAAGAAGGTTTTCCGCCTCCTAATGTCGCCGGACCATGGTCTGATATTCCGAGTAATTTTAAGTGAGCAGCCGAAGCAGCCTTTACCATATCAGTAATAGTTGCGGTGGATGCGTGACCACTGGCAATTGTATGAGTATGAATGTCTAGTTCAATTGAAAACACAACAAATCCCTCACTTTCCTTTTGTTTAAAATGTATAAATAAGTTTGCTATTGAGTAAAAATTAGATGCAATTTATTAAAAAATATATTAGAATAGAATTATATTAAATACTTTAAACCCAGTATGGATTGTTTTGTGACGGATGTCAATATAAAAATGCGAAAAAAAGAGATGTTTAGAATGAAAACCAACATAAAAATGTGGGATTCTGTTGTTTTCAGAATTGTTTATACGGATAAAAGTATTGGGATTTGTTGTGATTTCGTTGACTTAATGGCGTTCGTGAAGTATAATAACAATAACTGGGCAGAGGAAAGGAGAAGAACGAAAAATGGGACTATATACCTATGATAATACGGCTATTCCGAAATCGGATAGAATCCCTAAACTGGTCGAGAATCTTTATGCGAAGATGCCGGAGATTGAGTCAGCCAGAGCAAGGCTGATTACAGAATCTTATAAGCAGACAGAGAATGAACCAATCATCATACGTCGTGCGAAAGCATTTGAACATATATTGGAAAATATTCCAATCGTGATTCGTGATCTTGAGTTGATTGTTGGTAGCACAACACTTGCACCAAGAGGATGTCAGACATATCCAGAATTCTCATATGAGTGGCTGGAAGCAGAGTTTGATACAGTAGAGACCAGATCAGCAGATCCATTTTACATTTCAGAGCAGACAAAGCAGGAGATTAAAGAAGCAGATGCCTATTGGAAAGGAAAAACGACCAGTGAACTGGCAACTGCTTATATGGAACCTGAGACATTGACTGCAATGGAACATAATATGTTCACACCGGGAAACTATTTCTATAATGGTGTAGGACACGTTACAGTAAAATACTGGGAAGTGTTAGATATTGGATTTGCAGGGATCAGAGAAAAGGCAGAAGCTGAACTTGCATCAATCAGCTATGCAGATGGTAATTACCAGAAGAAGTCAAGACTTCTGCAGGCAATGATCATTAGTTGTAATGCAGCAATCAATTACGCAAGAAGATATGCACAACTTGCACTGGATGAGGCGCAGAAATGCACAGATGAAAAACGAAAACTGGAATTACTTCAGATTGCTCAGAACTGTGTGAATGTACCAGAAAAAGGTGCAACAAGCTTTTATGAAGCATGTCAGTCATTTTGGTTTGTACAGCAGCTGCTTCAGATTGAATCGAGTGGACATTCTATTTCACCGGGACGATTTGATCAGTACATGTATCCTTATTATAAGAAGGATCTCGATAGCGGCAAACTTACAAGAGAGTTTGCACAGGAACTGATCGATTGTATTTTTGTTAAGTTAAATGACTTGAACAAATGTCGTGACGGCGCTTCAGCAGAGGGATTTGCAGGATATAGCTTGTTCCAGAATATGATTGTTGGTGGACAGAATTCAGAAGGAATTGATGTGACAAATGATTTGTCGTTTATGTGTATTGATGCTTCGCATCATGTATTTCTTCCGGCACCATCACTTTCTATCCGTGTATGGAATGGAACACCTCATGATCTGATGATCAAAGCAGCAGAGCTGACAAGAACCGGTATTGGACTTCCGGCCTATTATAATGATGAAGTGATCATTCCTTCATTGATGAGCAGAGGTGTAACACTGGAAGATGCAAGAGACTATAACATTATCGGCTGTGTAGAACCACAGAAAGCCGGTAAGACAGACGGATGGCATGATGCAGCATTCTTTAATATGTGTCGTCCATTGGAATTGGTATTCCACAATGGTAAGGACAAAGGTGTTCAGGTTGGACCACAGACAGGTAATGTGGAAGATATGGATACATTTGAGAAGTTCTACCATGCTTATAAAGTTCAGATGGAATACATGATCAAATTGTTGGTTAACGCTGATAATGCCATAGATATGGCACATGCTGAGAGATGTCCGTTACCATTCCTATCATCTATGATCGATGATTGTATGAAGAGTGGTAAATCGGTGCAGGAAGGTGGAGCTGTTTACAATTTCACAGGACCACAGGGATTTGGAATTGCAAATATGGCAGATTCATTATATGTAGTGAAAACACTTGTATATGACGAGAAAAAATTGTCAATGAAAGAACTGAAAGAAGCTTTGACAACAAACTATGGTCATGGTTTGAATCAGGAAGACATTGCAGCGATGACATCAGAGGTTGCACAGGATATGGCAGCAGCCGGACAGCAGGTAGGACCGACAGAGATTGCAGCAATTTTGCAGAGTGTAGTGGCAGCGGTTGAATCTCCGGAAGCAAAGGCAAATGGAGAACGCATCCTTAAGATGATCGAAGAGGTTCCAAAATTTGGTAACGACGATCCGGAAGTAGATGCATTTGCAAGAGATGTTGCTTATACATATACAAAGCCAATGTTGAAATATTACAATCCAAGAGGTGGACAGTTCCAGGCAGGTCTTTATCCAGTATCTGCAAATGTTCCTCTGGGAGCACAGACTGGAGCAACACCGGATGGAAGATTTGCATATCAGCCTGTAGCAGATGGCGTTTCTCCATCAGCAGGTAAAGATGTGAATGGACCAACAGCAGCAGCTAATTCGGTTTCAAGACTGGATCATGGAATTGCATCAAACGGAACATTATTTAATCAGAAGTTCCACCCATCTGCATTAAGCGGAAGAAGAGGACTTGAGAATTTTGTGGGATTGATTCGCTCTTACTTTGATCAAAAAGGAAGTCATATGCAGTTTAACGTAGTCAGTAGAGAAACATTGTTGGATGCACAGAAACATCCGGAACAGTATAAACATTTAGTTGTTCGTGTTGCAGGTTATAGTGCATTGTTCACAACGTTATCAAAATCTTTGCAGGATGATATCATTCGTAGAACAGAGCAGGGATTTTAAAATATTACAGTTCGCATTTGAACAGTGATACAAGAAAGGAACAGACAACATGGAAGCATACTGGAATACGAAAGGTCGTATTTTCGATATTCAGCGATACTCTATTCATGATGGAAATGGAATTCGGACAATTGTGTTTTTGAAAGGCTGTGTACTTCGTTGCCGATGGTGCTGTAATCCGGAATCTCAGGAATATGATATCCAGACGATGATGGTGCAGGGAAAGCCGAAAGTGATCGGGCGTGATGTGACTGTTGCAGAGGTGATGAAGACGGTGGAGAAGGATCGTCAGTATTACTGGAGAACGGGTGGAGGTTTGACTCTGTCAGGAGGAGAAAGCCTTTGCCAGCCGGAATTTGCAACAGCGTTGCTTCAGGCTGCACAAGAAAGCGGAATTAGTACAGCAATGGAGAGTATGGGATGTGCAAAATGGGAGACAATTGAAAAACTGCTTCCATATTTAGATCAGTATCTGCTTGATATTAAACATATGAATCCAAGAAAGCATAAAGAGTTTACTGGACGTTCCAATGAACTGATGATAGAAAATGCGATGAAGATTGCAAAGTCTGGCATGACAGAACTTAGCATAAGAGTTCCGGTTATACCGGGGTTCAATGATACAGAAGAGGAGATCCGTCAGATTGCAGCTTATACAGCGACACTTCCTAATGTGAAACGTATGCATTTGTTGCCATATCATAGATTAGGACAGGATAAATACACCGGATTGAATCGAGAGTATTTGATGGGGGATGTAAAACCTCCGACAAATGAACATATGGAAAAGCTATTGAAAGTAGCTGAGGTGACATCGGGAATCGAGTGTCAGATCGGCGGATGATAGCTGGTCACACGAAGTGTGAATAGTGACGATATATGTTGTATAAGAAGACGGGCGCATATCCTGAAACTTCACAAAATATATCAAAAAATAAAACAATATGTGAATAACTTGAAAAACATTTCCGATACAACAGGAACAGATAAGAGTAAACTGAAAAACAGTAAAAACAAAGGGTGAAAACCAACAAAAACAACACAAGATCTAGTTGACTGTTGTGGGGTTGTGTGGTAGAATCAAGTTAGAAATAACAAAAAACAAATTTTTTGTAAAATCCAAGGAGGAAACAAGAATGGTTAACGAGTATGAAATCAAAAAAGAGATGTGTGAGATCGGTAGACGCGTTTATAATCGTGGAATGGTTGCAGCAAATGATGGTAACTTTTCAGTAAAATTGAACGACAACGAATTCCTTTGCACACCAACAGGAGTAAGTAAAGGATTTATGACGCCAGAGTATATCTGTAAAGTAGATGCTAATGGTAATGTAATCCAGGCTAACCCAGGATTCAAACCATCATCAGAGATCAAAATGCATATGCGTGTTTACAAAGAGAGATCAGATGTTAATTCTGTAGTACATGCTCATCCACTTTATGCAACAACATTTGCAATTGCAGGTATTCCTTTGACACAGCCAATCATGCCAGAGGCAGTTATCGCTCTTGGATGTGTTCCAGTTGCTAAATATGGTACACCTTCTACAATGGAGATTCCAGATGCAGTTTCTGAATATCTTCAGTATTTCGATGCAGTTCTTCTTGAGAACCACGGAGCATTAACATATTCTGATTCTTTATTAAATGCATACCACAAGATGGAGTCAGTAGAGTTCTACGCTCGTCTGTTATGGCAGACAATGCAGATCGGTGGACCACAGGAACTGAACAAAGAGCAGGTTGAAAAACTTTATGAAATCAGAAGACAGATGGGACTTCCAGGAAAACATCCTGCAAACCTTTGCCCAAATGCAAAAGCTGGTAAACCAAACTGCCACTCATGTGGAGGAAACTGTGGATCACATGAAGCAGCAACAGTAGATGCAGACCTGATTGCTTCTATCACAAAGAAAGTTATGGATCAGTTAGGAAAATAATTTATATATAAGAAATGAGGACTGGTATGAACGAACAGGATATTTCCAATGCAGTGAAGGCTGTGCTGGAAGGGATGAATGCGAACGGTTCTCACCATGCACAAGGACATGTCTGTAAATGTAAAAAGAACAAGATGACATTGGATAAAGCTAATAGTCTGATCGATAAAGTGAAGGCAAAGGCAGAGACAATGGGATTGAATGTAGTAATTGCGGTTGCGGATGCTGCTGGGAGACCGGTGGCAGTCCAGAGCATGGATGGTGCTTATATAGCAAGTTTCGACATTGCGTTGAACAAATCATTTACTTCGGCAAGCTTAAAAATGTCTACCGCAAAGCTGGCTGAACTAAGCCAGCCGGGTAAAGAGTTATATGGTATTCAGTTCACTAATGAAGGTAAGATCGTAATCTTCGGCGGTGGAGAGGTGCTGGAAGCAGATGGCAAAATAATCGGAGCTTTAGGTGTAAGCGGTGGCAGTGCCAAAGAAGACACAGAGCTTGCTGCTTATGGAAAAGAAGCTTTTAAGGAGGTATTAGCGTGTCTGTAAATGAACAGATGATTCAGGACATCGTTAAAGAAGTTGTTGCAAAGATGCAGATTTCTGCCGATGTGACTGGTAATCATGGAGTATTCAAAGACATGAACGAAGCAATTGAAGCTGCGAAGAAATCACAGAAAATCGTTGCTAAGATGTCTATGGATCAGAGAGAAAAAATCATTTCTAACATTAGAACAAAAATTAAAGAAAATGCTGAAACTTTTGCACATATGGGTGTGCAGGAAACAGGCATGGGAAATGTTGGACATAAAATTTTAAAACATCAGCTCGTTGCTGAAAAAACACCTGGAACAGAAGATATTACAACAACTGCATGGTCAGGTGATAGAGGACTTACATTGATCGAGATGGGACCATTTGGAGTTATTGGAGCAATTACTCCTTGTACAAACCCAAGTGAGACAGTTCTGTGTAATACAATCGGAATGCTGGCAGGAGGTAATACAGTTGTATTCAACCCACATCCAGCGGCAATTAAGACTTCTATTTATGCAGTAAATATGTTAAATGAAGCATCCATCGAAGCAGGCGGTCCGGATAATATCGCAGTTACTGTTGAAAAACCTACGATGGAAACAAGTGCTGTCATGATGAAACATAAAGATATTCCTTTGATTGCAGCTACAGGAGGTCCTGGTGTAGTAACAGCAGTGCTTTCTTCTGGTAAGAGAGGAATCGGAGCCGGAGCAGGTAACCCACCGGCACTGGTAGATGAGACAGCAGACATCCGTAAAGCAGCAGAAGATATTGTTAACGGATGTACATTTGATAACAACCTCCCATGTATCGCAGAAAAAGAAATCGTTGCAGTAGATTCTATTGCAGATGAATTGATGCACTACATGGTAAGTGAACAGGGATGTTATCTTGCATCAAAAGAAGAGCAGGATGCACTGACAGAAGTAGTTCTCAAAGGTGGAAAATTAAATCGTAAATGTGTAGGTAGAGATGCTAAAACATTACTTGGTATGATCGGAGTTCAGGTTCCGGACAATATCAGATGTATCACATTTGAAGGACCAAAGGAGCATCCATTGATCGCAGAAGAATTGATGATGCCAATTCTCGGTGTTGTCAGAGCGAAAGATTTTGATGATGCAGTAGAGCAGGCAGTGTGGCTGGAGCATGGCAACAGACATTCTGCACATATCCATTCAAAGAATGTGGATAACATTACAAAATATGCAAAAGCAATTGATACAGCTATTCTTGTAAAGAATGGACCTTCGTATTCAGCACTTGGCTTTGGTGGTGAAGGATTCTGTACTTTCACAATCGCAAGCCGTACAGGAGAAGGACTGACAAGCGCAAGCACATTTACTAAGAGAAGAAGATGTGTTATGACAGACAGCTTGTGTATCAGATAATAATATGGAGGGTAACACAATGGAAATGAATTCTGCAAACGTAGAAGAAGTTGTAAAACAGGTACTTGAAAATATGTTAAAATCACCTGTTGCAGCACCTGCAGCAAGTGCGCCGGCACCAGCAAGCCAGGCAATTCCAAAGACAGCACGCGTAGCTATGCTGACATCTCTGGAGCATTATGATATCAAAGAATTCCCAATCCCAGAAGTTGGTGACGGAGATATTCTTGTTAAAGTAGAAGGTTGTGGAGTCTGCGGAACAGACGCACACGAATTCAAGAGAGATCCATTTGGATTGATCCCAGTTGCTCTTGGACATGAGGGTACAGGAGAAATCGTAAAAATGGGTAAAAATGTCAAAGTTGACAGTGCAGGAAAACCACTGAAAGTCGGAGACAAAGTTGTAACATGTATGATTTTTAAAGATGATCCGGAGATCGAGATGTTCGATTTGAACAAGAAGAATATCGGTGGAGCTGATGTATACGGATTACTTCCAGATGATGATATCCATTTGAATGGATGGTTCTCAGATTACATCTTAGTCAGAGAAGGATCTTCAGTCTTTAATGTAAGTGATCTTGATCTGGATTCTCGAATCCTCATCGAGCCATGTGCAGTATTGGTTCATGCAGTAGAAAGAGCTAAAACAACTGGAATCTTAAGATTCAATAGTCGTGTTGTTGTTCAGGGATGTGGACCAATCGGCTTGATTTGTATCGCTGTTTTGCGTACAATGGGTATTGAGAATATTGTGGCAGTTGACGGTAACGAACAGAGACTTGCATTCGCGAAAGAAATGGGAGCAGAAAAGTCAGTTAACTTCATGAATCATAAAGGTATTGATGCACTTGCAGACGCTGTAAAAGAAGCATTTGGCGGACATGCAGCAGACTTTGCATTCCAGTGTACAGGATCTCCTGTAGCTCATGCTAACATTTACAAATTCATCCGCAATGGCGGAGGACTTTGTGAACTTGGATTCTTCATCAATGGCGGAGATGCAACAATTAATCCACACTTTGATCTTTGTTCAAAAGAGATCACATTGGTAGGATCTTGGGTATACACACTGAGAGATTATGCAACAACATTTGATTTCTTGAAGAGAGCAAAAGGAATCGGACTTCCAATGGAAAAACTTATCACACACAAATTCCCATTGGAAGAGATCAACGAAGCTCATATTACAAACTTAGAGCAGAAGGGTCTTAAAATTGCGATTGTGAATAAATAATAACTGCCCCTTGAAGGAGAAATGATATGGGAGAAGCAGTAGGCATGTTAGAAGTCTTCGGGCTGGCAACTGCATTTGCAGCAGCAGATGCGGGATGTAAAGCAGGTAATGTAAGACTGGAGACTTTTGATAAGAATAAACCGGCAAATGCAGACGAATTACCGGTACCATTGATCGTAATGGTTAAGTTTCGTGGAAGTGTATCAGATGTAAAGGCAGCGTTGGAGGCAGCAACAAAAAGAGCAAATGAACTTGCGGGAATTGTCGCTGAATATGAAATCGCAAGACCTACAGAGGATACAGAGAAGATGCTGAAAATTAGTGGTTTAGATAAATAAACATCAAACATAGTATTTATATAAGATTTTAGGAGGAAATAATAATGGCACAGTTAGCATTAGGAATGGTAGAAACAAGAGGACTTACAGCAGCAATCGAAGCAGCGGATGCAATGACTAAAGCAGCAGAGGTAACATTGGTAGGAACAGAGAAAATCGGATCTGGTCTTGTAACAGTTATGGTACGTGGAGACGTTGGAGCAGTTAAAGCAGCAGTTGAAACAGGTGCAGACGCAGCTGGAAGACTTGGAGAATTAGTAGCAACACACGTAATCCCAAGACCACACAACGACGTTGAGAAAATCCTTCCTACTGTATAATTAACTAATATAATGATAAATATCCGCAGTTTGGGTTAGAACAGACTGCGGATGTAGAGAAGTAAAGGAGTAGTCTCATGGGACAGGCATATGGATTTTTTGAAATCCCAAGTGTAACAGCAGCAGTAGTCGCAATTGATATTATGTGCAAAACAGCTGAAGTAGAGCTGGTTACATGGGAAAAAAAGTTAGGTGGAAGACTTGTAACGGTTATCATCCGCGGAGATGTATCATCGGTAACACAGGCCATTGAAGCAGCTACGGCCAATGGAATCAAAGACCCGGTTGCTCATGTTGTAATCCCAAGTCCCCATGAAGAGATTCTGAAACTGATTGAGAACAGTGCGAATCGAGTTTGTTAAGGAGGGCAGTTACGATGGCAGAGGAAAAGAAGCCGACAGGTCAAGAGAAGAAAGAAGCGTCTTCTAAAGCAGCTGGTACGGCTAAGAAGAGTACAACAAAAGCTGCATCCACAAAGAAAACAACAAAAACGGCAACTGCAAAAGCACCGGCTAAGACAGTGCAACGTGTAAGAAAAACAACACAAAAAGCAGAGCAGATAACAGAAACAATTCATAAGGAGGAAAAAAGAATGGCACAGGAAGCATTAGGAATGGTTGAAACAAGAGGTCTTGTAGCATCAATCGAAGCAGCAGATGCAATGTTAAAAGCTGCTAACGTAGTATTAGTAGGAACAGAGAAAATTGGATCTGGTCTTGTAACAGTTATGGTACGTGGAGACGTAGGAGCTGTTAAATCAGCAGTTGAAACAGGTGCAGACGCAGCTGGAAGACTTGGAGAATTAGTGGCAACACACGTAATCCCAAGACCACACAATGATGTAGAAAAAATTCTTCCACATATCGACTAATAAATGCGATCAGGGTGACAGATAGCCTTACAGGATAAAAACTGTAAGGCTGTCATGTCATAAAATGATATGATTTTCCAAATGTGGAGAATCCGCATAATACAAGGAGACGTATTATGGATAATCAAAGTATAGAATTAATCACAAGAATGGTGCTGGAGTCAATTCAGAAACAGGAAGCTTCTTCTGAAAATGGTTATGTGGTTCCGGTTGGTGTGTCTGCAAGACATATCCATCTGACACAGGAGCATGTAGAGGCTTTGTTTGGAGAAGGATACCAGCTTACAAAGAAAAAAGGGCTTATGGGCGGACAATTTGCATCAAATGAGACAGTCACAATTGTTGGTCTGAAGCTTAGAGCAATCGAGAATGTTAGAATCCTGGGACCGGTCAGAAGTAAATCACAGGTAGAGATTTCTGCTACAGATGCACTTCGTCTCGGAGTAAAAGCTCCAATAAGAGAGTCCGGTAATATTGCAGGATCCGCTGCAATTGCGGTAGTTGGACCAAAAGGTGCGATTTACCTGAATGAAGGATGTATTGTAGCCAAAAGACATATTCATATGGCACCACAAGATGCAATGGCAGCAGGTGTACATGATGGAGATATCGTTTCGGTTAAAGCAGATAATGAACGCGGAACAACATTTAACAATGTACAGATTCGTGTAGATGACAGCTTTACACTTGAGATGCATATCGATACAGATGAAGCGAATGCAGCGAAGATTGCGACAGGAGATACAGTAAGAATTATCAAATAGATTTCTTACAGGTTGCAAGAGGAGAAGATTATGCTGATAGGAAAAGTGAAAGGCAGTGTTGTATCAACACGGAAATGCGAAAGATTAGTTGGAAATAAATTCATGATTGTAGAAGTGTTGAAGCAGCATGTACAGACCGGAGGAGCTGATCAGATCATTGCGATCGACAAGATTGGTGCCGGGATTGGAGACTATGTATTGGTGGCACAGGGAAGTGCAGCCAGAGTAGGAACTGATATGGAGGACGCACCTATCGATGCTGCAATCGTTGGAATTATTGATGACGGAACAGGACTGGAGTAGTGAAAATGATGGATATGAAAGAATTAAGCAACATATTGCAACAAAATGGTATTGTTGGTGCAGGTGGTGCCGGATTCCCTACATACGCAAAGTTAAATGAAAATGCTGAGACATTGATTCTTAACTGTGCAGAGTGTGAACCACTACTGAGATTACATAGACAATTACTGGAAAAATATGCACAGGAGATTGTTGAGACATTTCATTTGATTGGTCAGGCAGTTGGTGCAAAAGAACTCGTAATTGGTATCAAAAAAGCTTATACAAAGACTATCGATGCACTGAATGGTGTAATCGGAGCATACCCGGAAGTAAGACTGGGACTGCTGGATGAAGTGTATCCAGCCGGTGATGAAGTTGTTTTGATCTATGAAGTTACAAAGAAAGTGGTACGTCCGGGAGGACTTCCGATTGAACAGGGAGTTGCCGTATTTAATGTAGAGACCGTATACAATGCATATAGAGCAATTAATCAAAGTACTCCGGTTGTAGATAAACTGGTATCTGTTGTTGCCGAGGTAGATCACCCGGTAACAGTCAGAGTTCCGATTGGAACTACAATCGAAGAAACAGTAAAACTTGCAGGGGGAATTACAACAAAGAATCCAGTATACTTTATTGGAGGACCAATGATGGGATTCATTGGAAGCGGTTCACTTCCTGTAACAAAAACAACAAATGCAGTACTGGTTCTTCCAGAAGAGCATTTGATCATTCAGAAAAAGAGAAAGAAAACGAGTATCGATCTGAAACGTGCAGCAGCTTGTTGCTGTCAGTGTTCAATGTGTACAGATCTTTGTCCAAGAAACAGACTGGGACATCCAATCCAGCCACATTTATTTATGCGTGCTGCTACATGTAAAGATGTTCAGGAACCGAATATTTTTGTAAATACAATGTTCTGTTCTTCTTGTGGTCTTTGCGAGATGTATTCTTGCATGCAGGGATTATCACCAAGAACATTGATGGCAGAATATAAGGCTGGCTTAAGAGCAAATGGACTCAGACCGCCACAGGTAGAAGCAAAACCGGTTGGACCGGAACGTGAATACCGTAAAGTTCCTATGGAACGTCTGATGGCGAGACTGGATCTGACAAAATACAATAAAGAGGCTCCGCTTGATGAGTCTGTAGTGCCTGTTTCAAAAGTTAAAATTATGCTGAGCCAGCATATTGGTGCTCCGGCAGCAGCAATTGTAAAACAGGGCGACAAAGTAACAAAAGGACAGATGATTGCAGAACCAGCTAAGGGATTGAGCGTTGGAATCCACGCATCTATAGATGGAGTTGTCAGTGAAGTTACTGACAAGTATGTAATTATAGAAACTCAGGAAGGACGTGCAGGTAAATGAGTAAGGCAATTGGAATGGTAGAATATAAGACTGTTGCTTCAGGTGTTGTGGCAGCAGATGCTATGGTAAAGACCTCAGAAGTCGATATCATTGAAGCACAGACCGTATGTCCGGGAAAATATATCGTAATCATTTCAGGAGATCTGAGTGCTGTTCGTGCAGCAGTTGATAATGCAAAGAATCTGCACGGAAGATACTTGATCAACAGTTTTGTGCTCGGTAACCCACACGAATCCATTTTTCCGGCAATCTATGGTGCCACAGCAATTGAGGATGTATCCGCACTTGGTATTGTAGAAACATATGATGCTACATCGATTATTGTAGCAGCAGATGAAGCTGCAAAAACAGCAATTGTTGATTTGGTTGAGCTTAGAATCGCAAGAGGTATGTGTGGTAAGTCATACATGATGCTCACAGGCGAGGTGGCAGCTGTAGAAGCAGCGATCGAACGTGCTAAAAGCGTAGTAGCAGAGGATGGAATGTTCCTTGATTCTTCTGTTATTGCACATCCAGATGCACAGATTCGCAATGCGATTCTGTAGTTGAATAAATAGAGATCCAGTGGCTGTTTGGTGCTGCGATACACAGTTTGTTGTGTAAGTGCCAAACAGTTACATAACTCAAAAAAATGACCGGGAGGCAAAGGGATGCTTGCAATAGAGAGAAGAAATGCTATTTTAGAAAAACTGCAGGCTGAACGTCGGGTAGTCGTAAGTGAGTTGAGTCAGATTTATAAGGTATCGGAGGAAACGATTCGAAGAGATCTGGAAAAGCTTGAGAACGATGGATTCGCGATAAAAAGTTATGGCGGAGCAGTAATTAATGAAAATGCAAATGTAGATTTGCCATTTAATATCCGTAAAAAGAGGAATGTGATCAGCAAACAGAAAATTGCGGAAGTGATCAGTTCCAGAATTAAAGATGGCACCAGTATTATGCTTGATGCGAGTTCAACAGCTGTATATATTGCAAAAGCATTGAAAGAGAGAAAGAATCTGACATTGATAACAAATTCAATCGAGATTTTGATAGAAATGTTCGATACACCTAATGTTAATGTATTGTCAACAGGTGGAGCAATGAGAGAAGGATCATTTGCACTGGTAGGTCCGCAGACTGATAAGATGTTAAATTCTTATCATGTGGATATGGCAATTGTTTCAGCAAAAGGATTTGATCTCGAGACAGGGCTGACAGATACAGAGGAACTTCATGCAAACAATAAGAAAACGATGCTACACGCAGGAAGAGAAAAAGTTCTTGCTGTAGATAGTTCAAAGTTTGGAAAGACAGCATTTACAGAGATTGGTACATTAGAAGATATTAGTATGGTAGTTACAGATGCGAAACCAGACGAAGTTTGGCTTCAGGCATTTAAAGAGTATGGAATTGAATGTATTTATCCCGAATAGAGGAAGAATAGTATGAGAAGCTTTGAAATAAAGACAAAAGTATTTTTTGGAGATCAGGCTTTAGATAGATTGGCAGAGATCCCGTACAACAAAGTGTTGATTATCACAGATCCATTTATGGCACAGAGCAGTATGTTCAATTTGGTAACAGATCCGCTTAAACGTGCAAATAAAGAATTTGAGATTTTTAAAGATGTTGTTCCAGATCCTCCGATTGAGAAGATTTCAGAAGGTGTTAAAAAGATGCTGGAATACAAACCGGATGTACTTGTTGCAGTCGGTGGAGGTTCAGCAATTGACTCATCAAAATCTATCCGCGAGTTTGCATTGCGAGTAGAACCATATGCTGAAGTTGGATTGATCGCAATACCAACAACGAGTGGAACAGGTTCTGAGGTTACATCTTTTGCCGTAGTTTCTGATCCAAAAGAAAAAATGAAATATCCGCTTGTATCTGAACACTTAACACCGGATGAAGCAATTCTGGATGCAGAATTAGTAAAGAGTGTGCCACCGGCAATTACAGCAGATACAGGTATGGATGTATTTACACATGCATTAGAGGCATGCGTAAGTACAAATAGAAGTGATTTTACGAACGCTTTGGCTGAGAAGGCAATTGAAATTTGTGGCGTATTTTTATTGAGAGCTTATCTTGATGGAAATGATACACATGCACGTCAGAAGATGCATTCTGCATCTTGTCTGGCAGGACTTGCTTTTAACACAGCTTCGCTTGGATTAAATCATGGTATGGCACATCAGTTAGGAGCAACATTCCATATTCCACATGGACGTGCGAATGCAATGCTGCTTCCACATATTATTGAATTTAACAGTGATATTAACAAACACAGCAAGAGCCAGAAAGAATATCTGCCGGCTGTAAAACGTTATGCTACAGTTGCTCAGATTTTGGGACTTAGCAGTTATAACAAAATTATGACTGTTCGTTCACTTGTAAACTGGGTACAGTTTATGTTGAAAGAAATGGATATTCCGCTGTCAATTTCACAGATGGGAACAATTTCAAAAGAAGAATATTTTAACGCAATTGATCGTATGGCAGATGCAGCACTTGCAGATGCATGTACAGCTACAAATCCACGTGTTCCAACTAAGGAAGACGTTGTGAAAATGTATCAGAAATTGTGGTAAGAAATATATTCCAATAAAAATGAGGTGAAACTTACTTGGGTTTCACCTCATTTTTTTATCTCAGTCGAGAAGACTCCCACCTCTTCAGGTGGTGAGTAACAGCAAATTTGTCTCAGTGGGAGTTCAATCTCCGACTGAGATAAACGCTCCGCGAGGATGCGCAGTGATTCTGATAGGAATATGTCAGCTTCGCTGACCAGAATCACGCGCCAAGTCTCGCGACTGTTCGACTTGAATAGAATATATTAATACTTAAAGTTTGGCATTTCCCATGCAATAGGTTTGTAAAACGCTATAGTCTGAATCCAACACAACCAGATCAGCGTCTTTTCCGACTCCGATAGCACCTTTTCGGTCATCAACGCCGAGACAACGCGCTGGATTGATAGTACAAGAGTTGATCGCATAGTTGAATGGAACAAGCGCCTCTTCGACAAGTATGCGAAGTCCCTCGTTTAATCTCAGTGTAGAACCGGCAAGTGTACCACTTTCGGTCAGATGCGCACTTCCATCAGGATAAATCTCAATTTCATTTCCACCGAAAATAAATTTACTTCCTACAGGTGTTCCTTTTGCCATTAATGCGTCGGATATCATGATCGCATAATCAGGTCCTTTAGACATAAAGTAATTATTTAAGGCGGCAGGAGTAGAGTGATTACCATCACAGATAATCTCACCATACATAGTACGAAGACGGTAAGCTGCACCTACAAGACCATTCGCGCGATGAGTGAACGGACTCATGCCGTTGTATACATGTGTCATAGAACGTGCACCATGTGCGTATGCCATGACTGCCTGTTCATAAGTTGCAGCAGAATGCCCGATGCTGACAACTACGCCATGTGAAGCCAGATAACGTGTCAAGGTAAAATCTTCATCAGTTTCGGTAGCCATAGTAACATATTTGATGTGTCCTTTGGCGGCAGCCTGATATCTTTCAAACTGTTCAATTGTTGGTTTTGCGATAAATTGCTCCGGCTGTGCTCCTTTATATTTCATATCAAGATAAGGTCCCTCGAAGTGAATGCCAAGGATTTCAGCACCCTCATATCCTTCCTCCATAACTTTAGCAACATTAGCAACTGCGTTAGTTAAGACTTCTTCACTTTGAGTAATCGTTGTAGCAAGAAATGCAGTTACTCCTTCAGAAACAATATGTTTGCTCCAGTTACGAAGACCTTCTTCGTTTGCATCATTGGTGTCAAATTTGAAAGCACCATGACAATGAATATCGAGGAAACCCGGTACAATGCGCTTGTCCCCGTAGTCAACATCAGGTGTTCTGCTTTCATATGGAAGAACATCGGTGATTTTACCTTCATGGATTTCAATCACTGCTGGTACAAACTGATCCGCAATCCAAACTTTTTTACTTTGAATCAGCATAAAAATACCTCCCTACATTTATTTTTATAAAAAGTATACCTTTTTTGGTGAGATATGTCAAAGTACATTAAAATGTTAATATTGCATGAAAAACATTTTGAAACAAAAAATAATTAATCAGCAGAATTACCAATAAACTAAAAGAAATATAAACATTATTAACAAAAAATAAACGAATGCTTGACGATAAAAAGAGAATTTGTTATAATAACAATATCAATTGAAGTTATGAGGATTGTTACTGTAAGGCAGGCAAAACCAGAATTTATGGCTGAGGGTCTCAGTCTGTAGTTCTGGCTTTTTTTATGTAATAGAAAAGGAATAATATGGGAGAAATTATAATTGATAAAGTGATCAATAATAATATAATTTCTGCGTTTGAGGAGTCGGGGACAGAAGTTGTTGTGATGGGCAGAGGGATTGGTTTTAAGAAGAAACCAGGACAGACTGTACCGAGTGAGCAAGTGGAAAAGATATTCAGAATGAAAAGCAAAACACTTGCTGAACAATTAAAAGAATTGCTCGCCGATATGCCGTTAGAGCGTGTGGAGATTTCAGCAGAGATTATTGCTTATGCAAAAGATCAATTGAAGTTAAAATTAAATCAGAGTATATATGTGACTTTAACTGATCACATTAATTTTGCAATTGAGAGAGTAAGCCAGGGAATCGAACCGGAGAATGCGTTATTGTGGGAGATTAAACGATTTTATTCACATGAGTTTCAACTTGGAACATATGCATTACAGCTGATACATGAAAGACTGGGGATTAAATTACCAGAGGATGAAGCAGGCTTTATAGCACTGCATTTTGTAAATGCTGAGTATGGAACCGATATTCATGATGCATTAAAATTTCCTAATCAGATGAATGATATTGTGAGGATCGTGGAACAAGAGCTGGGGCTGGAATTAGATGAAGGATCATTGCATTACGAACGATTTGTTACACATGTGAAGTTTTTGCTTCAGAGAATTTATCGTAAGGAATTACTTTCCAGTGAAGATAAAGACTTAGCACAGATGATGCAGCGAAAGTATCCCAAAGAGTATAACTGCAGCGAGAAAGTTGCAGCATATATAAAAGAAGCAACAGGATGTACACTTTCAGACGAGGAAGTTATGTATTTATCAGTTCATATTCGCAGAGTTACTGCGGTGGAAAAATAAGGAGGCTAAGAACATGTTTGATTTTTTAAAAAAGAAAAAGCAGTTGGAATTGATTATCGGTTCACCAGTAAAAGGAAAGGCAGTACCGCTTTCAAGTGTGAACGATCCAACATTTAGTGAAGGAATGCTTGGACAGGGAATAGCAATTTGCCCTGAAGACAGTAAGATATACGCTCCGGCAGACGGAACGATCGGAATGGTGTTTAATACGCTCCATGCAGTTAGTTTGACTACAAAAGAAGGTGTTGAGATACTTATCCATATCGGACTTGATACAGTAAAGATGAATGGAGAAGGTTTTAAAGGTTATGTGAAAGCAGGCGATACTGTAAAAAAAGGTGATTTACTTTTGGAAGTCGACTTAGACAAGGTAAAAGCAGCAGGTTATGATACAATCACACCAATGCTGATTTGCAATACAGATGATTATGCCGCAGTAAATGGTCTGGACGGAAAAGATGTACAGGCTGGAGACGATGTAATCATTATCACTGAAAAATAGTAAACGATATTCAAAGAAAGCACAGAATATCAGAAAAAACAACTTAATCAATGTATTTTGCCTGGTAATGTCCGGGTTAAAATAAATAAAGGGATTTACAGACGAGAGTGATTTAGAGGAGGTAAAGGTATGAAGTATTTACAGAAATTAGGAAAAGCTTTAATGCTGCCTGTAGCATGTCTTCCAATTTGTGGTATCCTGATGGGTATTGGATATCTCTTATGTCCAGCTAGTATGCAGGGTGGAGATATCACAGGTTTTGGACCATTAGTAGGTATCTTTTTGGTAAAAGCAGGTGGAGCATTAATTGATAACATGGCACTGTTATTTGTAATTGGTGTTGGTGTTGGTATGTCAGAAGATAATGATGGTACAGGTGGTCTTGCAGCACTTGCATCATGGTTAATGATCACAACATTATTAAGTACAGGTTTTGTAACAACTCTGTTCCCTTCAATTGCAGATAATGTAGACAAAACATTAGCATTCGATAAAATCGCAAACCCATTTATCGGTATCCTTGCAGGTGTTATCGGATCTACATGTTACAACAAATTTAAAAACACAAAATTACCAGATTGGCTTTCATTCTTCAGTGGAAAACGTTGCGTTGCAATCGTAGCTGGTGTGGTTTCAATTGTTGTATCAGTAGTATTATTGTTCGTATGGCCAATTCTCTTTGGACTGTTGATTTCAGTTGGTAAAGGAATTGCAGGTATGGGAGCTATCGGAGCTGGTATCTACGCATTCTTGAACAGATTATTAATCCCAACAGGATTGCACCATGCATTGAACAACGTATTCTGGTTCGACACAATCGGACTTGGAGATTTGACACACTTCTGGGCTGGAGAAACATCAGCAGATGTTAACTGGAGCCTTGGAATGTACATGTCAGGATTCTTCCCATGTATGATGTTTGGTATCCCTGGAGCAGCATTGGCAATGATTCAGTGTGCTAAAGATAACAAGAAAAAAGTTGCAATCGGTCTTGTAGCATCAGCAGCACTTTGTGCATTTGTTTGTGGTGTTACAAAGCCATTCGAGTTTGGATTTATGTTCCTTGCTCCTGGACTTTATGTAGTATATGCATTGTTATATGGTATCTTTACAGTCATTACTACATTACTTGGATTCCGTGCAGGATTCTCATTCTCAGCTGGAGCAACAGACCTTCTGTTCTCAGCATCACTTCCAGCAGCACAGAAAACATGGTTGATCATTCCTCTTGGAATCGCAGCATTTATCGTATTCTACGTTGTATTTAGATTTGCAATTACAAAATTCGATCTGAAAACACCAGGTAGAGAAGACGATGATGACGATACAGATGAAACAAAAGTAACTTTGGCAAACAATGATTATACAGAAGTTGCTAAAATTATCTTAGAAGGTGTTGGCGGAAAAGAAAACGTTACATCTATTGATAACTGTATTACAAGACTTCGTCTGGAAATCAAAGATTATACAGCAGTTGATGAGAAAAAGATTAAATCTGCAGGTGTTGCAGGAGTAATCAGACCTGGAAAGAATGCAGTACAGGTTGTTGTTGGTACAAAGGTTCAGTTTGTAGCAGACGAATTCAAAAAACTGTGTAAATAATTAAAACATAAAAAATCCCTTTTCGAAAAGACCGCTTATGCGGTCTTTTTTGATAATGAAAATTCTGTAAAAAAGCACAATTGCTTAGCATCTGATTGTGGTTTTTTGTTGTAAATTGAGGTATACTAATAACAGATTTTTGAGAGAATATTAATCTCGTAAAGAGTAAATTACACGGAGGAGAAAAATGTGTATAAAGTATTACTGGTAGATGATGAGATACTTGTCAGAGAAGCAATCAGCAAAAAAATAGAATGGAATGAATTGGGGTATGAGCTGGTCGGAGACTGTGAAAATGGAAAAGATGCCATTGAATTTGTGAAAAATCAACCGGTTGATGTTGTGCTGACAGATATTTGTATGCCGTACATAGATGGAATGGGACTGAGCAAATATTTAAGCGAAAATTGTCCTCAGACGGCAATTATTATTTTCAGTGGTTATAGCGATTTTGAATATGCAAAACAGGCAATACAATATAAAGTGTCAGAGTATATATTAAAGCCGGTAACAGCGAAAGAACTGTCAGAGGTTTTGATTCGGATTCGTGAAAAGCTGGATTCCAAAAGAAAAGAAGAGAAAAAAATCGATCAGTTGACGAAAGTGTATCATAGTTATACAAAAAATGAAGCGGTGATTATTTCCAGAATATTGTCTCGTCTTGTAAAAGGAACGCAGGAAGTAAAAAGAAGTCTGGATGAGTTGAAAGAATTTGATATTGAAATCAGTGGAAGTTCATACAGAACAGTTGTGATAGATATCGATGTTTATTCAGGATTATATGAGATAAATCCAGAGCAGAAAAAAGAAAGTGCATTGATGGCATTTGTTGTAGAAAATATAAGCAGTGAGATTATTTCAGAGTATAATGCCGGAATTGCATTTCGTGATGCAGATAATAGAGTGTGTTTATTACTTTGGACAAACCGCCCGCAGGAATTTAGAAAAGAAATTGTTGAAATATGCAAGGATATTCAGAAAAATGTATATTCTGCTATGCAGCTGAGCATTTCCATGGGAATGGGATGCTATGTGGACTCACTTGAGGAGCTTTCCAAATCATACGAGAGTGCAAGCGAAATGCTTCAATATCGATATACCAAAGGTTCTGGAATCATGTTTGACTGTGAAGAGGAAAAACAAAAAGAAAATTCCATGGAATTAGAGATGGATTATCGTGATATTGCTATAGCTATCAGAGGGGGAGATAGAGAAGTCCTGGACGATGCTATGGAACACATGAGAAGCTGGTTGAAAACAGGCTATATTAATAGAAGAAAGTCAATTGCATATCTTCAGCATGTTTTACAGATTGTATACGAGGTGGGGCATGAAACGCAGGAATCATTTGTGTTACCGGATTCTGTTCTTACAAGTATTACAGAGGCAAGAAATCTGGATCAGGCAATGGAGATTACAAAAGAATATGCACTATCCGGATTAAAAGCAGTACAGGAAGCATGCCAGACCAGCGGAGAAAGACAAGCAGCACAGGCAATGGAGTATATAAAAGATAATTACGGAAATCCCGATTTGAGTTTGAACAGTGTATGCGAATATTTAAATATTAGTACAAGCAGATTCAGTACAATCTTTAAAGAAGAGACTGGAAAAACATTTCTGGAAGTATTGACAAGTGTCCGAATGGAAAAAGCAAAACAAATGCTACAAAAGACAACGATGAAAAATTACGAAATTGCAGAAAAAGTTGGTTTTAGTGATCCACACTATTTTGGTATTGCCTTCAAGAAGGCAACAGGGATGTCACCGAAAGAATATGCTAAAGGAAGAAAATCATGAGAAAGCAAAAAGAACATTCCAGAACATTTTTCGGAAGATTCAAAAGTATTCAGAATACGATGCTAGTTTCGTTTTCTGTGTTAATGGTAATCGCGGTAGTTATCTTTTTGGTGATTGCTATGAATTCTACAAAGAAAACAATTTATGAAAATTCGATTGATTATTCTACACAGATCATCAAACAGGTAAATTCAGATATAGACAATTATATCGACTACATGGAGAATACGTCTTCATTGATGGCAAAAAGTACAGACGTAGCAAAATATTTCTTTGATGAACATCAAACAGAAGAAGAGTTTGAGGAAGAGAAAAAACGTATCTTAACACAGTTTGCAACAATCAAGGAAAGTAGAAATGATATTTCGAATGTTGCAGCAGTGGCAGAAAATGGAAAATATCTTGTAAATGATGAAGACGGAAGCCTGACAGACTATATAGATGTGCAGTCATTGGATTGGTATCAGGAGGCAATGCAATCTAAAAGTGGAATTGCTGTGTCATCTTCACATGTGCAGAATGCAATTCCTACAAGTTATAAATGGGTTATCACGCTAAGCCGTGCATTGGTGAATAATCAATCAGGAAAACGAGAAGGCGTTTTCTTCATGGATTTGAACTATAGTGCAATTAGTGATCTGTGTAATAAAAATAATATTGGAGAAAAAGGTTATATTTTTATTTTAGATGAAGATGGAAATATAATCTATCATCCAAAGCAGCAGTTGATGTATGGCGGACTGATGGTAGAGAATATTCGGGAAATCATGGATTGTAAAGCAGATTATCTGGAAATAAAGCGTGATGGAGAAAATAAACTGTATACAATGTCCAAATCAACAAAAACCGGTTGGACGGTTGTTGGGGCAATGGATACAAAGGAATTGTTGAAAAACAGCAAACAGACACAGTTGAATTACATTATGGTCGCTGCAATACTATTGTTGGCAGTTATTGTGATTTCAAGTTTGTTGTCAAAAGAAATCACACGACCAATTTTACTTTTACGTGATTCGATGAGCAAAGTCGAAGAAGGAAAATTTCAACAGGCAAATGTAGAAGTGACAACAATGAATGAAATTGGAAGCTTGACGAAATCATTTAATGTGATGACAAAACGAATCCAGGAGTTGATGGAGCAAAATGTTGCCGCACAGAAAGAAAAACGAAAAAGTGAAATGAAAGCTTTGCAGGCACAGATCAATCCTCATTTCTTATATAATACGTTAGATTCAATCATATGGATGGCGGAAGCCGGACAAAATGATGATGTAGTACTGATGACTTCAGCTCTGGCTAAATTATTACGACAAAGTATCAGTAATGACAAAGAACAAGTAAGAGTAGAAGAGGAAATAAATTATGTGCAAAGTTATCTGACCATTCAGAAAATGCGCTACAAAGATAAACTGGAATATACAATTGATGTGGATCCTGAAATATGTGGTGTGTCCATTATAAAATTTGCAATTCAGCCATTGGTAGAAAATGCGATTTACCATGGATTAAAATATAAAGATACAAAAGGAAAAATCAGCATACACGGATATGTAAGGGGCAAAAAAGGATATATTACAATTACAGATGATGGCGTAGGCATGGACGAAGAAACTTTGAAATATATTTTTGATGAAAAACAGAAAAAAGAGAAAAAGCCAAAATCAAATGGTGTAGGTGTGCCAAATGTACAAAAAAGACTGCAATTATATTATGGACCGGAATATGGGATTTCATATATCAGCAGACAAGGGGAAGGAACAGTGGCGACAGTTACAATTCCGTTAGACGGAGGAGAAAACCATGAGTAGACAGATGAGTAGAAAAGTAGGAACCAGGATAGTGTTGTTTATACTTCTTGCGACTATTCTGGTAACTTTCGGAATCCAGGTGCAGGAAGAGCAGGAAAAGGAAAAGACATATCATTTGATTTTTGTCCCTAAGACGATAGATTCTGCAAATGATTTCTGGACGGCACTTATAAAAGGTGCAGAACTGGGAGCAGAAGAGTTTGGAGCAGAGATTGAAGTTGTGGGTGGCCGTTCAGAAGATGATGTCGAGACACAGATAAAAACAATTGAAGAAAGTATTCAGAAAAATCCGGATGCAATTCTGGTTGCACCGGCGGATTATTCATTGCTGCATGATGTGCTTCAGAAAGTGAAGGATGCTGGAATTACCTTGATCTATATTGATTCTACTACAGAAAATGATATTGCTGACTGCGAAGTCTCTACAGATAATTATAAAGCTGGTAAAGAATTAGGGAAATATGCAAAGACGTTGATTGATGAGGACATAAAAATTGGCATCATGGGGCATGTAAAAGGAACATCTACAGAGATAGAGCGTGAAAATGGAATAAGAGACGGTCTTGAAAATTACAAAGCGAATATTGTAGATATTTTGTATTGCGATTCTTCATATGAAAAAGCATACAGTCAGACCAAAACAATGTTGATGAAAAATCCGGATATTCGGTTGCTTATTGGAACAAATGAATATGCAGCAGTGGGAACTGCAAGAGCAATAAAGGATATGGGGATGGAAAAAAAGATTAAAATGGTTGCCTTTGATAATTCGGTAGAAGAAATTCAACTTTTGGAAGAAGGGGTTTTTGATGGAATTATCATTCAGAAACCATTTAATATGGGGTATATGGGGGTGGAACAGACAATTGCCCTGTTAGAAGGGAAAACAGTAGAAAAAACACTTGATTCCGGCTGTAAACTTATTACCAGAGACAATATGTATGAAGAAGAAAATCAAAGATTGCTTTATCCGTTCTCGGGACAATAAGGTAAATTGTATTCAAAAAAAGGTTAAAAATTTCCAAATAGGAAATTTTTAACCTTTTTTAGTAAGATATTCAATTTCATAATTATTTAATAAAGTTTATACTTAGTACAAGTCTTAAGGGAAAAGATAAGATTAAAGAACTAGGAGGAAGAAACGTGGGAAAAATTAAACAAAATCCTTTTGTACAAAAGGTAGGGTTTAACAGAATCGTGTTATGCGGTGTTTTGCTTCTCTTGTACGGATTTTTCTGTGTAATGACACAGGGCAGATTCGCTGGAACAACTCGTATTCTGAGCGCTCTCAACTATGCATACTTTTTAGGGTTCTTATCATTGGGAGTTACATTCGTAATCGCAACAGGCGGAATCGACTTCTCTATCGGACCAGTTATGTTCTGTTGTGCATTGGTTGCAGGTTACAGCCTGACAGCACATGGTGTACCTATGGCAGCAGCAATGATAATCAGCTTACTTGTAGGACTTGTGTTTGGTGTCTTTAACGGATATCTTGTAGCATATTGGTCAGTACCTTCATTCATCACTTCAATGGCAAGTATGAACATTGCAAAAGGTATTGCATCTGTATACACAAAGACACAGTCAGTCAGCTGGCCACAGGCATCACAGGAAGGTGGATGGTACAGAAACCTTATCAAAGTTGGGGATATTCCGGTAGGTTTGATTGTTTTCTTGGCTGTTGCAGTTATTTGTGCAGTGATTTTGAACAAGACAAGAATCGGACGTTACATTCTTTCACTTGGAAGCAACAAAGAAGCTGTTCGACTTTCAGGTGTAAATGTTAAAAAATGGGAGATGGCAGCATATGTTATCTGTGGACTCCTTGTAGGAATCAGCGCACTCTTCTATGTAGCTGCTTATACAACAGTTCAGCCTGGATATGGTGATCAGTACAACAACGAAGCAATTGCTGGTTGTGTAATGGGAGGAACTTCCATGGCAGGAGGTCTTGCTTCTATCAGCGGTACTGTAATCGGTGTGTTTATCATCGCTTTACTTCAGGAAGGAATTCTGGCTCTTGGCTTAAGAAAAGATTATCAGCTTATTATTACAGGTATTATTGTTATCGTTGCAGTATTCAGTGATGTTGTTGCAAGACGTAGAAAGAACTAATAATGATACATGGGAAATTGAGATTGAGAACAGAAAGGCAAGGGTAATAGAATGGGCGAAGTTATTTTAACGATGAAAGATATTGACAAGTCTTTCCCTGGTGTACATGCTTTGGATCATGTAAACCTGGAAGTGAGAAAAGGTGAAGTCCTTGCACTTATGGGAGAGAACGGTGCCGGTAAATCAACATTGATGAAAGTGTTGACAGGTATTTACAAAAAAGATTCCGGTACAATTACATATGAAGGAAAAGAAGTAGAATTTACAAACGCAAGAGAAGCTCAGGATGCAGGTGTTATCATCGTACATCAGGAGTTGAACATGTTAGGTGATCTGACTGTTGCACAGAACATTTTTATCGGACGTGAGTTCAAAAAAGGACTTAGCATTGATGATAAGAAGATGAATGAAGAAGCTAAGAAGCTGTTCGACAGAATGAACATCGATATTGATCCAAAAGAAAAAATGGCGAACCTGACAGTCGGAAAACAGCAGATGTGTGAGATCGCAAAAGCAATCTCTCATGATGCAAAAGTAATCGTCTTTGACGAACCATCTGCTGCATTAACAGAGACAGAGATTCAGGAACTCTTTAAAATCATTCGTGATTTGAGAGAAAAACAGCTTGGTATTGTTTATATCTCACATCGTATGGATGAGATTAAAGTCATTACAGATCGTGTTACAGTTATGCGAGATGGTCAGTATGTTGGAACATTGATCACAAAAGATAGTACAAAAGACGATATCATCAACATGATGGTTGGTCGTGTTATCTATGAAGATCCTAAGACTGAAAGTACAGTACCAAAAGATGCACCGGTTGTTCTGAAGGTAGAACACCTCAATGCAGGTAAGATGGTTCAGGATGTAAGCTTTGAATTACGAAAAGGCGAAATCCTTGGATTCTCAGGACTTATGGGTGCTGGACGTACAGAGACAGCAAGAGCTTTATTTGGAGCTGACCCGATCGACAGTGGTGACATTTACATTAATGGTAAAAAAGTTACAATCAAGAGTCCGGAAGATGCTGTTAGATGTGGTATCGGATATCTTTCAGAAGATAGAAAGAGATACGGAATTGTTGTTCAGAAATCAGTTGCTGAGAATACAACAATGGCAACAATGGAACAGTTCATGAAGGGTATCTTTATCGATAAGAAGAAAGAGAAAGAAGTTGCTAAGAAATATGTAGAATCTCTTGCAACAAAAACACCAACAGTAGATCAGCTGGTAGTAAACCTGTCAGGTGGTAACCAGCAGAAAGTTGTTATCGCTAAATGGCTGACAAGAGATTCAGAGATTCTGATTTTCGATGAGCCTACAAGAGGTATCGACGTTGGAGCTAAAAATGAGATTTACAAACTGATGAATCAGTTGGCAGCAGAAGGAAAAGCCATTATTATGATTTCCTCAGAGATGACAGAAATATTACGTATGAGTGATAGAATCGTCGTAATGTGTGAAGGAAAGAAAACTGGTGAGCTGGATATTTCCGAGGCTACACAGGAAAATATCATGAACATGGCTACACGAGAGATTGATTAGGGAGGAAAAAGTAATGGCAAAAACAACGACGAAAACGGCTGGTACGAAGAAGTCGACAATCGATAGACTTGGAGGACAGAAAGTAATCGTTCTTCTCGTAGTAATTGCATTGTTTATCTTCTTCTGCATAATGAGCCCGAACTTTAGAAAATATACAACAATTGTTAACATCCTTGATTTCTCATATTATATTTCATTGATGGCAATTGGAGTTGCATTTACATTGATGACAGGCGGTGTAGACCTTTCCATTGGTACAGGACTTATTTGTTACTCACTTGTAGGTGGATATTTGATCGTGCATCAGGGACTTCCTACAGGAGTTGGTATTCTGATTAGTATCTTAATGGGTATGGCAGTAGGTGTTGTAAACGGATTCTTAGTTGCAATCATGGAATTACCTGCATTCTTAGCTACACTTTGTACATGTATGATTACTCGAGGACTTGGATCTATCATTTCAGGTGGATTTGGAATTTCATGGCCGGCAGCTGGAGCAGCAGGCGGATGGTTCAGAAAAATCTTTAAGATTCAGGTTGGTGGAACAAATATTCCAATCGGATTCATATGGATTATCTTGTTAGTAGTAGTAATGTCATTTGTATTGAATCATACAAAAATTGGACGTTATACACTTGCAATCGGAAGTAACAAAGAAGCAACAAAATTATCTGGTGTAAACGTAACATTCTACCACATTATGGCTTATGTGATTTGCGGATTCTTCGCAGGATTAGCTTCAATTTCTTACTCAGCTATCTTCGCAACAGTTCAGCCAGGTAGTGGTGCCGGATTTGAGCTTGAAGCGATCGGTGGAGCTATCATCGGTGGCGTATCAATGTCAGGTGGTGCAGGAAGTATCACAGGAACACTTGCAGGTGTATTCGTAATCTGTCTGTTAAAGACAGGACTTCCATTCATCGGATTGACAGCTAACTGGCAGCAGATCATTACAGGATTTGTATTAATCGCAGCTGTATTGGTTGATATCATGAAGAGAAAAGGTGAAAACAAATAATTTCACATAAGAAAAAATAATTAATATTCAATCGTGGCGGAAAAAATCCGCCACCCCTAAAAAAGATAGATAGCAATCAGAGACGAGGGAAATGACTGATTGTTACTATAGAAAAAGAAAAAACATTTTCATGTCAAGGAGGACAAAAATTATGAAAAAGAGAGTTTTAGCAGTATTACTTGGTGGATGTATGGTAGCAGGACTTCTTGCTGGATGTGGCGGAAGCTCATCTTCAAGCTCAAGCGATTCTTCAGCAGACACTAAAAAAGCTGACGGAGATTCAGGAAAAGGATATCACTTCGAAGTAGTTGTAAAGAGCTTCCAGGCTTCATACTGGCAGGCAGCTGTACAGGGAATCGAGCAGGCACAGGAAGAACTGGGTGTAACAACAAACACAACAGGTCCTAACGCAGAGTCTGATATCGCTGACCAGGTAAACATGCTGAACAACGCAATCAACCAGAACCCAGACGGAATCGCACTTGCTGCTTGTGACCAGAACTCAGTTATTGAAGCACTTCAGTCAGCAAAAGACAAAGGTATCCCAGTAGTATGTTTCGACTCAGGTGTACCTGATGCTCCAGAAGGATCTGTATACGCTACAGTAGTTACAGACAATGGTGGTGCTGGTGCTATCGCAGCAGACAAAATTTACGAAGCAGTTAAAGACAAAATCGCAAAAGCTGACGGACAGGTTCGTGTAGGTGAAGTTAACCAGGATGCTACATCTGCTAACATCACAGAGCGTGGAATGGGATTCGTAAACAGATTCATCGAGCTTGCTAAAGAAGATGGAAAAACATGTGCAGTAGTTGGAAATGACTACTATGTTAACCTTGTAAAAGATAACGGAGATGCTAAAAAAGCTGATATCATCATCGAAGTAGCTGTACCTGCACAGACAACAGTTGAGCTGTGTGCTACAGAGGCATCTAACATCATGAACAAAAATGATACAATCGCTATGTTCGGTTCTAACCAGGTTTCAGCTGAAGGTCTTCTTACAGCTAACCAGAACCTGAATGTATTAGGATCAGATGTTGAGAAAAACATCGTTGCAGCTGGATTCGACGCTGGATCTACAATCAAAGCAGCTGTTAAAGACGGAACACTCATCGGTGCTGTTACACAGTCTCCATTCATGCAGGGTAAAATTTCTATCGAAACACTGTATGACATCTGCGAAGGAAAAGAAGTTAAAGACGTTCAGACAGATGGTTACTGGTATGATTCAACAAACATGGATGATGCTGACATCTCTCCAAACTTGTATGACTAATTTCAGAATAACAATCTGAAAAGCATAAAATAAGGAAAACCGGGGATAAAACCTCGGTTTTTCTATTTAATGGAAATATCTTTTCCTTGCTATAAAGATATCATCTCGGTATAATAATAGTAGATTTTGGCAGGAAAAGATCTAAGTCGGAAGAACATGAAAGACATAGGAGGATGATTAGATGCTTCAAGGGATAGAAATAATTTTCGAAGACAGAGATAAAATGATGGCTCATTTGAAAAAGAAAACTTATAAGGAATATACAGAAAACTTTATTCAAAACCATGGCCATTATTTTGAAGAGATGACAACATATGTAGAAGGTGCTAAAGACAAAGAAGCAGCGGCAAAAGAAATCGGAGAATGTCTTGCATCAGCAGTAAAGAAGACATTTGTAAATAAGAAGGGGAAGATCGGAGCGCGTACCCAGTCTGATCTCAATTTCTTTATGATATACTATGTCTTTCCAACAATTCTTAGCAGCGGAAGCGAATATGCTAAGACAATTGCGGATGGTGTATGTGAGGTATGGAAAAGCAGTTTTGCTAATAGTGATATCGGTTATACAGATTATGACTCATTATATGATTCATTCCGCGAAAAAATATTTGGTATTTTTTAATATTAAAACATTTAAAAAGATATGATGAATGGAAATAAAAAGAGATGCATGTGAATTTTGTTTCATAAGCATCTCTTTTTTCTTCTCCTTAAAGGGGAGCGGTAATATTAAAAATAGAAGAAAAAACATTATTTTAAATATTGTTTTGGAGTTGTTCCCTTATATTTCTTGAATGTTTTTATAAAATAACTCAAATCATTAAAACCGGCATTATAAGCCACTTCTGTAATCGTATCATTTGTCGTAAGCAGCTGATAGCAGGCACGCTCAATACGGTAATAGTTCAAATAATCGACAGGTGAACGATGTGTCATCTCCTGAAAAAAACGGCAAAAATATTTCGGAGACATCTGCACAGAATCTGCCATTTCCTGTAAACTGATCGGCTTGTTATAGGAAGATTCGATAAATTCCAAAGCCTGTTTAAGCTGAACAATTCTTCGATGATCACGAGGCGGTTTGTCAGGAGTTGGATTATAATAATTTTCAGAAAAAATAGTTCCGATCAGTTGGTATAAGGAACCAAGTACAATGAGCTGATAACCAGGTTTTTTAGAGGAAATTGAATCAAACATATGCCATACGATCTGGTGGATATCATTGTAAGTTCCGGTGTAAACATAATTAAAAGAGACTTCCCGGTCGGTAATTTTACGCACGAATTTACAACAGTCATCATTTTTATTCATTAAGACATTCATATCAAATACCAGACAATCATATTCACAGCCAAGCGGGGTGCCGGAATGAAGAGAACCGGCCGGGATAAATATAAATGAACCGGCTGAGACACGGAAAGTCCGTTCATCAATTGTTATCTGTAAAACACCTTTTAAAACACGGATTAATTCAAATTCTACATGCCAGTGCAGGGCCATCTCATATTGAGGATGAGAGGGAGAAACATGATGGTATTCCAATGGAAAATCTGCAGTTCCTCGTTGTCTGCTTTCACGATAGTTTATATATTGCATAGTATTTTTTTGCTCCTTTTTATTTGTATAGATTATTATAAATAAGATTGATTGATTTTCAAAACAAATTAATAAATGTGAATATTGTTATATTTTTTACCAGTATAACACAAGTAAATTGTAGAAAACAATGGTAAAATGATTACATGAGATCAAGGGAGTGAAGAGAAGTGCGTATTTACTCCATTATGAACTGCTTCATAACTGTCAATATATGATGGGATGGAAGTGAGAAAGGAGGTTCATCAGTGAGCAACAACAAAAAACAAGTTCTGGCATTTGATTTTGGTGGCGGAAGCGGAAGAGCAATTCTCGGAAGTCTGGAAGACGGAAAGATTCAGATGAAAGAAGTATATCGCTTTTCAAATGATCCGGTTATAATCAACGGAACAATGTATTGGGACACACTGAGACATTTTTTTGAAATTAAACAGGGAATTGTAAAAGCAAAACAGGAGGGTGGCTTCGAAAGTATCGGAATTGATACATGGGGAGTTGACTTCGGACTTTTGGATGAACATGGAGCATTGTTAGAAAGTGCGGTTCACTACAGAGATGATCGTACACTTGGCATGCAGGAAGAAGTGTTCAAAGCAATTCCAAAAGAAAGAGTGTACGAGTTAACTGGATTACAGTTTGAAAATTTCAACACAATTTTCCAATTATATTCATTGGTTAAGAAAAGACCATGGTTATTGGAAAAAGCAGACAAGATGTTATTAACTCCTGATTTATTCAACTATTTCCTTACAGGAGAGAAGAAAGCAGAGTATACAATGGCTGCTACAACACAGCTTTTGGATGCAAAGAAGAAAGAATGGTCAGAAGAGATTCTGGAGGCACTTCAGATTCCAAAACATATTTTACCGGAGATCGTTCCAAGTGGAACTGTAATCGGTACATTACAGCCTGCAATTTGTGAAGAGCTTGGCGTAGACCCGGCAAAAGTAATTGCAATCACAGGACATGACACACAGAGTGCAGTGGTATCTGTACCAACACAGAATGAAGATTTTATTTTCATTAGTTGTGGAACATGGAGCCTGTTCGGAACAGAGTTACAAGGACCGGTTATTGGAGAAAAATCACTGGAGTGTAATGTAAGTAATGAAGGTGGTTATGGTAATACAACAACATTGTTGAAAAATATCATTGGACTTTGGCTTGCACAGGAAAGCCGTAGACAATGGATTCGTGAAGGTCAGGAATATTCGTTCGGCGAATTGGAACAGATGGCAGTAAAAGCAGAGCCATTCCAGAGCTTTATCGATCCGGATTCACCAGAATTCGTTGCTGCAGGTAATATTCCGGAGCGTATCCGTGAATTCTGCCGTAAAACAGGACAGAAAGTGCCGGAGACAATCGGAGAGATTATGTGCTGTATCAACCAGAGCTTAGCATTAAAATATCGTTATGCACTGGAACAGATTGAAGCATGTACAGGTAAACATTATCCTGTAATCAATATGATCGGTGGAGGAATCCAGAGTAAACTTCTTTGTCAGATGACAGCAGGAGCAAACGGTCGTAAAGTTATCGCAGGACCTGTCGAAGCGACAGCACTTGGAAATATTGCTGTACAGTTGATGGCTCTTGGAGAAATCAAAGATGTAAAAGAAGCAAGACAGATCATCGCAGATTCAGAAACTACATATGAGTATCTTCCACAGGATACAGAGAAGTGGGATGCTGCATATGAGAAATTTAAAACATTTATTCATTAATCAAGGAGGAAATGTATCATGGCAAAATCAAGACTTATTGGGGACTATCCTGTAATTGGAATCAGACCTACAATCGACGGAAGAAGAGGAGTTCTTAAAGTTCGTGAGTCATTGGAAGACCAGACAATGAACATGGCAAAATCCGCTGCAAAATTATTTGAGGAGAACATCAGATATTCAAATGGAGAGCCAGTTAAAGTTGTTATCGCTGATACAACAATCGGACGTGTTGCAGAGTCAGCAGCTTGCGCAGACAAATTTAGAAAAGAAGGTGTAGATATTACTCTTACAGTTACACCTTGCTGGTGCTACGGAGCTGAGACAATGGACATGGATCCTAACACAATCAAAGCTGTTTGGGGATTCAACGGAACAGAAAGACCAGGAGCTGTATATCTTGCATCAGTACTTGCTACACATGCACAGAAAGGACTTCCAGCATTTGGTATTTATGGACATGATGTTCAGGAAGCAGATGACACATCTATCCCAGCTGACGTAGAAGAGAAGCTGTTAAGATTCGGACGTGCTGCAGTTGCTTGTGCAACAATGAGAGGAAAATCTTACTTACAGATCGGTTCTGTAACAATGGGTATTGGTGGATCTATCATCAACACAGACTTCTTCGAAGATTATCTTGGAATGCGTGTAGAATCTGTAGACGAGGTAGAAATCATCCGTCGTATGACAGAAGGTATCTATGACGAAGAAGAATACCAGAAAGCACTTGCATGGACAAAAGAAAAATGTATCGAAGGATTCGATAAGAACCCAGAAGAACTTCAGAAAACTCGTGATCAGAAAGATTCTGAGTGGGAATTCGTAGTTAAGATGATGTGCATCATCAAAGACTTAATGAATGGTAACGATAAACTTCCAGCAGGATGCGAAGAAGAGATGGTTGGACACAATGCAATCGTTGCAGGATTTCAGGGACAGAGACAGTGGACAGACTTCTATCCAAACTGTGACTATCCAGAAGCACTCTTGAATACATCATTTGACTGGAATGGAGCAAGAGAGCCATACGTTCTCGGAACAGAGAATGATACATTGAACGCAACAAGTATGTTGTTCATGAAACTGTTAACAAACCGTGCACAGATCTTCGCTGATGTTCGTACATACTGGAGCCCAGAGGCTGTTAAGAAAGCTACAGGATATGATTTGGAAGGTGTTGCTAAAGAAGCAGGCGGATTTATCCACTTGATCAACTCTGGAGCAGCTTGTCTGGATGCTTGTGGTGAAGCAAAAGATGAGAACGGCAACGGAGTTATGAAACCTTGGTATGAAGTAACAGAAGAAGATCAGGATGCAATCATGAAAGCTACTACATGGAACTATGCAGACCTTGGATACTTCCGTGGAGGTGGATTCTCTTCAAGATTTGAAACAAAAGTAGAGATGCCTGCAACAATGATCCGTCTGAACATTGTAAAAGGACTTGGACCAGTTCTTCAGATTGCAGAAGGATGGACAGTAGGACTTCCAGCAGAAGTTTCTGATAAACTTTGGAAGAGAACAGACTACACATGGCCATGTACATGGTTCGCTCCAAGAACAACTGGAGAAGGTGCATTCAAGACAGCTTACGATGTAATGAACAACTGGGGAGCTAACCACGGTGCAATCAGCTACGGACATATCGGAGCAGATTTGATTACAATGGCTTCTATGCTGAGAATTCCAGTTTGCATGCACAACGTACCAGAAGAGAAGATCTTCAGACCAGCAGCTTGGAATGCATTTGGAATGGATAAAGAAGGTGCAGACTACAGAGCATGCGCTAACTTTGGACCACAGTTCAAAAAATAATTAACAAATAACACTGATTGCATGCAATCGAAAAAATAATTAATCCCTTATAAAATATAGGGCGCATGCCGAAATGGTATGCGTCCTTTTTAGAAAAATAAAAAAGTTTCATGGAGGATGAGAAGATGTTAAAAGGAATTCCTAAAATTTTATCACCAGAATTATTAAAAGTATTATGCGAGATGGGACATAGTGATCGTATTGTTATTGCAGACGGAAACTTTCCATGTGAATCAATGGGAAAAGATGCTATCGTAATCCGTTGTGACGGACATGGCGTACCAGAAATTTTGGATGCAATTCTTACAGTTATGCCATTGGATGCATATGTAGAGAAACCAGTTAATTTGATGGAACTTATGCCATGTGATATCGGCAAAATCGACACACCAATCTGGGACGAGTACAAAGCAATCGTGAAGAAACACGATGAAAGAGGCGAAGCAGCAGTTGGCAATATCGAGAGATTTGCATTTTATGATGAAGCTAAAACAGCTTATGCAATCATTGCAACAGGTGAGTCAGCAGTTTATGCAAATGTAATGCTTCAGAAAGGCGTTGTAACTGACTAAACAGTTACGAGTTGTTGAACAAGTAATTAATAATTTTTTCTCCTAAAAATATAGAATCCAAAAAGATTTGAAAGGCAGAGTCAGAGTAGAAAATACTTTGGCTCTGCCTTTTTGCGGTTGCCTTGTCTGTCAAAAAGTAATAACTTATGGTAAACTATCATAGTGTGAAATAGGAAAGTAAGTTCTAAAGAATTGAGATGAGGTTGGATATGCATTTAGAGTGGAATAAATTAAAGACACCCGGATATCTGGAAATCGGACTTGCAGTCATATTGATTATCACAATGGCAGGAATCGGAGGTTGGAAAAGACATCAATCTGTCGTTATTGCAAAAGAAGCAGAGATGATACATAAGGTAGAAGTTGAAAATCAGAATGCTAAGGAAAAACAAGAATCAAAAACGAAAAAATCAGAAGAAAAAAACGAAGATGATTCTGTTCAAGAAACTACCGCAAATGGACAATATCCAATCATGGGAGAAAGTCCGGTCACAGTCGAACAACTTGTTTCTTATTTTAAATCGGCCGGTGTCGCATATCCAACAGAGGAACTGAAAAAAGGCGGTGCGGATTCTATCGAGACATTTGCAACAATGTATTGTGAAGAAGCGGCAGCAGAAGGGGTTCGCCCGGAGGTTGCATTTGTGCAGACGATGAAAGAGACTGGCTGGCTTCAGTTTGGCGGAGATGTTTCTGTAGAACAATTTAATTTTGCAGGGCTTGGAACAACCGGGGGCGGTGTTCCAGGAAATGCTTATCCAGATGTGCGGACAGGAATCCGTGCCCAGATACAACATTTAAAAGCATATGCCTCAACAGAGCCTTTAAATCAAGCATGTGTAGATGAGAGATATGAGTATGTCTTAAAGGGATGTGCACCATATGTAGAATGGCTGGGGCAAAGAGAAAACCCTGCAGGAACCGGATGGGCAACTGCGGAGAAGTATGGATATTCAATTGTGAGTATGATTGGGAAGATGTAATTTAGTTCACTAAATGGCAATACGTTTCTTACAAAAAATTGATATAAGAATTCTTGGGTAAGTAATGTATTGGCTCAGTCCGTGAAGTGAGTGAACTTAAAGGATATTGAGTGACGATATCTGCGATAGTGAATTTTTGGGGATTGAAGATGCAAAATTTGTGGAGGAAGTATCCTCAAATACCAGAAAAGACAAGATGCAGATGCAATTGTACATGACAGGCAGGCTTAAAAGTATCTGCAAGCTCAAAGAAAAGCAAGTTGCAGATACATTGGTCAAGAAAAGAACATCTGTAATAGCGAATATCAAGCCTTGCAGATACAACGATTACCACAAAGATATCTACAACATTGAATAAGCGAGATGTGTAGATACATGAGATACCAGTGCCTGTTCAGTAAAGCTCTGCTTTTTAATTCATTAGATTTGCGATAACGTACTGAGAAAAAATATTTGATATGAATTTCTGCGAATACAAAGGAAGCGATTGGAAATAGTAAAAGGCCAGAATTTTACGTTAGAGCTTAGAAACTTGCTGTTTGAGGGCACAGCCCGAGTTGCTGGTTTCTAAGCTCTGTTTTTAGTAATAATTCTGACCTTTATGTATTTCCCGCTGACGGAGTCTGAACAGAAATTCATATCAAATATTTTTCTAAGGGATGCTTATCCAACTTAGTGAATTAAATAGAAATTCCGCAGAAATAATGAAACGAAATAAGATACTGAAACGTCTAATAAGTGAAAAAAGGAAAATCGATTTTCAATTTACAAATAATTGAAAGGAGGGAGTAGTGTGGAATATCTTGTGAAACGAGCACAAAAGAAGGATGACCAGGCATTTGTGCAATTGATTGAAATGGTAAAGGGAGATTTATATAAAGTAGCAAGAAGTTATCTTGATTCCGAAGCAGATATTGCGGATGCAATACAGGATACCATTATTGTATGCTACGAAAAAATAGATAGTTTAAAAGAAAGAAAATATTTTAAAACCTGGCTGATACGGATTTTGATAAATAAGTGTAATGACATTTTACGAAAAGGAAAGCGAGAATGTTCATATGATGTGATTTCAGAGCAGGGAGACGCGGGGATGAGTACAGCAAGATATGAATTCGAGGAATTAATGAATCAATTGGATGAAAAATATCGGACGGTTTTAATTCTGTATTATGCAGAAGGATTTAAGGTCAGGGAAATTGCACAACTACTTGAGATGGAAGAAAACACAGTAAAAACAAGGTTGTCCAGAGGAAGAAAAGAAGTAAAGAAAATGCATACAATGGAACTGGCGCAAGGAAGGAGATGAGCGTATGTCTAAGGATTTTATGAATAATAAAAACAAAAATAGTGTGAAAAGAGAATATTCAGATCAGGAAATTAAAAAGATTTTATCAGAAGATATAGAAACTCCGGAATACGTAAATCAGCGTATCAAGGATACGTATGAATGTCTTGGGATTCATCATAATAAGAAATCCACAAGTAAATATCATACTTGGAAAATTGCAGTGGCAGCGATTGCAGTAACCGCCGGTCTTAGTGTTGTTGGATTTGCAGCTAATAAGTATATGGCCGTATTGAAATCAGAGAAAGGCGATTCCATTCAATATACATTTCAGGTAGACCGTACAAAAGAAGCACATGCAATTTCCGTAGAGCCAACATATATGCCGGAAGGGTATGAACGTGGAGGTGAAAATACTGCGAATTATGGAAAATGGCATAATGATAAAACAGGTGGCGGAATCAGTATTATTCCGATGAATGCATCAGAGCTGGATTATATCGAACGAATGGGACAGACAGAAGAATTTATGAATTATAAAAGAAGCCAGCAGCAGAAGGTTATGAACCTGGGAGAACAGCAGGTCGATGTATATGTCAGAGAGGATTTTTATATTGATAGTGATGATACAGTTAAAAATATTTATCTGTATGATGAAAATGAAGGGTATGCGATCCAAATATGGAGCAGAAGTGATTTGCCATATGAAGAGATATTGAAGGTTGCCGAAGGTTTAAAAGTGACAGTGCTTGACGAGGTGGTTCCATATGCAACAGAGGAAGAAATCAAAGAAGCGAAGGCAGAGCAGAAAAAATTAGAAAAAGAAAAAGTAGGTCTAAAGAAAATTGCGGCGGAAGATATTTATGAGATTGGTGATGAAATAACAGATCCAATGCTAGAAGATGAAGCATTAAAAAACGAGGTAGAGGATATTCGCTTTGTTGTAAATTCGGTAGAGGTGGCAGATAGCATTTCATTAGCTGAATATCCAAAAGAAAATTTCATCGACTACGAAAATGAAATGGCACCATGGATGAATGAAGATGGAACATTAAAATCACATGACAGAGGTGTCTTGAATGAAAATGGTGAAATTGAAGGAATAGAAAAAGTAAATTCGAAGTATGTAATCGTTCGCATGACAGCAAAAAATTGCGGAGATACACAAAGTGAATGGAACAAAGAAGATGGAGTACCTATCGCACCGGATTTGACAACATTAGCTTCTATGGAAGATGGCACAATAGTAAAAGCGGATGATTCTTATGTATCAGTGAACGAGAATTATTCATTACAATGGATGTCATCAGATGGCAGCAGTTTTCCGGTTTACTTTGATAAAATGTACTATACAGATGGAAATCAGCGTTTAAAACAAGCTCTGTGGCACCCACTTGCAGCAGGAGAAGAACTGGATTATACATTGATTTATGTCATAGATGAAGATCAGGTGGATCAGATGTACTTGTGGTTCTTTAGCGGGACAGGAGGAGTTGATTCGCAGGGGAATACAATTGTAAGTCCATATGTGAGGCTTGCTATTTAGTTCACTGGGTGGCAATACGTTCCTTAAAAAAATTGATATAAGAATTCTTGCTTAGATTCCATGAGCGGGAGACACATAAGAGCGTAAATTTTTGCTAAAAGCAAATGAATTTGAATTCAAACTTGCTGCTACGCAGCTTCAAACATGTTCGTTCAAATTCATTAACGCAAAAATTTACGCTCTAAGTGTCTCCAACGCTCACTCCATATTCGCTCGAATTTCTTATATCAATTTTTTTTAGTAATGTATTGGCTCAAGTTGTGAAGTAAATAGAACTCAAAGGATATCGAGCGACGATATCTGCGATAGTGGATTTTCGGAAATTGAAGATGCAAAATTTTGATGGGGAGCATCCGCACGTTATCGAAAATGTGAGATGTAGATGCAAAATTTGCGAAGGCAGTATCCTCAAATCCCAGAAAAGGCAAGATGCAGATGCAATTGTACATGACAGGCAGGCTGAAAAGTATCTGCAAGTTCAATGAAAAGCAAGTTGCAGATACGGTGGGCCCAAAAAGAGCATCTGCAACAGTGAATATCTAGGCAGTGCAGATACATCAGTTGTCAATAGAGCATCTGCAACAGCGAATATCAAGCTAGTGCAGATACATCAGTTGCCACAAAGACATCTGTACAAGCAAATAACCTCATGATATAGATACATCAGGCACCAGAAAAGTAAATCCATCATCGCCCCACCTATTTCAATCACGATACACCACAAAGCAAGAAAAGACTATGCAATCCAGCGAATTGGAGTCGGGTTTGCCCGACGAAGCTCCCGCAGGAGTGCATAGTCTTTTTCTTGCTTGGGGCTGTCGTGAACTAAATAGCAATTTCATGAATCAAATACACTTTAATATCTTGACAAAACCTCCATTGAAAGCTATAGTATAATGTGCGTTAGAAGATAGTATTCTAATCAATATGAATAAGATATAAAGATAATGAAAAAGAGGAGTACATAATTACTATCGTCAGAGAGAATCATCCAAAGGCTGTGAGATGATTTCGAAAAAGGGTTGTGGAAGGTAGCTTTGGAATTGGATATTTGAAATTAAGTAGGATATCTCGTGGTTGTTTACGTTATAGAACAAAGAGGTATACAGAAGAGTTGTCTGTATATGAACTTAAGGTGGTACCGCGATGATTCGCCCTTTATGTACGGAAGTATATGAAGGGCGTATTTTTATATATTAGGAAAGTCCTTTCCTAATATATAAAAAACGCTCCGCTTAGGATGCGCAGTGATTCTGATAGGAATATGTCAGCTTTGCTGACCAGAATCACGCGTCAAGTCTCACGGACGTTCGACTTGAATATTTTGACAATTCCACTTTATGTGAAAAAATTGTGACTCATAGTGACAAATCAAAAAAAATAAAATAATATGAAAACAAAAGGAGGACATCATGAAAATTGTGAGTAAAGAACTGGCAAAAACTTATGATCCAAAAGCAATTGAGCAAAAGACATATGAAAGATGGTGTGAGAACAAATATTTTCATGCGGAAGTAGACCGCAGTAAGAAACCATTTACAACGGTAATGCCACCACCGAATATTACTGGTAAGCTTCATATGGGACATGCGTTAGACAATACATTACAGGATATTCTGATCCGTTATAAGAGAATGCAGGGATACAATGCATTATGGATTCCGGGAACAGACCATGCTGCCATTTCTACAGAAGTAAAAGTAACAAATCAGTTAAAGGCAGAAGGAATTGATAAGAAAGAACTTGGACGTGAAGGATTCTTGGAGCGTACATGGCAGTGGAAAGAAGAGTATGCGGGAACAATTGAAAATCAGTTGAAGAAACTGGGTATTTCCTGCGACTGGGACAGAGAACGTTTTACAATGGATGAGGGATGTTCTAAAGCTGTAGAGGAAGTGTTTATTAATCTGTATGAAAAAGGATATATTTACAAAGGTTCTCGTATCATTAACTGGTGTCCGAAGTGTAAGACATCGTTGTCTGATGCAGAGGTAGAACATGAAGAGCAGAATGGTAATTTCTGGCATATTAAGTATCCAATCGTAGGAACAGACAGATTCCTTGAGATTGCTACAACACGTCCAGAGACAATGCTTGGAGATAGTGCAATCGCCGTACATCCGGATGACGAGAGATATAAAGATATCGTTGGTAAGAATGTATTGCTTCCATTGGTTAACAAAGAAATTCCAATCGTTGCAGATTATTATGTAGATAAAGAATTTGGAACCGGTGCGGTTAAGATCACACCTGCACATGACCCGAATGACTTTGAAGTTGGAAAACGTCATAACCTTCCAGAGATCAATATCATGAATGATGATGCTACAATCAATGATAAAGGTGGCAAATATGCAGGAATGGACCGCTATGAAGCAAGAAAAGCAATCGTAGCAGATCTGGATGCACAGGGATATCTTGTGAAAGTAGTTCCACATTCTCACAATGTAGGAACACATGACCGTTGCGGAACAACAGTAGAGCCATTGATCAAACAGCAGTGGTTTGTAAAGATGGAAGAGCTTGCAAAACCAGCGATTGAAGCTTTGAAGAGCGGAGAATTAAAGTTTGTTCCAGAACGTTTTGATAAGATTTATCTGCACTGGCTTGAGAATATCAAAGACTGGTGTATTTCACGTCAGATATGGTGGGGACACAGAATCCCTGCATATTATTGTGATGAATGCGGTGAATTTGTAGTTGCAAAAGAAGCACCGGAGAAATGCCCACATTGTGGATGTACACATTTCACACAGGATGAAGATACTCTGGATACATGGTTTAGTTCAGCATTGTGGCCATTCTCTACACTTGGCTGGCCGGAGAAAACAGAAGATTTGGATTACTTCTATCCAACAGATGTACTTGTAACAGGATATGACATCATTTTCTTCTGGGTAATCCGTATGGTATTCTCAGGAATTGAGCATACAGGCAAGTGTCCATTTAATACAGTATTGATCCATGGATTGGTTCGTGATTCACAGGGACGTAAGATGAGTAAATCTCTTGGAAATGGTATCGATCCATTGGAGATTATCGATCAGTATGGTGCAGACGCACTTCGTCTGACACTGGTTACAGGTAATGCACCTGGTAATGATATGCGTTTCTATAATGAACGTGTTGAGGCAAGCCGTAATTTTGCAAATAAAGTATGGAATGCATCTCGATTCATTATGATGAATATGGAGAAAAATGTTGTAGAAGAGCCAGAAGATTTCTTGTTAAAACCGGCAGACAGATGGATTCTTTCAAAAGTAAACAGTCTGACAAAAGAAATGACAGAGAACATGGACAAATTTGAACTTGGAATCGCAGTTCAGAAAGTACATGATTTCGTCTGGGATGAGTTCTGTGACTGGTATGTAGAGATTGCAAAATATCGTATTTATCATGCAGAAGAGGATTCACAGTCAGCACAGTGCGTTTTGTGGGTACTTAAGACAGTTCTTGGACAGGCATTGAAATTACTTCATCCATTTATGCCATTTATCACAGAAGAGATTTATGGCGCACTTGTACCGGAAGAAGAATCTTTGATGATGTCAAAATGGCCTGAGTATAAAACGGAATGGGAATTCCCAAGAGCAACAGAGGTAATGGAGCATGTAAAAGCAATTACACGCGGAATCAGAAATATGCGTGCAGAGATGAATGTTCCAAACAATAAACGTACAAAAGTTTATATTGTTAGCAGTAATAAATCCTTAATGGAAGCCTTAGAAGTATTTAAAAATTCTGTAAAACCACTGATGCTTGCAAGTGACATTATTCTTCACTACGAAAAGAAAGATGTTGCAGATGATGCAGTATCTATTGTAGTTCCGGGAGCAACTGTATATCTTCCAATGGAAGAGCTGGTTGATTTTGAGCAGGAATTAGAGCGTCTGAAAAAAGAAGAAGAGAAGCTCACAAAAGAAATCGCAAGAGCGAAAGGTATGCTTTCAAATGAACGTTTTGTAAGCAAAGCACCAGAAGCAAAAGTACAGGAAGAAAAAGAGAAACTGGAAAAATATACACAGATGCTGGCACAGGTTCAGGAACGTCTGGAAGGATTAAAGCGATAGAATATACAGATTTAAAATGTCTGTAAATGATATATCTGAGATGGGGATGGATTGACAGCATATGTTGATTATCCCCGTTTTGGACATTTTGGAACAATGTCTTATAGACTAAAAAACATGTAAGAGATAACGTAACAGATTAGAACAGAGAGGATATCAATGAAGAAGGTGCATATAAAAAAGCCGGATATCAAAGGTACATTTCATAAGATAAAAAATTTGAAAAAGGAAGATATCAAGGCACATTGGAAAGAGAGTAAGGCACGACGACAACGAATTCTTGAGGAAAGAAGAAACAGCAGGTTTGCAAAGAAGATGCAGCCAGTGTACCGATTTATGAATCGATTTTCGCTGGTATTTCATTTCCTTTTAGCATGTATTTTGAATTTCTTTATAGAGGGGATTTCAAGACATTCGTTGATTCAGGCATGGCTCTATATGATAGAGACGCCAAAGGTATTTTTGTTCAATGCTTATCTGATATTTGCAACATTGATGATTGTATATCTGGTGAGGCGACGGGTATTTGCCCGTATTCTGATTAGTGTATTCTGGCTGATACTGGGTATTACAAATGGGTATATGTTAATGAAACGTGTAACACCATTTAATGCACAGGATTTAAAAGTATTGTCAGATGCTATTTCGTTGACAGGAAATTATTTTGGGAAAATGGAATTGATCATGTTGATCGTTGGAATCATTGCAGTAGTAATATGGGTGATTTCAATGTGGAGACGTGGTGGACAGTATACCGGTAAGATGCATAGGGTTGTTGCATTTTGTGGATTGATTGTAAGTTTAATGGGATATGTTGTACTTACGGATGTGGCAATTGATAAACGTGTGATTTCAAATTACTTTGGAAATATTGCATTTGCTTATGAAGATTATGGATTCCCATACTGTTTTACAGCGAGTGTATTTAATACAGGAATATCCGAACCGGCAGGTTACAGCAAAGAGACGATGGAAGCTATCAATAAAGATGGTGCGCTGAATGTAAGTGAGACAAGTCTGTCAGATGAAGACAAACCGAACATTCTATTTGTACAGTTAGAGTCTTATTTTGATCCGACAGAAGTAGAATGGCTGCAGTTTTCAGAAGATCCAATTCCGAATTTGCGCAAATTATACAGTGAATATTCATCAGGATATTTTAAGGTGCCGTCTGTAGGGGCAGGAACTGCAAATACAGAGTTTGAAGTGCTTACAGGAATGAGTATGCGTTTCTTCGGACCTGGAGAGTATCCATATAAAACTTATGCAAAGACAAAAGTAATTGAAAGTGCGGCATCATCACTGGAAAAATTGGGATATGGTGCAGAGGCACTTCATAATAATACAGGTAATTTCTATAGTCGTGCACAAGTTTATAATCATATGGGATTTGACCATTACACAAGCAAGGAATTTATGAATGTGCTTCAGACAACACCGAAAGGATGGGCAACAGACGATATTCTTGTTCCACATATTTTAGAGTCAATGGATACAACGAAGCAGCAGGATTTTGTTATGACAATCAGTGTGCAGGGACATGGAGATTATCCGACAGAAAAAGTTTTGGATGATCCTGAAATTATTGTCAGTGGTGTGGAAGACGAAGGAAAGCGAAATGCATGGGAATATTATGTAAATGAAGTTCATGAGATGGACAAATTTGCAGGTCAGTTGATTGAAGCGTTGGAAAAACGCGGAGAACCGACAGTAGTTGTATTTTATGGAGATCATCTTCCTACAATGGGACTTGAAGCAAAAGATATGAAGAGCAAATATCTTTATAATACAAATTATGTTATTTGGGATAACATTGGATTGGAAAAGAAAGACGGAAACTATGCAGCATATCAGATTATGGCAGAAGTGTTTGATCGTTTAGATATCCATACAGGAACATTTTTTAATTACCATCAGCAGAGAAAAGATACAAAGAATTATCTGGCAGATCTTGAACTGCTCCAGTATGACGTTTTATATGGAAATCAGTATGTATATGAAAATACAGGCAAGCCGATCACAGAAGGTCATATGGTTATGGGTGTGAAAGACACATCTATTTCGGATATTGTAGAACAGTTGGATGGAACTTATAGCCTTTATGGAGAGAATTTTACAAAATATAGTAAGATTTATATCAATGATGAAAAACAGACAAGTTCATTTTTAAATAATACACGAATTGACCTAAAGGAAGCAGAATTACAAGATGGTGATGTAGTTTATGTGGCGCAGGTTGGTTCAAGTAATACGATTTTCAGGACTTCTAAGAAATATGAGTATAAAGACGGAGCATTAAAAGAACTTCCGACAGATCCGAATGACCCGGAAACAGGAAGAAATGCATTTGTAGGAAAAGACGCAGGAGAACAATAATGACCTATGATAAGGCAGTGGAATACATTAATGAGATTCCAAAATTTACAAAAAAAAATACGCCGGAGCATACGAAAGAGTTTTTAAAGAGACTTGGAAATCCACAGGATAGCTTAAAAGTGATCCATGTTGCAGGAACAAATGGAAAAGGTTCCACAAGTTCCTATCTGGATGCAATGCTTCGTGCCCAGGGGAAGACAGTTGGTCTTGCACTGTCTCCTCATTTAGTAAAAATGAATGAAAGAATTGTAATCAATCATCAAATGGTCGATGATGATACATTTCTAAATGTATTTGAACAGGTCAAAGAAAAAGTAGAAGGGATGGTGGAAGATGGTCTTCCACATCCTACTTTTTTCGAGTTTTTATTTGGCATGGTACTGATAGCATTTGCACAAGCGAAGGTGGAGTATGCAGTGCTTGAAACGGGTCTTGGAGGAAGACTGGATGCGACGAATTGTGTTGAACATCCAATCTGTTCAGTAATCACATCAATTGGAATGGATCATATGCAGTATCTTGGCAATACATTGGAAGAAATTGCCACGGAAAAGGCTGGAATCTTAAAAAATGCTGTGCCGGCTTTTTACATTGAAGGGCAAAAAGAAAGCAATCAGGTGATTGAAAAACGTGCAAAAGAACTTGGAATTTCATGTAAAAAAGTCTCGAAAAATGCGTTCGAAATTCTTGAAATTGATGAGAAATATATTGCATTTTCATGTGCAAATGCGTATTATGGAGATGTTACATGGAAACTAAACAACACTGGACGATATCAGGTAGAGAATGCAATGCTTGCGTTGGAGGTAATGCGTTATCTGTTTGGCACTGAAGGAGAATTACAAAAGTGGCAGGAAACACTTAGTGCATGTAAAGTAGGCGGGCGAATGGAAGAAGTCCTCCCACATATTTACATTGACGGGGCACATAATATCAGTGCAATCGAAAGATTTGTTGAGAGTGTTCCAAAGGATACTACAGGAATTGGAATTTTATTTTCTGTGGTAGAAGATAAAGATTATGAGGAAATGATTGCTTGTCTTTGTCAGCATGTGGATGCAGATTTTTTTGTGATCACACATATAGCAGATAAGCGTGCTGCAGATACAGAAAAGTTAGCAGAGATATTTCGTCAATATACAGAAAAACCAGTTATCGTGCAGGATTCGTTGAAGGCTGCATGGAACTATGTGACATCCAATCAGAAAGACAGGACAATTTATTGTCTGGGATCGTTGTATCTGGTGGGGATGGTCAAAGCTTTGATAGAGGAGGAGTCAAATGCTAGATTTTGAAGAAGAACTGAAGAAGTTTAAACCAAGTCTGGAAGTAGAAGATATTGAAGATGCCGTTTATCAGGAAGAGATGACAGATGTGATGGACCTCCTGAATAAGGTAATGGATCAACAGAAAAATTAGAAAGATTATGGTGAGCATAGATGGACTATACGAAGAAAATCATGCATTGTTCCAATTATTGGTACAATGATGGCCTGAGAAAAGCGCAGATTCGGGATTTATCGGGAGCGATTCTCTCACTTCGACAAAGTTTACAATATAATAAGGGGAATATTGCTGCCAGAAATCTACTTGGATTAGTTTATTATGGCAGGGGAGAAGTAGCAGAGGCACTGGTAGAGTGGATTATCAGTAAGAATTTGAAACCACGTGATAATATTGCAAATGAATATATACAGCGTGTTCAGGATTCATCCAGACGACTGGAGGCTATGGATCATGCAATTCAGGTGTATAATCAATGTCTGCAGTTATGCAGACAGGGAAGCATTGATATGGCAATTTTGAAACTGAGACAGGTTATCGGAGGTCATCCGACCTTTGTCAAAGCATATCAATTGCTGGCATTGATCTATATTCAGGATGGACAATATCCGAAAGCAAATTCATTGCTTCGCACTGCATCCAAACTGGATACAACCAATGCAACTACGTTGCGTTATATGCATGAACTCGAACTGCATCGAAGTAAGGTGCCTGCAAGGTCAGAGAAGAAAAAAGAAAAGAGAAAAAAGAAAAATTCTGTGGAATATAAGGATGGCAATGAAACAATTATTCAGCCGGCATATCATATAGTAAAGACAATTGCAGGAAAATTCACAATTATGAATATTATAATTGGAGCATTGATCGGAGCGATGATTGTATGGTATCTCGTTGTTCCGTCTGTCAATCAGTCGAAATCAGAGAAGACAAATAAGCAGATTATTGAATACAGTGAGCAGATTAATGCCATGAAGGCACAAATCAGTGCAATGACAAGAACGCTGGACAATTATCGTACAGCAGGTAGTGATTCGGAGGCAGCAGCGCAGAATGCTGCAAGTACTTCAGACAGTTATGAGAATCTGATGTCTGCATCAACACAATATAATTCAGGAAACTATACTTATGATGTGATTGCAGATTCACTTTTGAATGTTAACCGTGATCTGCTTGGAGCATCCGGTCAGGAGATGTATGATGAGATGACAGGAGAGGTTTATCCATCTGCCTGTGAGATTAAATACGAAGCCGGAATAGAGGCACTGAATGTTGCAAATTATAGCTCTGCGATAGACAACTTGTCTAAAGTTGTAAGAATGAATGCTGATTACGATGACGGAGGCGCAAGACTTAATTTAGGTATTGCATATCTAAGAAGCGGAGATAATGACAATGCAATTGCCAATTTCCAAGCTGTAGTTCAGGAATATCCAGATACAGATTATGCACAAGAAGCAACAAACAATCTGAATATGATTTCACAGAATACTGAAGAAACACAGAAAACAGAATAATAAGTTTTCGGATATTTGAAATATACGGAAGAACAAAATATACAAAAGAGGTAATTATGTAGAAGATGCATAATTCCCTCTTTTTTCTTTTACAAAGAATAAAAGAAGGTATGAAATACTGCAGATAAAAGATTGTAATACGAAAAAATATGACAGGAGGTAAAACAAGATGGATTATCAAGTGCAGGAAAATTGTCTGACAATATTTCTTCCAAAAGAAGTAGATCATCATAATGCGGAAGAAATACGGAAAAGTGCAGATTCAGTTATCGAAAAAAATCATATCAAATATGTGATTTTTGATTTCAAAGATACGGAGTTTATGGACAGCTCAGGAATCGGAGCAATAATGGGGCGATATCGCATGATACAGCTTATAAATGGAGAAGTGTGGGCGGTACATACAAATGCAAGAATTAAAAAAATATTAACATTGTCCGGGATGACGAAAATAATGCAGATATATGAGGAGGAACAGGAAAATGGGGAACACAAATGAAATGGAAGTGATCTTTGACAGCCGTTCTGCAAATGAAAGCTTTGCAAGAGTCGCAGTTGCGGCATTTTTAACGCAATTAAATCCAACTGTGGAAGAGGTGTCAGATGTAAAAACAGCAATATCGGAAGCAGTTACGAATTGTATTATACATGGATATGAAAATGAAATAAAAAAGATTTACATACGCTGTGAAATTAATGAACATACATTTTATGTGTCAGTCAGAGATGAAGGAAAAGGAATTGAAGATGTAAAGCAGGCAATGCTGCCTATGTATACCACAAAACCAGAAGCAGATCGGTCTGGTATGGGATTTTCGTTTATGGAAGCATTTATGGATCAGGTAGAAGTGGAATCCATACCGGGAGAAGGAACCGAAGTGAAAATGAAAAAAACAATTGGTAAAGGAAGAAATGCATGGACCACACAATCGCTTTAATTCAAAAATCACACGAAGGAGATAAAGCGGCGAGAGAACAATTGGTAGAGGAAAATGTAGGGCTGATCTGGTGTGTGGTAAAGCGTTTTTATGGACGAGGACTTGAAAATGAAGACTTATTTCAGATAGGAAGTATTGGACTTCTTAAAGCCATTGATAAATTTGATCTTTCATATGATGTGAAATTCTCAACCTATGCAGTCCCAATAGAGTACGATAAAGGAAATGACCGGAAAAGCCTTAAAATAAGGGATTTCTGATAAAGGCATTGGATAAAAAAACAGTGCTGTCAGATGTACATTTCGATATCTTATGTTGAAATAACAGTATAGATAAGATATTGAAAATAATTCGGAATTGTTTCTGATAGGAACCTTCTTGAATGAGATGATGACCATTCAAAGGAGGTTTTTTTATGGCAAGAATTATGACAAGAAGAAAAGCCATACCCAAGGCAATCGAATTACTGCAATGTCTGCCACAGACGGAGGAAGTTGTGGAAGTGATACAGGCACTAAAAAAATATTCTTCCACGCCATTGGATAGATGGGATGCAGCCAGTGTATATGAAGCATTAGATGAATGGACAGAATCTCATAATGGTATACCACCGAGAATAAAAGAGTGTGACAGCCATAAAGAGCTACCAAGCCATATGGTCTTTGAAAAGCTTTTTGGAAAAACAGCCAGAGAATTTCTAAATGATTATTATGGTGAGATGGAATACGTAAGGATTGGACGTCATGGAACAAGGTGTGTGGATGATCAATATGATTTTTTGGAAATATTTAAAAACGAATTTGAACGGATACAACCGGCAACGTCAAAAATATATGATGCTTGTAGAAATCCAGAAACACCATCATGGGGAACGATTGCAAGAAGATGTAAAGTGTCTTCCTGGTCAGAGTTGGTTACACTGTCCGGTGTAGAAGCGAATTGCATTAGAAGAAGATATGACACATATAATATTAGAAATAAGTTGAGCGTTTCACAAAAAACGAATTTGGAAACGGATTTGACAGCACACGAACAGCAGGAAGAAAAAGAAAGATTTGAGGCATTGCTGATAAAGACGCATGATTTAACATTGCAGGCTGAAAATCAGAAAAAGGCAGAAAAAGCAGTTTCAAAACATACATTACGAATCGGGAGGAAATAGAGATGGCAAAAGTTATAGCAATAGTCAATCAAAAAGGTGGTGTCGCAAAGTCAACTTCCTGTGTGAATTTAGGAATCGGATTGGTAAAAAAAGGATATAAAGTTCTGGCAATAGATTTTGATCCACAGGGAAGTTTAACAGAAAGTCTTGGATATCAGAATCCAGATGAATTAGAAATAACAGTAGCGACAATTCTTCATTGTGAAATGAATGGTCTTGAATTACCAGAAGGATATGGAATTCTTCACCATGAAGAGGGAATAGACATTCTTCCGGCAAATATTGAACTGTCTGGGGTAGAAGTTAGTCTGGTAAATGTTATGAGCAGAGAATATGTGTTAAAACAGTTTATCAAGACAATTTCGCCAGAATATGATTATATCCTGATTGATAATATGCCATCGCTAGGAATGCTTACTGTAAATGCTCTTGCAGCAGCTGATTCGGTTATCATTCCGGTTATGGCACATTATCTTCCTGTTAAAGGATTGGAACAGTTGATGCAGACCATATATAAAGTTAGAAAGCAGATAAATCGAAAGCTTCAGATTGACGGAATCTTACTTACCATGGTAGATCGAAGAACGAATTTTTCAAAAGAGATTATAGAGTTGCTTCATGATAATTATGGCGAATATATCAATATTTTCAAGACTGCAATCCCGTTTTCGATAAGGGCAGCAGAGACGAGTGCTGAGGGAGTAAGTATTTATAAACACGATCCGAAAGGTCGTGTTGCCGAAGCTTATAAAAAATTGGTAGAGGAGGTGATTGGTGATGGCAGTGAAAGAAAGTAGTGCTTCAAAGATAAAATTCAAAGGGGTAGATGCATTATTCGGATTGTCAGAGGAGCAGGAGTGTGTGCGAGAAATTCCGCTGGACGAGTTGGATACATTCAAGAATCATCCGTTTAAAGTGTTTAGGGATGATAAAATGGAGGAAATGATTGAAAGTATTTCAGAATATGGAGTTCTTGTGCCAGGAATTGCAAGACCTTCAAATTCAGGGGAAAAGGATTATGAATTAGTTGTGGGACACAGAAGAAAATATGCTTGCAGGGAATTAGGACTGAAAACAATGCCGGTCATTATCAGAGATATGTCTGATGATGAAGCAACTGTGGTTATGGTCGATTCCAACATTCAAAGAGAAAATCTGCTATATAGTGAGAAGGCATTTGCATACCGCATGAAGTATGAAGCATTGAAACGTCAGGGTAGACGGACTGATTTAACTTTGGTCCAAGTTGAACCAAAGTTGAAAAAAAGATGGGCAGCTGAGATGGTTGGCACAGAAGTCGGAGAGACAATGAGTACGATCAAACGATATATACGCTTGACCTACTTGTCGAATTACTTGCTGGAGTTTGTAGATAAAAATGAATTGCCATTTACTGTTGCAGTTGATTTATCTTATTTGAAAAGTAATGAGCAGTCATTGTTACTGGCGTTTATAGGAACAACAAAGAAAATGCCAAATGGATCTCAGGCAAAAAAACTGAAAGACCTTAGCCAGCAAAAAGAATTGACTGGAGAAGATATAGAGAAAATTCTTAGAGGAGAAGCAAAAGTGAATTATCAGAAAATCAGTTTTTCAGAAAAGCAACTGCAAAAATATTTTCCACCAGATTACAAGAAAGAGCAAATCGAAAAAATAATTTTCCAGTTATTAGATTCGTGGAAAGCACAAACAGAGCAAAGGGGATGATAAAGTGGAATATGAAAAGCAAATAAGATATAATGATAGACAGATGCAAAGATATCAGGCATATCTTTCTAAAGTACAGAAGATAAAAAGATTAGATAAGAGGACGAAAGAAATGACGATTGGAGATGTAATTAAAAAATCAATTCTGCCACTGGCATTTATGGTATTCTGGTTTTGGATGACAAAAACAATTATGAAGGTCAGTGGGCAGACGGATTGGTTCTGGTGGGTATTTATTGCCGGACTTCCATTTGGAATACATAAAATGCGGTTGATTCTAATTCCGAGAGGAATGGATACCACAGCAACACTTGGGATGGCTGCATTAAGTGTCATTATTGGAGCATTGATTGGAAGCATCATGATTCCAGTGTATGTGATCAGAGCGATATACGTGTTTATACGGTATGTCATTGGAAAATAGAATATTAGATTGATAAGAGGCAGGCTTGCGAAAATAAAAATCGTAAGTCTGCCTCTTTTTTTGTGCTTAAAAACAGGCAATTCAGGGGAATTCCCTTTTGCAAATATATATATTCTTGGAGGATTTTTAAGATGAGAGAGCGAATTGAAAGTAAGCATGTAACAAAGGAAATCAAAAGTCAGATGCCAGTGATTCCGGTGGCAATTGTTAAAGAAAGAGGCTGTACGTTCTGCCCATATTATCTGGGCAATTATGAGAAACAGCCACGCTGTATGATGAAAACCTGTGCCTGGGATGATGAAAATGAACGTTTCCATCCAGTTCTTCGTGAACTGATCCCATTTTACAAAGAGAAGATGGAAAAAGCAGAAGAAAAATTCCTGGCAATGAAAAAGATTTACACAACACTGTTAGGAATGTTTGCCGATGAAATGAAGCAAGAAGAGTTGGAAAAAGATGAATGTTACGGATGTGCCTATGGAAAATGTGGACCATGTATCGGTATCTGTTACAAATCAATGAAAGCATAGGAGGGGTAAGCCAATGAATACAACAGTTATTTCCGGGCGATTAGTAAGAAATCCTGGATACAACGAAGTGGAGAATGAAAAAGGACTTCATAAGATTGCCAAGTTCGTTCTGGCAGTCAGAAGAAATTATTCCGATGAAGTCAGTTTCATTCCGGTAAAGGCTTTTGCAAAGAAAGCAGAATTTGCCAGAGATTATCTGATGCAGGGAACGAAGGTCATGGTGGAAGGCGAGATTGTCACAGGTAATTATGAAGATAAGGATACTGGGAAAAAGATCTATACCACCGAAGTGTATGCAAACCGGATTGAATTCGCAGGTGCAAAAATGGTTGACAGACCACCGTTTCCAGAAGATGCGGAAGGGTTCTTAGAGATCCCAGAGGGTATGGAAGAAGAAATGCCGTTTAGATAGAGGAGGATAAAAGATGGTTTCAGTAGATCAGGCGTATATGGTAGGGCATATGAAAAATGCCGATGGAAGTATCAACAACAAAAATGTAGTGCTGTCAGCAGCATGTGAAGCAGCGGAACTGTTCCAGTGCATGATGGCAGTAAATCAGAAACTGGAGGACTGGCAGAGATTTAATCACACCTTGGAGATGCATCTTAGAAGTGTGGAATGTGAGAAAATCCATGATATCTGTCAGGCAGTATACGGAATGAAACATCCGTCCAATGAACTGGAAGGATTGTATCTGGCAAGAGAGGATGAACAGATATGCCTGCTGTACTATCAGGTGTTTGTAGGGATGCTGGAAATCAATATTAATTCAGCCGAAGTGCTGTACAAACAGAAGGAGGAAACAATCAATGAGTAAGATGGAGTATATGCCGGTAGATTGTCTGCAGGTGCCAAAGGTGCTGTTTCAGATGGAAAAATACAAAAATCTGTCAAATACAGCAAAGATTCTATACAGCTTATTTCTGGATCGTTTGAAATTTGCGGTGCAAAATGGCTGGGTAGATCATAACGGGAATCTGTTTGTTATCTATCCCAAAAGTGAAATAAAGAAAGACCTGAATACGACTCGGTATGGAGTAGATCAGGCAGTACAGGAACTGGTTCAGGTTGGTAAACTGGTGCGTATCATTCCAAACAATGGAAAGGCGAACCACTTTTATATCAATGGTATTTATGAAAATGAGATGGAGGAAGAATCAATGATGACATTAGATACTATCATGGCAAATATGCCGCTGGCTGAAAGAGAAATTATTATGGATAAGATGGTGAAAGCATCCAGAGATATTTTTGAAACTATTGCGGATATGGGATATATTGATCAATATGAAACGTCTTTAACTGCAATGGAAAAGCGAGGATACCAGGATGAGCTTGGAGAGATGGATATTGATCAAATTAAGGCAGATGGATATGAGTTTGGTATGGATCTTGCATTTGGAATTCTGGAGGAAAATGAAAATAATCCTGCTCGTGTGTTAGATATCCAGAAATATGTGAACAGACAGTATGAAAGCTGTTCAAAAAAGAAGTTTATGAAGGTCCTGGAAACCCTTGTTCATGCGATGGGGAATGATGAAGGCTTTATTGGTGATATGTATGCTTGTAACAAGAAGGCCAGAAATTATTATTTGGACGAAATGATTCAATCATTCAATTTTGTATTTGATGAGATGTGCCATGGTACAGGCAGTGCAGCAAATTGTGATTTTGATGTAGAAGAGTAGGAAAATATTATGGCAGATTTTGAATATTTCAGAGCAGAAGAATCTGACCAGTTTTCTTTTTTTCGGATACCAAAAGCTCTGTTCACAGAAAAAGAGTTTGCAAGCCTGTCCACAGACGCAAAGCTCCTTTATGGAATTCTGCTTGATCGAATCAGCCTGTCCAAGAAAAATGGCTGGATTGACAGTGAGGGTTATGTCTATATCATTTACACGATCGCAGAATTGCAGGAGCTGTTGCGAATGTCGCATACGACAGTGACAAAGCTTCTATATGAGCTGGATAGTGTGCATGGGATTGGATTGATCGAGCGGTATCGGCAGGGGAATAATCGTCCCTCTGTCATATATGTGAAAAATTTTGTAAAACGGAGTAGAGGAAAGCCAGTAAGATACTTTGTTTCTGGAATGCCAGAAACTGGAAATCCAGACTGCAAAGAATTGGAAATCCGGATTGCAAGAAACTGGAAGTCCGGAACGCAAAAAAATAGAAGTCCGGACTGCAAGAATCTGGATGGAAGTAATACTAAGATAAATAAGACTGAAAAGAATCATACTGATAAGAGTAAGGGCAATACACCCGCTTTGGAAGAAAAATTCAGTCAATATGGTAGATTTAAAAATGTTGTTCTGTCGGAAGCTGAACTGCAGGAGTTGACGACGCTATTTCCATGGGATTACCAGAAACGGATTGATCATCTTTCTGTTTATATGAAATCCAGTGGAAAAGAGTATCAAAACCATTTTGCAACAATCTGTCTTTGGGCAGAAAGGGATGGAACCAGGATAGGAATGGATAAATATGAATTTCAGGAAGGAGAAAGCCTGTGATGGAAAACAAAGTAACAGCAGATTATCTGGACGAAGAGGGATGTCTTCATTGTGGCACCTGTGGAAAAAGAAAACAGATGAAAGTCAGTCTGATAGGTTTTGAGCATGTAGTGTCCTGTTTGTGCGAATGCGAGGTAAAAGCCAGGCAGGAACTGGATGAGAAGATGCAGCGGGAAGAAGAACAGCGGCAGCTTTATCAGAGAAAATCCGTCGGACTTCGGGAAAGAAGATTCTGGGAATGGAAATTTGAAAATGACAATGGAAGCAACCAGAAGATACTAATCGCCAGGCAGTATGTAGAAAACTGGACAGATATGAAGAGAAAAAATGTAGGATTGCTTTTGATGGGACCGGTTGGAACCGGGAAGAGCTTTTTTGCAGGCTGTATTGCAAATGCACTTTTGGAACAGGGAGAACGTGTCATGATGACAAACTTTTCCAGGATTTTAAATGAAATGACCAGCTATCAGGCAGATAAGAACCAGATTATACAAAATCTTGTGGATTATCCGCTGCTGATTATTGATGACTTGGGAATAGAACGAAATTCCGAGTTTGCTTTGGAGCAGGTTTATAATGTGATAGACAGCCGCTATTGTAAAATGCTTCCGCTGATCATAACAACGAATCTGGGACTGAATGAAATGAAGTCCACAGATTTGGATACTGCCCATCAGCGTATTTACAGTAGAATACTTGAAATGTGTGTTCCCATCTATTGTGGTGGAGAAGATAAGAGAAAAGAAGAAGGGACAGAAAAACTCGTACAGGTGCAGAACCTGATTACCGGTTAATCTGTCTTTTTTCATTAAAGGGGGTGATTGCCATGATTACAGATTTGGACAGCAGTTGAATCGCTGAAAGGAGGGAAAAGTCATGCAGGAAGAGGTAACTCAGAAAACGGTCACGTTCTGTATTCGGGCTACTAAGATTACGGCAGACCTGTTGAAAAAGGTTCTTGTTGCGTATCTGCGTCATCAGAAGCAGAAATCAGTAGAGAAGAAAGCACAGAAAAATCAGCCGAAACAGGGAAAGGTCACGGTAAAAGAGCTGGCAAAACAGAATGCCGGGATGGTCAATATCGAGATCACGGACAAAAATATCAAGTCCTTTGAACGGTATGCTAGAAAATATGGGATCAATTATGCTCTGAAAAAAGACAAGAGCAAAGAGCCGCCGGTTTATCTGGTATTTTTCAAGGGACGTGATCAGGATGCCCTCAATGCTGCTTTCCGTGAGTTTTCCCAGAAACAGATTCAAAAAGCGAATAAACCTTCCATTCATAAGCGTCTTGCAGCTTACCGGGCAATGATGCCAAAGAAGACGAAGGACAAAGTAAAGAGCCGACATCAGGAACAGAGCCGATGAAGAAACAAAACGGCAATAATCTGATGCAGAAGTGGAAGAATAAAGCTGGGGTCAGGCTGTCCGCCCTGGATAAAAAGAAACTGGTTCTTACGAATCTTCCCTATGTTCTGACCGCTTTTTATGCGGACCGAGCATCCTGCCTATACAGGAGCAGTCCCGGAGAAGATATAGGGAACAAACTGTTATATGCGATGGAACATGCAGATCGGATTTTTACAGGGATTCTGTTGAGTCTTGACCTGAGAGATCTATTGGTTGGAGTTACTGTCGCAGTTGTTTTGAAACTATTAGTTTGGCAGAAACAGTCAGATGCAAAGAAACTTCGGAAAGGAATCGAGTATGGTTCAGCCAGATGGGGAACTGCAGAGGATATCAAGCCTTATATGTCAGATGATCCCTGGATGAATATTCCGTTGACAGCAACAGAAGCACTGACCATGGAGAGCAGACCAAAGCAGCCGAAGTATGCGAGAAATAAAAATATCGTGGTCATCGGTGGCAGTGGTTCCGGAAAGACACGATTTTTTGTAAAGCCGTCGGTCATGCAGATGAATTGTTCCATGGTCATTACAGATCCGAAAGGTACTCTGATCGAAGAGTGTGGGAAGATGTTAGCAAAGGGACCGCCTAAGAAAGATAAGAATGGAAATATTATGAAAGATAAATCTGGAAAAGTGGTTCATGAGCCATATGTGATTAAGGTTCTGAATACCATCAATTTTTCCAAATCGCTTCATTACAATCCATTTGCTTATATACGGTCTGAAAAAGATATCCTGAAGCTGGTGACAACAATCATTGTGAATACCAAAGGCGAAGGGGAAAAAGCTTCCGAAGATTTTTGGGTGAAAGCAGAGAAATTGCTGTACACAGCACTGATTGCTTTTATCTGGTATGAAGGGGATGAAGAGGAAAAGAATCTGAATACCCTTCTGGATCTTTTGAACGAAAGCGAAACCCGTGAAGAGGATGAAACTTATCAGAATCCGGTGGATATGATGTTCCAGGAACTGGAAGAAAGAGATCCGCAGCACTTTGCGGTCAGACAGTATAAAAAATATAAAATGGCGGCTGGAAAGACAGCGAAAAGTATTTTGATATCCTGTGGAGCCAGACTTGCCCCATTTGATATCGCAGAACTTCGTGAGATCATGTCTTACGATGAAATGGAACTGGATAAGATCGGAGACAGGAAAACAGCCTTGTTCTTGATTATGTCCGACACAGATACAACCTTTAACTTTGTGATTGCCATGTTACAGTCACAGCTTTTCAATCTGCTTTGCGATAAGGCAGATGATGAATATGGTGGAAGACTTCCGCTGCATGTGCGTGTCATCGCTGATGAGTTTGCCAACATCGGACAGATTCCTCAGTTTGACAAGCTGATTGCAACCATACGAAGCAGGGAAATCTCTGCTTCTATTATTTTGCAGTCCCAGAGTCAGTTAAAGGCAATGTATAAGGATAGTGCAGATACCATTCTGGGCAACTGTGATACCACACTATTCCTTGGTGGAAAAGAGAAAACTACCTTAAAGGAAATGAGTGAGCTTCTGGGGAAGGAAACCATTGACCTGTATAACACTTCGGAGACGAGGAGTAATCAGAAGTCCTTTGGATTGAATTACCAGAAAACAGGCAAACAGCTGATGACGGAAGATGAGATTGCAGTCATGGATGGAGGAAAATGTATCCTGCAGATCCGTGGTGCCAGACCATTTTTCTCGGATAAATATGATATCACGAAACACAAAAACTATCGGCTTCTTGCAGATGAAAACGAGAAGAACCGGTACAAAGTAGAGAAAGAGTTAAATCCGCAGTACACACCGAAACCCGAAGAAGAGGTGGAAGTGATTCATGTAGAACTGTCGGAGTAACCTTGGGAATGAACGAAAAATAATGAGGAAAGGAATAACTGACATTAGGTGCGCCGGCTTTTTAGTCGGTGTTTTTTCATTCCCGTAAACACCTGAAAGAAGTCAGTTTTGGTTTATGAATATATGGCATTTTTTAGCAGTGCAATTACAACTTTAAAAACTCTTGTAGTCGCAATCGGCGCAGGTCTTGGTGTGTGGGGTGTCGTAAACCTTCTGGAAGGATATGGAAATGACAATCCCGGCGCTAATGCTCATGTACGGTAAAGAAGCAAGCAACCGAAAACAAGAGATAGACCGCAAGCACCACACTATTCCGAACAAAAGAACCAAAGACAAGCATTATGGAAATGTGCATAACAGGCTATGGAATCATGGATAACTCTATTCACAGGACATGGAAAGCTAAGGTGCAGCTTTCCCACGTTCTGTAAGAAGAATTTACTGGGCTTGTATTCCTGTCTGCTGAAGATATGGGATAATGGGAAAGGCTACTGACCTTTTTACTATTGCATATACAATATTTTTGTATTCTCTCTCCCACCATAATAGTATCATACAAATTTCATGATTACAAGACTGTTTATATAGGCAAACGTGTGCTAAACTAGCCTAGCAATGTATCAGTGAGAATTTTTCTGTTGTTTTTTATCAAGGAGGGTATTTTTTATGGGAAATAATCAATCAGAAAGAGAGTACGAAGAAATAAGATTAAAGCAAACTATATCTTTAGCCGAGGAACAATTAAAACAAGCAAAAGAAGCAGCAGAAAAAAAGAAATCACAAATTATCGAAGCCAAAAAAGAAGTTCGTGAAAACGCAACACATAGTGTTACAAATCTATACACTTCTGACGGATTTGAGGCACTTGTTGAGTTAAGTCAATATATGAACCCTGTTACAGATAAAATTGTAGATTATGAAGAAGAAGAACACAGAATACTTTTACTGGAAAACATGATAAAATCACCATATTTTGCCCGTATTGATTTTAAATTTGATGATGAGGAAGAATGTGAAAAAATATATATCGGACGTTCCTCTCTACGGAAAAACAGTTATCAGGAGATGTATGTTTATGATTGGCGATCACCGATTGCAAGTATTTTTTACCGCTTTATGAAAGGAGAAGCATTTTATGACGCTCCATGCGGGCGGGTAACAGGTGAACTCAAATTAAAACGTCAGTATGAAATAAAGAATGGAGTGTTAAAGTATTTTTTTGATACAGATGTGCAGATTGTTGATGAATTTTTAAGACAACTATTATCACAGAATACCACCGCCAAAATGAAAGCGATAGTTGAAACAATACAACAAGAACAGGACGCTGTTATCAGAGATATGGAAAACGACCTGTTAATGGTGCAGGGCGTGGCAGGAAGCGGTAAAACTTCCATTGCCCTTCATCGGGCAGCTTATCTTATGTATCAAGGATTACAGACAAAGTTGTCCGCAAATAATATTATGATTATTTCCCCTAATACTATATTTGAGCAATATATTTCTAATGTGTTGCCCGAATTGGGAGAAGATAATGTTATCTCCGTTGTATTTGAGGATATTCTAAAAATGCTGTTAAAAGGCAGGAAAATTCAGTCCAAGAACGATTTTTTAGAAAAAATAATTGCTCCCTCACAATACAAAAAAATTTATAAAGACAGTATCGAGTTTAAAGCGTCAAAACTTTTTGGGGAAATATTAGACAAATTTATTTATGATATTCCATGCCAATGGATAGAATTTGATGATGTTTATTATGAAGGAACATGTGTTGTAAACAGGCAGACTCTACAAGATAAGATACTGGGAAGAACAGAAACTCCATTAGGCATAAAGTTAGAGCAATTAGAAGATTATATTTTAGAACTAATATTTGGAACAGGAAAGGGACGGGGACATAAAGCAGAAAAAAATTTAGTAAAGCAGGAAATACAAAAATTTATAAAAATTGATATATTTGAGTTGTATAAAACATTATTTAGCAATGAATCCTATTTTTTCAGTTTATTGCAAAATAATAATTCCTCAGAGAGCATAAAGGAAATCCGGGAATATACGAAAGAAAATCTGGAAGCAGGCTGTATATACTATGATGACGCAATAGCAATGCTTTATTTATATTTAAAAATATACGGAACGAATGAATATAAAAATATCAAGCAGGTTGTCATTGATGAAGCTCAAGACTATTACCCGCTTCAATATGAAATATTCGGCTTATTATTTCCAAATGCTAAATTTACAATCTTAGGGGATATGAAACAAACCCTTGCCAAAAAAGAGGATATATCTTTCTATGAAGAAATTCATAAAATACTGAATAAGAAAAAATCTTCTCTTATCGTGTTGAACAAAAGTTTCCGTTGTACGAATGAGATATTAAATTTTAGCTTAAAATTCATAGAACAAAGTCCACAGATAAAAAGTTTTAATCGGAAAGGGGATAGCCCGGAAGTATTTATTGCGGATAATTCCGAAGTCTTTATTGACAAGATTGTTGAAGAGGTAAAATCATGCCAAGAAAAAGGATTACAGTCAATAGGATTAATTTGTAAAACTGAAAATAATTCCATCTGCTTGTATAACAAAATAAAGCACAAACTAGATATACAAATAATCAGAAATGGAAGTGCAGCAGAGTTACAAGGTGTATTCATTATACCAGTATATATGTCAAAGGGGTTGGAATTTGATGCCGTCTTAATTTGTGATGCAGACAATCAAAACTACTATGATGAAGATGATAAAAATCTCTTATACGTTGCCTGTACCAGAGCACTCCATAGACTTAGCTTATTTTGTGAAAAAGAAGTTAGCCCATTGATATATGCAACTTCTAAACATACAAAACTAGCGCAGACAGAATAGGTCATGAAAACACATGGATAAGTTAATAATAATTCGGACAGATAATCAGAACAACTTATATGAACAAATTATATCGTTAATAACTGCCAATCAAGCTAAAATGGAAACCATGTCTTTTGGTGTTTTTCCTACACTCTTTTTTCCGGGACTGGAAATAAGGCAGCACCAACGCCGGGTATTTAGGGACGGGGAGGAAATAAACCTTACCCGCCTTGAATACAGTACCCTTGTATTCCTTGCTTCCAATCCCGGCAATGTCCTCACACAAGAACAGATTTTTGAAGCCGTTTGGAACATGGATAGCGATAGCTGCCATTCAAGTGTTGTCAACGTGATTTACAACCTACGGAAAAAGATAGAGCCGGACAGCAAAAACCCCACCTACATAAAGACCGTTTTAGGCATAGGCTACAAGTTTGCTTCCGGGGAATGACAACCGAATAACCGCCGCCCTTTTTGGCAGTCAGTAAACAGGAAATCAGAAAAAGGTTTCCTGTTTTTTTGCGCCCGTTTTTGTCAAATACTGTTACGAAAACACGAAAAGATTTTCCGGGGGACTTTGCCATATTTTTCTTCCAGTGCGTAGTAATAATGACGGGAAAAATATTGCCGCAAAGTTGGCAGAAGCCCCGCCCTCTCCGTCGAGGGTATCAGCAGAAGCCTACACAGCGGAATCCGTCACTTTCTTAGAGCAAGATTCTACCGCAGTACCAAAATTCGCTTTTCGCTCATTTTGCCCCTGCGGGAATCTTGTTGGGGAGTGCCTTCCCCAAACCCTGCTTATGCGGCTTGCGCCGCTTAAAAATCCCTCAAAATATTTTTTCGGATTTTTCAAAAACAGTTCCGCTTCACACCCCGTTTTTCTCCTATTAGTGAGAGGACACCACGCACAGAAAGGAGGTTTTACCATGCGAAAACGATACAACACACCGCACCGCAGCCGGGTAGTCAAGACACGCATGACCGAGGAAGAATACGCCGAGTTTGCGGAAAGGCTTTCTGCTTACAACATGAGCCAAGCCGAGTTTATCCGGCAAGCCATAACCGGGGCAGCCATACGCCCCATCATAACCGTTTCTCCTGTCAATGACGAGCTGCTTGCCGCTGTCGGGAAACTGACCGCCGAATACGGCAGGATCGGCGGCAACTTAAACCAGATAGCCCGGACGCTGAACGAGTGGCACAGCCCCTACCCGCAGCTTGCCGGGGAGGTGCGGGCGGCGGTTTCCGACCTTGCTGCCCTAAAGTTTGAAGTCTTGCAGAAAGTGGGTGACGCTGTTGGCAACATTCAAACATATCAGCTCTAAAAATGCCGACTATGGCGCAGCGGAAGCCTACCTCACATTTGAGCATGACGAGTTTACCATGAAGCCCACCCTTGATGAAAACGGGCGGCTGATACCGAGGGAGGATTACCGCATTTCTTCCCTTAACTGTGGGGGCGAAGATTTCGCTGTTGCCTGTATGCGAGCCAATCTCCGCTATGAGAAAAACCAAAAACGGGAAGATGTGAAAAGCCACCACTATATCATCAGCTTTGACCCACGGGACGGGACAGACAACGGCTTGACCGTAGACCGGGCGCAGGAGCTGGGCGAGCAGTTCTGTAAAGAGCATTTCCCCGGACACCAAGCCCTTGTATGCACCCACCCGGACGGGCATAACCACAGCGGCAATATCCATGTGCATATCGTCATCAACTCCCTGCGGATTTATGAAGTCCCGCTTCTGCCCTACATGGACAGACCAGCCGATACACGGGAGGGCTGCAAGCACCGCTGCACCAACGCCGCTATGGAATATTTCAAGAGTGAAGTCATGGAGATGTGCCACCGGGAGGGGCTTTACCAAATCGACCTCCTAAGCGGCAGCAAGGAACGGATAACGGAACGGGAATACTGGGCGGCAAAGAAAGGGCAGCTTGCCCTTGATAAAGAGAACGCCGCCAGAGAAGCCGCCGGACAGCCGACCAAGCCCACCAAGTTTGAAACGGACAAGGCGAAGCTGCGCCGGACGATACGGCAGGCACTTTCCCAAGCTACCAGCTTTGACGAGTTTTCTTCCCTTTTGCTGCGTGAGGGTGTGACTGTCAAGGAGAGTCGGGGGCGGCTTTCCTACCTCACGCCGGACAGGACAAAGCCTATCACAGCCCGGAAGCTGGGGGACGATTTTGACAAGGCTACTGTCCTTGCCCTGCTTACACAGAACGCCCGCAGAGCCGCCGAACAGACCAAAGCCATACCCGAATACCCTGCCGCAGTTAAAAAGCCGTCACAAGGGGAAAAAACCACAAAAACCACCCCGGCAGACAACACCTTGCAGCGCATGGTTGACCGGGAAGCCAAGCGAGCCGAGGGCAAGGGCGTGGGCTATGACCGCTGGGCGGCAAAGTACAATCTAAAGCAAATGGCGGCTACCGTTACCGCCTACCAGCAGTACGGCTTTTCTTCCCCGGAGGAACTGGACGAAGCCTGTTCTGCCGCCTATACCGCCATGCGGGAAAGCCTTACAGAGCTGAAGCAGGTGGAAAAGACGCTGGACGGGAAAAAGGAGCTGCAACGGCAGGTGCTTGCCTATTCCAAGACCCGCCCTGTCCGGGACGGGCTGAAACAGCAGAAAAACGCCAAAGCAAAAGCAGCCTACCGACAGAAGCACGAAAGCGACTTTATCATAGCAGACGCAGCCGCCCGTTATTTTAGGGAGAACGGCATTTCCAAGCTGCCAAGCTATAAAGCCCTGCAAGCAGAGATTGAAACCCTTATCAAAGAGAAAAACAGCGGCTACAACGATTACCGGGCAAAACGGGAGGAATACCGCCGCTTACAGACCGTCAAGGGCAATATCGACCAGATTTTACGCCGGGAGCGCAAGCCTGTGAAAAGGCAGGAACAGGAGCGATAAAAACCACCCCAAAATGTACCTGAACCCATACAGAACAAGGGGGCTGCCCCGTACCCTATCCCCAATACCAAAGGATTTTTTAACGGGCTTACAGGGCAGAAAAACCCCGAAAATGATACCGAGATGATACAGAATTACCGCCGATACCGCCACACCAGCGGAAACGGCAGAAAGGAGCGCACCCATGCCAAGAATGAGCAAGAAACGGCGGCTGGAATGGTCTTTTTTCCTGCGGCAAGTGAAAGTCGGGAATGCCACCTGCGACCGTATCACATACAACGACCTCTGCCGGAGCTGTACCCATAGCTGCAAGCAGAGCTTCCGGGCGGTTATCATACTCTGCCCCCGCTACTACTCCAAACGCCGGAAAAAGGAGGACAGGGACAATGGCAGATAACCGCAAGTATTACTACCTCAAGCTGAAAGAGAACTTTTTTGACAGCGACTCCATTGTACTGCTGGAAGATATGAAAGACGGGATTTTATATTCCAATATTCTCTTGAAGCTGTACTTAAAATCGCTGAAAAACGGCGGGAAGTTGCAGCTTGACGAGCATATCCCCTACACAGCGCAGATGATAGCGACACTGACCCGCCACCAGATAGGGACAGTTGAGAGGGCTTTAGAGATTTTCCGGCAGTTGGGGCTTGTGGAGCAGCTTGACAGCGGGGCTTTCTATATGACCGACATTGAGCTGATGATAGGACAGTCCTCTACCGAAGCCGAGAGGAAACGGGCTGCAAGGCTGGAAAACAAGGCACTTTTACCGCCCCGGACAAAAGGCGGACATTTGTCCGACATTCGTCCACCAGAGATAGAGATAGAGTTAGAGAAAGAGATAGAGATAGAAAAAGAGAGAGAGGGAGAAACGGGATACCCCGCCCCCGCCGCTTATGGCAGATACAACAATGTGATACTGACCGATACAGAGCTTTCCGGGCTGAAAACAGAGCTGCCCGACAAGTGGGAGTATTATATTGACCGGCTTTCCTGCCATATCGCTTCCACCGGGAAGCAGTACCACAGCCATGCAGCCACCATTTACAAGTGGGCGCAGGAGGACGCTGCCAAAGGCAAGGCTGCCCCGAAACAGGGCATACCCGATTATTCATGCAAGGAGGGCGAGAGCTTATGAAAAACGAGATTGAAGCTATGATTACGGACATTACAGCCACTACCGCCGAAGCAGAGGACTACACAGGCGAGGACGGGCTTTTATACTGCGGCAAGTGCCATACGCCAAAAGAAGCATACTTTTCAAAAGAAACCGCCCAATGGTTAGGGCATGACCGACACCCGGCAGAGTGCGACTGCCACCGGGCAGCCCGTGAAAAGCGGGAAGCCGCTGAAAGCCGACAGAAGCACCTTGAAACAGTGGAGGACTTGAAACGCCGGGGCTTTACCGACCCCGCTATGCGGAACTGGACATTTGAGCATGACAACGGCAGAAACCCACAGACCGAAACCGCCCGCTTTTATGTGGAGAGTTGGGAAACCATGCAGGCTGAAAATATCGGCTACCTGTTTTGGGGCGGCGTGGGGACAGGAAAAAGCTACCTTGCCGCCTGTATCGCCAACGCCCTTATGGAAAAAGAGGTTGCCGTTCGCATGACAAATTTTGCAACGATACTGGGTGACCTTGCCGCCAGCTTTGAGGGCAGGAACGAATATATTTCCCGCCTTTGCAGCTACCCTCTGCTGATACTTGATGATTTTGGTATGGAGCGAGGGACAGAGTACGGGCTGGAACAGGTTTACAGCGTGATTGACAGCCGTTACCGAAGCGGCAAGCCGCTGATCGCCACGACCAACCTCACGCTGGAGGAATTGCAGCACCCGCAGGACACGCCCCACGCCCGTATCTATGACAGGCTGACTTCCATGTGCGCCCCCGTCCGCTTCACGGGCAGCAACTTCCGAAAGGAAACCGCACAGGAAAAGCTGGAACGATTAAAGCAACTGATAAAGCAGCGAAAGGAGAGCCTATGACAGAAACCAAACAGACAAGCACCACCAAAACAGACCGCCGCCCGGACTGTGTAACGGAAATCCGCATGGGCAACTCCGTCCTTACCGTTTCCGGCTTCTTCAAGCAGGGCGCAACCGACACCGCAGCCGACAAGATGATGAAAGTGCTGGAAGCGGAAGCTGCTACACAAAAAACGGCGATTTGACAGACCATAAAGAAGCAGATTTGACGCTTTTGCCGCTATACAGACAGCCGCCCCATGTGGTACAATCAAGGTACGGAATAGTGGGGCTGGCTGTCGGAAACGGAGGATTTTATGTTAAGACAGACCAACCAACAACCAATTACCGCCCTTTACCCAAGACTTTCCCATGAGGACGAGCTGCAAGGCGAGAGCAATTCCATTTCCAATCAGAAGCGTATCCTTGAAACCTATGCGAAGCAGAACGGCTTTTCCAATCTGCGCTGGTACACGGACGACGGTTATTCTGGTGCGAACTTTCAAAGACCCGGTTTTCAAGCCATGCTTGCGGACATTGAAGCCGGAAAAGTCGGGACAGTTATCGTAAAGGATATGTCGAGGTTAGGGCGAAACTACCTGCAAGTGGGAATGTACACGGAAATGATTTTCCCACAGAAAGGCGTCCGCTTCATCGCTATCAATGACGGAGTGGACAGCGCACAGGGCGACAATGACTTTGCCCCGCTGCGGAATATCTTTAACGAATGGCTGGTGAGAGATACGAGCAAGAAAATACGGGCGGTAAAACGCTCAAAAGGCATGAGTGGCAAGCCCATCACAAGCAAGCCTGTGTATGGCTACCTCATGGACGAGGACGAAAATTTCATCATTGACGAGGAAGCTGCACCCGTAGTCAAGCAGATATACAACCTCTGTCTTGCCGGGAATGGTCCGACCAAGATAGCCCGTATGCTCACAGAGCAGCAAATCCCCACGCCGGGAACGCTGGAATACCGCAGGACGGGCAGCACCCGCCGCTACCACCCCGGCTATGAGTGCAAGTGGGCGACCAATACCGTAGTGCATATCCTTGAAAACCGGGAATACACAGGCTGTCTGGTAAATTTCAAGACAGAAAAACTTTCTTACAAAGTCAAGCACAGTGTAGAAAATCCCCCGGAAAAGCAAGTGATTTTCGAGAACCACCACGAGCCTATCATAGACACCCAGACATGGGAACGGGTGCAGGAGCTTCGCAAACAGCGCAAACGCCCAAACCGCTATGATGAAGTGGGTTTGTTCTCCGGCATACTGTTCTGTGCGGACTGCGGCAGCGTGATGTATCAGCAGCGATACCAGACGGACAAGCGCAAGCAGGACTGTTATATCTGCGGCAACTACAAGAAACGCACCCATGACTGTACGGCGCACTTTATCCGCACCGACCTCTTGACCGCTGGTGTACTCTCCAATCTGCGGAAAGTGACCAGCTATGCGGCAAAGCATGAAGCCCGGTTTATGAAACTCTTGATTGAGCAGAACGAGGACGGGGGCAAACGCAGGAACGCCGCCAAGAAAAAGGAACTGGAAGCCGCCGAGAAACGCATAGCCGAGTTATCCGCTATCTTCAAGCGGCTGTATGAGGACAGCGTGACCGGGCGCATATCAGACGAGCGTTTCACAGAACTGTCGGCAGACTATGAAGCAGAACAACGGGAGCTGAAAGAAAGAGCCGCTGCTATCCAAGCGGAGCTTTCCAAAGCACAGGAAGCCACCGTGAACGCAGAAAAGTTTATGAATGTTGTCCGGCGGCATACCAGCTTTGAAGAACTTACCCCTACTCTGCTGCGGGAGTTTGTAGAGAAAATCGTTGTGCATGAGTGCAGCTATGACGAGAACAAGACCCGCAGACAGGACATTGAGATTTATTATTCTTTTGTTGGCAAGGTGGACTTGCCCGAATAACCGCCCGACCTATCCGACACAATGCGCAAGTGCCGGATAGGAACGGCAAAATTTTTTACACTTCTATTACTTCTTTATCGCACATCAGTAAAAAGCCAGGGCATCAAACAGCTGATGGCTGGTGCCGGAATCATGCTGCTGGGAACTACCCTGATTCCACAGCTGGCAACATTGTTCTCTTAAGAGGAGTGGTAGATGAACACCATCATTGAGAGAATTACGGAAGCGATAAAGGATATCCTGATCGGGCTTATCAAGTCATGTTTGGATAACATGTTCACGTCTGTCAATGAGCAGGTGGGAACCATAGCCGGGCAGGTGGGACAGACACCGCAGGGATGGAATGCAGGGATTTTTAATCTGATTCAGAATATATCCCAAACGGTGATTGTCCCCATTGCGGGACTGATCATCACCTTTGTCCTGTGCTATGAATTGATCACGATGGTAACACAGAAAAACAATTTCCATGAATTTGAGACTTACAATATTTTCCTCTGGATCTTCAAAGCGTATGTAGCTATTTATCTGGTGACAAATACGTTCAATATCACGATGGCGGTCTTTGACGTTGGCCAGCATGTGGTCAACAATGCCGCCGGGGTGATATCAGGAAACACTGCGGTGGATGCAACGGAAGCAATTTCACGGATTGTGGATGCCCTGGAGGATATGGAGTTAGGGGATTTGTTCCTGCTATCCATGGAAACGATGTTGATCAGTGTTACCATGCACATTCTGTCAATTATCATTACGGTAATCTTGTTCGGAAGAATGATAGAAATTTACCTTTATACTTCCATAGCACCAATTCCGTTTGCCACCATGACCAATAAGGAATGGGGCAATATCGGAAACAACTATTTAAAAGGCTTGTTCGCACTGGCATTTCAGGGATTCTTCATGATGGTCTGTGTGGGAATTTATGCAGTTTTAGTAAATGCAATGACCATATCCAGTGATCTTCATGCAGCTATGTTTTCAGTAGCGGCTTATACCGTGATTCTTGCATTTTCATTATTCAAGACCGGAAGCCTTAGCAAATCTATATTCAATGCCCACTAGCGGGCAGGAAAGGAGCGCATACCATGGCGTATGTACCAGTACCAAAAGACCTTACCAAGGTCAAAACAAAAGTAGCATTAAATCTGACAAAGCGGCAGCTGATTTTCTTTTCACTTGCCGCAGTTGTGGGAATTCCGTTTTATCTGTTCATGAGAAAACCAATCGGTTCCAGTATTGCTGCCATTTTGATGGTAACGATCATGCTTCCGTTTTTCTTCATGGCAATGTATGAAAAAGACGGACTTCCCTTTGAAAAAGTGGTGGCAAATATCATTCGACAGAAGTTTATCTGTCCGGCAGTAAGACCATATAAGACAGAAAATTTTTATCAGGAGATTTCCACCCTTGTAAAAAAGGAGGGTGTGCCGGATGGCAAAAAAGACAAAGCAGGAGACTCAGCAGGAGCGTCTGTCCCTGGCGGAAAAAAGAAACCGTCAGGAAAGAAGAAACAAAAAAAGCAGAAAAGAAAGAGAACAGGAAAAGCGTAAGAAGAAACAGGAACGGGACCGCAGGAAACAGAAAAGCATTCCTACAACTGCACAGCAGAGTATTCCGTATATTCGGATGTTGCAGGATGGTATCTGCCAGGTGACAAAGACCTTTTTCTCCAAGACGATTCAGTTTTACGACATCAATTATCAGCTTGCTTTAAACGAGGATAAGACCACGATATTTGAGAATTACTGTGATTTCTTAAATTACTTTGATTCTTCCATCAGTGTGCAGCTGTCCTTCATCAATCAGCAGGTGGATGTGGCAGAATTTGAAAAAAGCATTGATATTCCGGATCAGACGGATGACTTTAATGCCATTCGTGAAGAGTACCGTACTATGCTGAAAAATCAGCTTTCCAAGGGAAATAATGGTCTGGTAAAGACGAAGTATATCACTTTTGGAATCGAAGCAGAGAGTCTGAAGGTAGCAAGACCAAGACTTGAAAGAATCGAAACAGATATCTTAAACAACTTTAAGGTTCTGGGAGCACAGGCACATTCCTTGAATGGACTGGAAAGGCTTGAGATTCTGTATCATGTGTTCAACCAGGATCGGATCGAACCATTTAAGTTCCAGTATAAGATGCTGCCGGAAACCGGATTAAAAACCAAAGATTTTATTGCACCGACTTCCTTTAACTTTTCCAAGAATCAGACATTTTTGATGGGAAGAACGATGGGAAGTGTAAGTTACCTGCAGATTCTTGCACCGGAGCTGACAGACCGGATGCTTGCAGATTTCCTGGATGTGGATGACAGCATCAATGTCAACATTCATATCCAGTCCATTGACCAGAGTTCTGCGATTAAGATGATCAAGAGCAAGATTTCAGATCTGGATAAGATGAAGATTGAAGAGCAGAAGCGGGCAGTACGTTCCGGTTATGATATGGACGTGCTTCCATCGGACCTTGTAACCTATGGAGAAGAGGCGAAAAACCTGCTGGAAGATCTGCAGTCCAGAAATGAGCGAATGTTCCTTGTGACGGTTCTGGTTATGAATACCGCAAAGAAGCGGCAGAAGCTGGAGAATAATATTTTCCAGGTACAGGGAATCGCACAGAAATATAACTGTTCCTTAAAACAGCTGGATTATCAGCAGGAAGCAGCACTCATGTCCTGTATTCCGCTTGGAGTCAATCGAATTGAAATTCAGAGAGGGCTTACCACATCATCAACCGCAATCTTTGTGCCATTTACGACACAGGAACTGTTTCAGGAAGGGGAAGCTCTTTATTATGGATTGAATGCGTTATCCAACAACATGATCATGGTTGATCGGAAACGCCTGAAGAACCCAAATGGACTGATTCTTGGTACACCAGGTTCTGGTAAGTCATTTTCAGCAAAGAGGGAAATTACGAACTGTTTTCTGATTACGGAAGACGATATCATTGTCTGCGATCCAGAAGCCGAGTATTCGGCACTTGTGCAGGCGCTGCATGGACAGGTGGTTCGGGTTTCACCGGTATCTGACCAGTATATCAATCCGATGGATCTGAACCTGAATTATTCCGAGGAAGACAATCCGCTGTCATTAAAAGCAGATTTTATTTTATCTCTGTGTGAGTTGATTGTTGGCGGAAAGAATGGACTGGAGCCGGTAGAAAAAACGATCATTGACCGTTGTGTGCGGCTGGTCTATCAGGAATATCTCGCTGATCCGGTGCCAGAGAAGATGCCGATACTGGAGGATTTATATAATCTGTTGCGGAAACAGGAAGAGCCGGAAGCACAGCGTCTGGCAACTTCATTGGAGATTTACGTTACAGGTTCCCTAAATGTATTTAATCATCGCACAAATGTGGACATCAACAACCGTATCGTATGTTTTGATATCAAGGAGCTTGGAAAACAGCTGAAGAAGATCGGGATGCTGATTGTGCAGGACCAGGTATGGAACCGAGTGACGATCAACCGTTCCGCTCATAAATCCACCCGTTACTATGTGGATGAATTCCATCTTCTCTTAAAAGAAGAACAGACAGCAGCCTACAGCGTGGAAATCTGGAAGCGATTCCGTAAATGGGGCGGTATTCCGACAGGAATTACCCAGAACATTAAGGATCTTTTAGCTTCCAGGGAAATCGAGAATATTTTTGAAAACTCTGATTTTATCTATATGCTCAACCAGGCATCCGGAGACAGGCAGATTCTGGCAAAACAGCTGAATATCTCACCAACCCAGCTGTCCTATGTAACCAACAGTAATGAGGGGGAAGGACTTTTGTTCTATGGAAATGTCATTATCCCATTTGTAGACAGATTCCCGAAGAATTCCCTCTATAAAATCATGACAACCCGCTTAGAGGAGACTTCCGAAGCAGGTTAAATCAAAGGAGAAAACAATGTTACGAGCAATTTCATATGTATTAACTTTTAGTGGCGGTGCTGTTTTCGGCATCGCTTTTCTCTGCTTATTACAGGCAGGGAAAGGGTATCCGAAGAAGGAGGAGTAAGTAGTGGCAGAACAGAGAATGAAAGTCAGGGACAAGAAAGTCCAAAAGATGACCAAGGATGGTCTGGTGGAAGAAAACCTGACAGATAAATCTTCTGTTCGTGTCAGTAACCGTGCCAGTGATGTGCAGATGGGAAGAAAACAGGGGGAAAAAGAAGAAAACCTTGTGGATAAGTCTCCCCGCCAGTCTGAACGGAGTGGGAAAAATATTCGTCCCTCTGTGCAAAAATCCAGAGATGCACCGGAACTGATACGGACAGAGAAGCAAAGTGAGGATCTTGGACAGAGTAGTAAACAGCAAAATAGAAAAAGAATCCGTGCTGAAGTCGGAAAAGAATCCAGACTTGCAGAAAAATCCGAAGCCGGACAGTCAGGGAGACTGAAAGAAAAACGTGCGGATCTATCAGAAAACAGAGGAGACAGCCGGAGAAATCAGACAGGTGGCAGCAAAAAGCCAAAACAAAAGCAGCGTTTGAAATTTGCTTATGAGGAGACTGGTGCTTCTGTGAAAAATGATAAAGATATGGAGAAGTTGAACCAGATGGATGCGGATGGAGTCAATTTCCGCCATCAGAAACAGAAGGAAAAAGCCAAAAAGTTTTCTTATGAGGAAGCCAAAAAGAAGAAGGAAGCAAAGCAACATTCCAAGAAGGCACAGGTCTATCAGGCAAATGATGGAGAAGCTCCTGAAAAGAAGAAATCCCGCTTGAAGTTTGGCGAAGGGGAATCTGTGAAAACAGAAAAAACTTCTGTTGTCAAGAAAGCAGGTAGTGCAACTTCCGCAGCATTGCACCGTGAGATCAGCAAAAATGAAGACGATAATGCGGCGGTAGAAGGTGCCCATAAGTTAGAAGAAAGCGGCGAAGGTGTTTACCGGCTGGAACAGAGAAGTGCAAGACGCAGGAAACAGAGGGCATCCAGAAAAAGAAGCAGACTTGAAAGACAGGAAGAGAAACAGGCACAGGCCGCAGCCCATCAGGAGCAGAAGAAGCTGAAAAAACAGATTCAGAAGCAACAGATCAAACGGGATTATGCCAAAGCGAAGCGAAGTGAACAGACAGTAGGAACAGCTACAAAAGGTACGATTGATTATATTAAGAAGATTGGCGGTAAGGTCACCAACTTCTTTAAAGAAAACCGGAAGGTGTATATCAGTGTAGCAGTTCTAATCGGATTGATGTTTCTGATCATAACGAATGTCACGTCTTGCTCTGCAGTGTTTTTACAAAATGTGATCACTTATACCGGAACCAGTTATCTGTCATCGGATCAGGCAATCCGGGAAGCGGAACTGTATTACACACAGCTGGAAGCTAATCTGCAGGAGCGGATCAACAACATGGAATCTGAAGAACCGGGACATGAGGAATACCGATATAACATCGGACCTATTGAGCATGATCCGTTTATCCTGATCAGTTATCTGTCAGCAAAGTATGAAGAATTTACCTTTGAACAGGTAAAGCCAGAACTGGATGCTCTTTTTGCATTGCAGTATCGGTTAGAAACAGAAGCAGTCAATGAGACTGTGACAGAGACAGCAACTGTAAGAGTTGGAGAATCTTTGGGACAGGTTGTGACCAGTGGGTATTGTAACTGCCCAATTTGTTGTGGTATTTGGAGCGGAGGACCGACTGCCAGTGGAGCATATCCAACTGCCAATCATACCTTAGCGGTAGATGCTTCCAATCCGTTTGTACCAATGGGAACAAAGGTAGTTATGAATGGTGTCGAATATACTGTAGAAGATACCGGAGCTTTCGCAAGATACGGTGTACAGTTTGATGTCTATTATGACAGTCATGCGGCAGCATCTGCACATGGACATCAAACATGGGAATGTTATCTGGCAGATGATAATGGAAGCAATGAAGTGGAAGTGACCAGGACAAGAGATGTAGATGTGCTGAATGTCACCTTAAATAGTGGAAACCTGATGTCAATCTGTCAGGACAGGCTGGGATTTTTCCAGAAAGAACTGTTCAGTGCCTACAACGATACAAAAGGCAACTTGCAGATGTTTGCAACACCGGTTGATTTTAACTGGTATTCCAGTGTGACCAGCTATTATGGATACAGGATTCATCCAATATCAGGAGCAAATCAGCTTCATAATGGTATGGATATCGGAGCACCGGAAGGGACAACAGTAATGGCAGGGCTGACCGGAACGGTTACAACTTCTGCTTATAACGACAGCTATGGCAATTATGTTGTGATCAAGGACAGTAAAGGCTATGAACTGCGGTATGCACATTTAAGCAGCCGGAGTGTATCTGCAGGAGCATCCGTCACGAAAGGTGATGAGATAGGTCTTGTAGGAAATACTGGAAATTCCACAGGAAGCCATCTTCATATTGAACTTCTGAAAAATGGAGAGCGGTTAAATCCGATCTTTTATCTGGAAACAGGAGAAGGGGCAGGATTTGGCGGAAATGAATATACCAGTGAAGCAGCACAGCGTTTGTTAAATGAAGCAGCGAGATATCTCGGAACACCATATGTGTGGGGTGGATATTCCCCAAGTGGATTCGATTGTTCTGGATTTGTAAGCTACTGTCTGACAAACTCTGGTGTAAGGAATACAGGAAGATTAACAGCACAGGGACTGTACAACATTTGTACACCAGTATCCCAGTCGGAGGCGCAGCCGGGAGATTTGATTTTCTTTACTGGAACTTACGACGCAGGGGAGCCGGTAACGCATATCGGAATCTATGTAGGCAATGGTCAGATGATCCATTGTGGACATCCGGTGCAGTATACGTCCATCAATTCCCCATACTGGCAGAGCCATTTCTATGGATTTGGACGATGGTAAGAAAAAAGGGCGGCTGCATCAGCCGTCCGGAAAGGAGAACCGATGAAAAGTCTTGAAAAAGCTACGGCAGATTATGAGAAAGCCAAAGAGAAAATGGAAGCTTCCAAAGCCAGATATGAAGCAGATTTAAAGCGGTTCAAGGCTGCGGAGATAGCAAAAACAGAAGCGGAAAATCTGGAAATTGTAAAAATTATCCGTGCGATGGATATGAGTATTCCGGAATTAGAAGCTTTCAAAAAGAGAATGAAAAATGAACTGCCCGGCAGGGTAGAAATACAGAAGGAGGAAACAAAAGCCGATGATGAATCTGGAAAAAATGAAACAGAAGAAGAGAACAATTACTAAAAGCAGGGTAAAAAAGAGCTTGCTTGCAGCAACGACATTTCTTTGCCTGACAACACCTTTGCTCCAGACACAGACTGCTTATGCAGCTGAGAATACAACACCTGCAATCACGATTGAGAAACCGGATGGCTGGAAACAGGGAGAAACAACCATTGCTGTTACGGTAGATGCCAGCCATATGCCGGATGGTTTCTCAATAGCAAAAATTGAAGCAAAAGCAGGAAAAGATGGGAGCTGGCAGGATGTAACCGGAAGCGGAAGTATCACGATCACTGGAAACCAGACAGTGTATGTCCGTGTGACAGATGGTGAGGGGAAGGTCTATGAGCAGAATCGCTCTATTAAGTGTTATGACACAGAAAAGCCTACGCTTTCTGCATCTCTGACAGATGGTGTACTGACGATTCAGGGAAATGATACCGTTTCCGGCATTACTTCTGTGACAGTTAATGGCACCACTTATACAGATCTGAAGGATGGAATGCTGAGAGTGCAACTGACACAGAAAGATTTTACAACAAAACAGATTGAAATCACGGTAACGGATGGTGCCGGAAATACTTCTGAAAAGTATGTGTTGCAGAATCCTTATTATGAATGGGCAAAGAAGCAGGCAGAGAAACAGAAAACTTCCAGTGACAGTAATGGTGCAATGGCAACCACGACCAGTGCAGATGCAACTGGGACTGAGAAAACAACGACTTCACCGCTTCCGCAGGATGCGCAGGCATCTGAGCCAACAGATGCAAAAGGAACTGTGGATGATCGGACAGTGACAGGTATTGAGGAACAGCTTAATAAAGAAGGCGAGACAGCAGATTCTGTTACCAAAACGGCTACGGAAGGCACAAAAGAGTTTTATACCATTTCAACTAAGAGTGGTAAGATTTTTTATCTGATCATCGACAATTCAAAATCTCAGGATAATGTGTATTTTCTTACAGAAGTCAGTGAAAAAGATCTGATGAACTTTACACTTTCTGATTCGGTGACACTTCCGGAAGTGGATACGGTTTATGCAGAACCAGAGAAAAAAGCAGAGGAAGAAAAACCGGAAACGACAGAGACAGATGAGAAAGATAAGGTGGAGGATGAAATCCAGATGCCAGAAGATAAAAGCCCATTTGGAACGTATCTTCTGATTGCGCTGGTAGCAGTCGGAGCTGCGGCAGGAGGATATTACTTCAAAGTCTATAAACCAAAGCATGAATATGATGACGAGGATGAGATGGAAGAGGATGAAGATGAATCCGAAGATTCAGAGTCAGAAAAACGGGAAGTAGACGATGCAGATGAGCAGGAAGAAAGTGCAGAACCGGAAATCCTGAGAGATGAAGATTTCAATGATGATGTACTGGAAGATGAAGAAGAGGAGTAGGAGTAAATGAAATTAGTGATTGCAGAAAAGCCATCGGTTGCGATGGCACTGGCTTCGGTACTGGGAGCCAGAACAAGAAAAGATGGCTACGTGGAGGGAAACGGTTATATCGTTTCCTGGTGCGTAGGACATCTAGTTGGATTATGCGATGCATCGGAATACGATGAAAAATATAAAAAATGGAGATATGAAGATCTGCCGATTGTGCCGGAATGCTGGAGACACAAGGTTTTGGATGGAACAAAGAAGCAGTACGGAATCTTGAAAAAACTGATGAGAGATTCCAATGTAGATGAAGTGATCTGTGCTACTGATGCAGGACGTGAAGGAGAGTTAATCTTTCGTCTGGTGTATGAGCAGGCAGGATGCAAAAAGCCGATGAAGCGGCTCTGGATTTCTTCCATGGAAGAACAGGCAATTAAAGATGGATTTGCGTCATTAAAAGACGGTTCGTGTTATGACAGTCTCTATCAGTCAGCACTTTGCAGGGCAAAGGCAGACTGGCTGGTGGGAATCAATGCGAGCCGTCTTTTTTCCGTTCTGTATAACCAGAATCTGAAAGTCGGAAGAGTGCAGACACCAACACTTGCCATGATCGTGGATCGAAATCAGAAGATCAAGGAATTTACCAAAGAAAAATATTATATGGCTCATATCAAGTTTGATGATATGGATGCAGTTACAGAGCATTTTCAGAAAAAAGAGGATGCAGATAAAGTGGCTGCGGACTGCCTGGAGCGGATGTGCGAAGTGGAAAAGGATGATGTGAAAGAGAAAACAGTCCGCCCTCCGAAGCTTTATGATCTGACCACCCTTCAGAGGGAAGCTAACAGAATGTTTGGCTATACCGCACAGCAGACATTGGATGCAGTGCAGGAGATGTATGAGCAGAAGCTTGTCACTTATCCGAGAACAGACAGCCAGTATCTGACAGATGAGATGGGAGAAAGCACAGAAACTCTGATTCAGATGTTACTTGGGGAAATGCCTTATGCTGAAAGCCTGGAATATCAACCGGACGTGAGTAAGGTATTAAATTCAAAGAAAGTATCTGATCACCATGCAATTATCCCGACCATGGAAGTAGCAAAGGCAGATATAGGTAAACTGAAAGAGCGAAACCGCAAGATTTTGTATCTGATCAGTGCCAGGGTACTGACAGCAACTGCAGATCCTTATATTTATGAAAGCCATAAAAGCCAGATTACCTGTAATTATCATACGTTTTATCTCACGGCAAAGAAAACAAAGCAGGAAGGATTCAAGGCAATCGAAAATAAAATGAAACAGTTCTTTGGCGTAAAGAGTGAGAAAGAAGAGCCGGAGCTGGATATCTGGGCAGGTAAGCATTACGGTCCTTGTGATTCTTTTGTATCGGAGCATTTTACACAGCCACCGAAACAGTACACAGATGTGATATTTTGTGAGCGTAAGGAGTGGATAGGAATTGAAGAAAGGAGTTCAGCATGAGAAGAAAAAAAGATAAAAGCAATGGCATTACTGCTTTGTATGAAAGACTGTCTCGTGATGATGATAATGCTGGAGAGAGTAACAGTATCGTTCATCAAAAGCAAATGCTTGAAGATTATGCTATAAAACATGGCTTTACGAATCTTGTTCATTTTACCGATGATGGTTGGAGTGGAGCGACCTTTGACAGACCTTCATGGAACAGACTTGTTGAAGGTGTTAAAAACGGAGAAATCACTGCCTGTATCTGCAAGGATATGTCCAGAATCGGCAGAGATCATCTGCAAGTAGGTTTTTTCACTGACATTCTGTTTAGAGAAAAGGAAGTTCGATTTATAGCAATCAATAATGGTATTGACAGTGACCGTCAAGAAACCAGTGAGTTTGCCCCTTTTCTGAATATCATGAATGAGTGGTTTGTCAGGGACACAAGTAAGAAAATTAAAGCTGTACTGAAATCCAGAGGTTCTTCCGGCAACGCTCATACAAGTAATATCCCACCATACGGCTATTTGAAAGACCCCGAAAACCCCGACCATTGGATTATTGATGAAGAAGCTGCTGAAGTAGTCCGCAGAATTTATCGCATGACTATTGAGGGAAAAGGACCTTATCAGATAGCAAGAGAACTTTCAGAAGAAAAAATAGAAAGACCGTCTTATTATCTTGGAAAAAAGGGACTTGGAAATCATGCAAGCAACTATGACAAAGAAAATCCGTATATGTGGCGAGGAAATCAGGTTACTACTCTGATTGCCCGACCAGAGTATATCGGAAAGACTGTCAACTTCAGGACATTCAAAAATTCCTATAAGGACAAAAAGACGAAAAGGGCAGACAAGGAAGATTGGGTGGTTTTTGATGATACACAAGAGCCTATTGTCGATGAAGAAACATGGCTGCTTGCTCAAAAGTTAAGACAGAATGTAAGAAAAGCAGATCCTATGGGCGAGCCTAATGTTCTGACCGGAAAGATTTACTGTGCTGATTGTGGTGCGCCGATGTATAATCACAGGCAGCGGAAAGGGCGAGAAAGAATATACTATACTGCCAAAGGCGAAAAAAGGACAAGTTATTCCAATCCGGCAGATTGTTATGAATGTTCCACTTATAATCTTGCTTATCAGAAGTATGATCGTCACTGTACTTGCCACCATATTTCAACAAAAGCACTTAAAAGCATCATTCTGAAAACCATACAGGAGACTTGCCATTATGTTTCTTTGAATGAGCAGGAGTTTGTCTATTCTCTGCAAGAAGAATCGGCGATGAAAGATATTGCTGTTTCTGAAACTGTAAAAAACCGCATTGAAAGAAATCAGAAGCGAGTTCACGAACTGGATATGCTTATCAGGAAAATCTATGAAGATAATGTGATTGGAAGATTGCCGGACAGACTTTTTCAGAGTATGCTTACTGATTATGAAAATGAGCAGAACGAGCTGAACAAGATTATTGAGACTGACACCGCTGATATGCAACGGATTATAGGCGGTCAAAATAATGTGGAGCGTTTTCTAAAGCTGGTCAAAAAGTATGAGAACATTACAGAACTTACTCCTGCCATGATAAATGAATTTATCGACAAAATTCTGGTTCACGAGCCACAAGGAAAAGGTGCAGACCGCACCACAGAGGTGGAGATATATCTTAACTATGTCGGGCAATTTCAAGTACCTGTGGAGCAGCATGAACCAACCGAGGAAGAAAGGATTGCTGCTGAAAAAGAGGCGGAACGACTTCGCAGAAAACGAGAATCCAATCGTAAGTATATGAAAAAGATTCGTGAGAAATCAAAAGAATTTGCGGAGCATGAGCGTATAGCAGAAGAAAAAAGCTCTGATAGCAATGTGTGTGTTGAACAGAACGCCACAAGCAAATCAAATCGGCAAAAAGTGAAAGGAGAAAAAATAGCATGACAGAATTGAAACCACGAATCCATGATGAAAGCAATGGTCTGGACTATGTTCTTGTGGGCGATTACTATGTGCCGGACTTGAAGCTGCCGGAGGAACACCGCCCTATCGGTATGTGGGGCAGACTGCACAGGACATATTTGGAGCAGTACCGCCCTGCAAGGTTATCTGCCCTCTGTTTATCCGGCGAACTGCATACTTACCTTGCTGACCTGAACGAACAGGCAGCGGAAAGGTGCAGCCTTATCATTGAGCAGATGAAACAAGCCGAGGGTGTGACCGAAACCATGAAAGCAGATAATCAGATGTTGTGGGTACAGTCCATAAACTCTATCCGTAACCGAGCCGAAGAAATCATCAGACAGGAAATGATTTACTGCTGATTTTATCAAGTCCAAAACCAACAATTTTATATCGTCAACGAAGCGACAGGTATTTCCTTATGAAGTGTCTGTCGCTTTTCATTTATCAAACTTTAAGGAGGAAAACACAATGAAGATGAACCGGAATGAAATGGAAGCCCTTTATGCCTTTGGCTGTCCGAACCTGAAAGCAACTGTCGAGCGTTTGCGTATGGTGGCTGCCCTTGCACCCGATCCGGTGGCGAAGAAGCTGTTTTATATGCTTTCCGTCAAGCTGAGTGCTGAGGGTGTTGAAAGGTGGTATCGTTGCTTTTACCGCAGGCTGAGGGTGTTGAAAAACCGTAGGGAGGGCTGCTATGACGAGACTGACAAAGATTGAGAAAGAAACAATCGTTCTCTTTAATGAGGGCGAGGACAAGGCAAATATCTACACCCACAACGCCGGATTGAAAAAGAGGTTGGCTGCTTTTGCTAAGAAGTACCCTGACCTTTGCCGACTGGAAAAATCCAATGTTCAAGGCGGTGTTTCTTATGAGCTGGCAAAGTCCCGTCTGTCTATCCGTTTCCTGCCGCCTTACAGTGAGGAACGCAGACAGAAAGCCAGTGAATATGCGAAAAAGCATGGGCTGAACAGCCAGCAGGGATAATGTGATAATCAGGGCTGATATGCGGTTAAAATGTCAGGTGCAGACCTGATGTTTTGACCGTTGCCTATCGCCTGTGAGGAAAGTATCGGGGACTATGGATTTTGCGGAAATGTGCGTTATAGGTAAGTAAAAAACTACTTGATAGAGCGTGAATTGAATTGTTCATATCGGTATGATATAATTTACTGAAATGAAGCAAGAAGGTGGACTTTTGTATGAAAAAATTTTTGAAAATATTGCTAATCATTGTAGGAATAGTTTTTTTGATTTTTGCAGCGCTGATATGTATTGGACTGTTTGTTGATTATGATGACCATATTGAAAATGGTCGTTATACTTATGTTCCGGAAGATGACAATAAAGACAATGCATATGTCGAATTCAATTTGAGTGATTACGATAAAAAGGATTCTGAACTCATATATTATAGTTCTGTCGAAGAAGCTATTTTGAATTCTCCTTTGAATGCTGAAAATGAAGAATTTTCTGTTCCAGAAGATTTTCTTAATCATGTTGATGAAATATTGCATATATGGAATGGCAAACAGTATGATACTATTTTCTATCGGGCAGGAAGCGATAACGATCCCGTTCAAGGTTTTGTGATGGCACGCTGCAAAAAACAGGTGGAGGAAGCAAGTGTACAATATGCGTTTGTAAATGCTACACCAGCTACCACTACACCAGATACCACTTATGGGGGAGACTTCAAAAAATTTATCCATTTATCTTTAACAATAAGTGATATTCAACAAGACTTAAATCCAAATTATCCGGATACCAGATTCGTTTTTGGCTATGCACATGATAAAGAAATTTACTCATTAGAAGTAGAAGGTCAAAAGCCAGATGGGATTATAGAATATGAAGAATATGGTAGAACGATGTATATGTGGTATTATAACGATTTGAAAAGCAATAAAAGAGGCGATTGTCTGAGCTACTCAGTAGATGTGCCAGAGTAATTTTTCAAATTGGCTAATCTGCCACAACTGAATATGACCGTCAAGGTCAGATGAAGAAACCGATGTATTGAGCGTAAAGCGATCATGCGTCGGTTTTTCTTATTTCATGAGCTGACAGAATTCCGACTGTATATCACCCGTGAGGAAAGTATCGGGGACTATGGATTTTGCATAAATGCGCGTTACAAGGCTTGAACAGGAACTCTGCACACAAATTTTTTCTTCCATTCGTTAAGTTGATGAAGTATAATGAAAAATAAGATAAAGTTAATTCTTGGAGGTGTTATTCATGTTTGGTTTTAAGAAAAATGAAAAGCCAACGCTCATTATTGAAGCAAAAGATCTAATGGAAATTATCAAGTCTGATTATGATAATGATATGGCTTTTACTCTTATTGAGTTTTCCTATAATGAGAAAAAATATGTGATGGGTTCCTGTGTTTTACCTGCTAACGCAGAGGAATGTAAAGAAAATATATCTTTTATATTTCAAGACAGAGTTTTTGAAAGTTTTGAGGAATTTCAAACTGCTATTATTATAGATAATAAAAACATCTTACAATTAGAAAAACCCCTTGAAATTTTAAGAGCAGGAATTATTGATAATGAGCCTATGCTGAAAACGCCATGGGGAGATAAAAGATTAGCTGATAAAGCTGTTAATAAATAGCGTGTCGCTTTGAAAGGAGTACAAATTTATGGCATTATTGATGTTTAGAACTTTTGGAGTGATTATAGTATCATTTATAGTCTTAATTATGTATGTTTTGCATAGAAAGAAAAATGGGAAGTTTATAAAACGAAAGGCTGTCAATGAAGAAGAAAAAATAAAATATCAAAAATGGGAAAAAATAATCAATGTGATGGCAGTTGTTGGGTTATTGATTCTCGGTATATTTATAACTGTTCCTTGTTGCTTGGATATACCTTATTTACTATCTAACAATTTAGTTGAAGTTACCGGAGAAGTTACACAAGGTGCAATGTCAGGAGAAAACTCTAATAGTGAAAGAAGAATACATATTAGAGATGAGAAAACTGGAGAAGAACATTCATTAAAATATTGGGGAACAGGTAGCGATTTAGGAGATAAGATAACTGTAAGGTATTTACCACACACAGAATATGGGTATGTAGTTGAATAGAATAAAAATAAATATCCTATTTTGTTTTGGGAAATTTGTAGATTACCTGTAATCTGCCACAACTGAATATGACCGTCAAGGTCAGATAAAGAAACCGATGTATTGAGCGTAAAGCGATCATGCGTCGGTTTTTCTTATTTCATGAGCTGACAGAATTCCGACTGTATATCGCCTGTGAGGAAAGTATCGGGGACTATGGATTTTGCAGAATTGTGCGTTACAAGGCTTGAACAGGAACTCTGTACACAAAATTTTTTCTTCCATTCTTTAAGTTGATGAAGTATAATGAGATATGAAAAAGTGAGGTTTTAAATACTCGAATTTAAACAATCATTTTTATATAGCTGGAACTATGGAGGGCAAAAAATGAATGATTTTTTACGAATGTGTTTGAATATAATTACACAAATAGGCCCCTATTTAGTTGTACTTCTTCTTTTGAAATATCTTATAAATCTTCAACAAAAGAGAGCTAAAGAACGAGAGGAAGAACAGAAAAAGGGAATAATTAGAACGCATTATACAATAAAAACAGAGAAAACATTGACTATTATATTTGTTTTTGGAATTTTATTTACAGGAGGTTGTACTGTAGCAAGTGCTATCCAACAGGATGATATATTTCCTCCCTTGGTATTTGGCATTGCATTTGTTGTGTTTTTTATAGGCTCATTGAATATGATTATGTGGAAACTGGAAGTGGATGAAGATGAAATCACATGGCGTTCAACTTTTGGCAGAAAGAGAACTTTTCACTTTGAAGATATTACCTATTGCGAGAGAAGGAAAGGTTCTATGCGTGTATATGTAAATGGAGAAAAATTATTTACCATTGATAGTAATATTGACAAAGAAGAATTTATGGAGGACATAAAAAGAAGAAGAATCCCTGTAAAATCTTACTGGGCAAATCAGCATAAGAAAAATCGTAAATGACATAGATTTTATAACAGTACGATGTTAGACAACTGAATATGACCGTAAAGGAAGATGAAATATGAAAAAAGAGTTGAAACAAATATTGCTTATATGTTTATTTTTAATTATTGGTTGTGTACTTGGTTATTTTGTAGCACTTAATCAAATGAATCAACTTAGTGACCCTGAGTACATTGCGTTTTGGACAAGTCAAAATATGTCTGTTCCTGAACCATTAGGATTTACAAGAAGTATTCTTTCTTTTGGATTGCTTTTTGCTGGAATACCAACAGGTTTGATTTTTTATAGTGGTTTAGTTAAGAAATGGCTAACTCCTATCGCACCTAAAATTATAATTGGATTTGTTACTTTCCCGATTTATACACTTGCTGGAGTAATCGGTTCAATTCCTTTTATCATCTATAAAGGAATTTTTCTATTCAAAAATAATAGATGTAAATGACAACGAGCTTTTCAAGAGTAGGGTGTTTATCAACTACTTTTTAAGGCAACCACGCAAGGACGATCAGCTACATAGTTGGTCGTTTTTGTTTATCCATTTGCAGATTATCCGTAATCTGCCACAACTGAATATGAACGTTAAGGTCAGATGAAGAAACCGATGTATTGAGCGTAAAGCGATCATGCGTCGGTTTTTCTTTTTGCAAAATAGTCCGGTGGACTGTTTTGTAAAACCGAAGGAACTGACGGAGCTTGGGACGGGGCGAAGTCAGTTTGTTCGGGCGGGAGTACGGAGGGTGCAACCCTTTGTGCATGGGTACAGGGAATGCAATATCCCTGTGCAGGTCAAGGGCGGCAGCCTTGCCCAGTTAAGTGGCGTTTCGCCACTTAGTACTGGGTATTACTTGACGCAGAAAGCCGCAAGGAATCAGCTTCGCTGCCCTTCTCCCCTGTCGGGGAAATCAAAAAGAAAAGGAGGAACTCATGTGAAATTAACAAGACACAATGGACGAGCCGGAAAGAATGGCGTTTATAATCCGAAGCACAATGACCGCAGTTTTGACATTGCCAACAGCGAACACATTGACGAAGAACGAGCCAAACAAAATCTCTATTGGGACTGTTACAATGGCTTCCGCAATTTCAAAAATCCCGAAAAGGAAAATGAGCTGTCTGCCACTTTTGAAGATGTGGAACAGCTTTTTTATCGTCAGCGGTATCGTGATTTTGTGACCGGACAGAACGAAAGAAATGTGAAGAACCGACACCCTGAAAGAAATAAGGAAACCGGAGATTTACTCAAAAGCAAAAAGACCTGTCCAGAGGAAACGGTCTATCAGATTGGAACGCTTGATAATCATGTTCCACCGGAATTGCTCATTGAGATCGTCACAGAATTTATGGAAATCGTAAATGAGCGTTTCGGTTCTCATGTCCATATCCTGAATTGGGCTCTGCACTTGGATGAAAGTACCCCTCATATTCACGAGCGTCATGTGTTCGACTGTGAAAATCAATATGGGGAGATTGCCCCACAACAGGAAAAGGCTTTGGAAGCACTGGGGTTTGAACTGCCGGAACCGGAGAAGCCTGTCGGAAGAAAAAATAACCGCAAGATGACTTTCGATTCAGCTTGCCGAGTGCTGCTGTTTGATGTGGCGAAAAAGCATGGCTTACAACTGGAAGAAGAACCGGAATATGGTGGTCGTGCATATCTGGAAAAACAGGACTATATTCTTTTCAAGCAAAAGGAGCAACTGGCAGCACAGGAGCAAAAGCTGGAAGAACTCACGATGAAGATTGAGGATGTGGAAGCTCTGGTGGACGAGGTTGCCGATATTGCCTATGACAAGGCGGTTGAGGTCGTTGCTGATACTGTGAAACTGGAAACGCACAAGGAGGATATTAAGCTGGTGGAGCAGTCTAAGGCATGGGTTCTCTCCCCTGAGCGTAAGGCTTCAAAGAAAGAAATCGAGTATGCAACGAAACGATTGGATGGCGTGATTGCCAGAATCACAAACGCTATGAAATCAACCATTCAGAAAATTCAAACCACGCTGATGAAACCGGAGGTCAAAAAAGCCGGAACGGAGCAAATCAAGAAGAAAGCCAAAAGTTCCATTATAGAGCAGTTGAGCCGAAAAAAGAAAGAAATGGCAGAGCGTGAAGTCAGCCGGACACTTCCGGCGAAAAGCAAAAAACAGGATATGGAACTCTAAAGCACTTGCTGTTTTCACTTTGAAAATGACAGGTGCTTTTGCTTTAGGAAGCAAGAAAATATCTTCCATTCTTTAGGTTGATGAAGTATAATGATAGTAAGAAATTTTTTGTAATGACCTTAATCCAATAAGTGATTTTGCAATTATCAAGTAAAGGATGTAATTATATGAAGAAAGTACTGTTGCTTTTCAGTGTGATTATTATACTCGGTTTAACAGGCTGCTCTAACAAATATTTCAATGACTGGTTTAGCTCTGAACAAAATGAAACGGATAAGATGTGTCAACAAATTATCGAGGCATGTAAGCAACAGGATTCAGAGAAACTCAAATCTCTATTTTCCGAAGAAAGCAAAAAGAACATTGAGAATTTAGACACTGAAATCTCTGCTTTTTTCGATTATATTGAGGGCAGTATCCAAAGTTTTGAGGGCGATTGTGCATCATCAAGTGAAAGCAACTATGGTAAAAGGAAAACGGAATTGGATGGTATGTATCTCATATTGACAGAGAAGGAACGGTATTGTATGAATTTTTATATGTATAGTGAGGATGATGAAAATGCCCAAAATGTGGGGATATATAAAATTGAAATTGCATTAGAGAGCGAAGTGGCTGAGGATAATTTTATATGGGATAATCCCCCAAACGGTATTTTTGTTGGAGGACAAAATTGATTTTTGTTATGAGAGAACATTAAAGTATAAATTTCGGATGGTATAAGAAAAACTGACTACAATTAAATCTTCACAGCTTTACTAAGCAAGAGATCCGAATGATATGCTCCCTTCATGATGACAGTTTGTTTTTTCACTGTCTCTCATAAAGGGAGCATATCAGAAAAGGTCTCCTGCTTTTTTTCCCAAAAACTGAATATGGAACTCTAAGGCACTTGCTGTTTTCGTTTTGAAAATGACAGGTGCTTTTGCTTTAGGGAGCAAGAAAATATCTTCCATTCTTTAGGTTGATGAAGTATAATGTAAGCAACAAACTTGAAGTTTAAGGGAATGATATTATGGATTTTGCTATATTTAGATTGTTTATAAGAGTTTCATTATTTGTTATAGCTTTAATTGCTTGCATTATCTATCTAATTAAAAAAAGAAAACTTATCTATTCGATATTTTTTGATAAAGAAGCGATAAAAAAAGAATATACTGGAAAAAATGATATAATATTTCTTCGATTGGCTAATACCATTCTTGTTATAGTAGCTATTCTTTTAATCTTATATTTGAAAGATTTTGTTTTAGATATGCCTTACATCATAAACAAACAGTATAGTTATGCAGAAGGATATGTAACTGAACAATCTCATGGTGGTGCAGATATATCTTCTGAAAGAAGAAGTATTTTTCTATATGATAAAGTTAAAGATGATGAAATCGAAATCACAGTATTTTCAAGGTATGTTGATAAAAATACTTATTTAAAGGTACAATATCTTCCGCATACGAAATATGGTGCTATTGTAGAAAATAAATAATTCATTCTAAAAAGAAAAATCCCAGTTTGTATAACTGGCAACCCAACCACAATTAAATCTTCACAGCTTTGCTAAGCAGGAAATCTGAAAAGGTCTCCTGCTTTTTTGCACCTAAAATTAAATATGGAACTTTAAGGCACTTGCTATTTTCGTTTTGAAAATGACAGGTGCTTTTTTCGTTTCAGGAAAGGAGTCACATGAATGTATTTGAAATTGTAAAAGAAAATGTTACTGCCCGACAAGCCGCAGAAGCCTATGGCTTGAAAGTGGGTCGCACAGGTATGGCGTGCTGTCCGTTTCACTCGGATATGTCCCCCAGTATGAAGCTGGATGAACGCTATTACTGTTTTGGCTGCGGAGCAACCGGAGACGCTGTTGATCTCACAGCGAAGCTATTCGGTATCGGGCTGAGGGAAGCTGCTGTCAAACTTGCTGAAGATTTTGGTCTTAACTATGACAGCCGACAAAAGCCCAGTGTCCGCCCTCGTATTCGTGAGCCGACACCGGAGCAGAAATATCAAAAAGAAGAAAATCATTGCTACAAGGTGCTGACGGATTATTTTCATCTTCTTAGAGAATGGGAAAAGAAATACGCTCCTAAACAGCCGGATGAGGAATGGAATCCTCTGTTTGCAGAAGCACTGTATAAGAAGAACTATATCGAATATCTGCTTGATATTCTTCTGTATGGTTCATTGGAGGAACGAAAAGCACTTGTGGCAGAACAGAGAAAGGAGGTGTTGAAACTTGAACAACGAATTGCAGAACTGTCAGCAGACAGAACCATGCACAGTAGAAGAAATCCGAAACAGCTTAGAGCAGAGCGAGAAAGGTAAGGTTTATAATACTGCCGCAAATTATAAGCGTGTTCTGCAATATGACCCACTTTTGAAAGGAGCTATCCGAAAAAATCTTCTGACCGAAAGAATCGACATTGTGAAGCCCCTCGGTTGGTATCGTGACAGCCCGACATTGACGGATGTGGATGTGAAATATCTGCTCCTATATTTTGAAGAAAACTATGGATTGACCGTAGAAAAGAAAATCATAGACGCAGTTGCGGTTATTGCCAACGAAAACCGTTACCACCCTGTCTGCGATTTTCTCAATGCCCTACACTGGGACGGAACGGAACGCATACGCTTCTGTCTGCACCGCTTTCTCGGTTCTGATACAGATGATTACACCTATGAAGCATTGAAGTTGTTTCTGTTGGGTGCTATCTCACGAGCCTTTAAGCCGGGGTGCAAATTTGAGGTAATGCTCTGTCTTGTAGGCGGTCAGGGAGCCGGAAAGTCCTCTTTCTTCCGTTTGCTTGCGGTCAATGATGATTGGTTCTCTGATGACTTGAAGAAGCTGGATGATGAAAATGTGTACCGCAAAATGCAGGGGCATTGGATTATTGAAATGTCGGAAATGATTGCAACCGCCAACGCTAAGAGCATTGAAGAAATCAAGTCCTTTCTGAGCCGCCAAAAGGAAACCTATAAGATACCCTATGAAACACATCCGGCAGACAGAAAACGACAATGTGTGTTTGGAGGTTCTTCCAATACCCTTGACTTTCTTCCCCTCGACCGAACAGGCAACCGCCGCTTCGTTCCGGTTATGGTCTATCCTGAAAGGGCTGAGGTTCATATTTTGGCAGATGAACAGGCTTCAAGAGAGTATATCAATCAGATGTGGGCAGAAGCTATGGAGATTTACAGAAGCGGAAATTTCCGTCTGAGATTCAGTCCGGCTATGAACGCTTATCTGAAAGCCCACCAAAAGGACTTTATGCCGGAGGACACAAAGGCAGGACAGATTTTAGACTATTTGGAACGCTATTCCGGCAGCATGGTCTGTTCCAAACAGCTTTATAAGGAAGCACTGGGGCATGATTATGACGAACCGAAACAATGGGAACTGCGAGAGATCAACGACATTATGAATAACGCTGTCACAGGCTGGAGGGCGTTCAGCAATCCTAGGTATTTTCCAGAGCCTTACCGCAGACAAAAAGGCTGGGAGCGTATCAGGAACGACAACGAGCCTGACAACAGCATGGATGGTTTTCAAGAAATCCCGACAGAGGAAATGGAACAGTTAGGGCTTCCGGAAGAATGGTTGAAGCAAAAATAAAAGCTCGTTGTCGCTTCGGTTGTCGAGCCGGTTGTCGGTCTGGTTGTCGGGCAAAAATCCCGAAAGCCTTGATATTGCGGCACTTTTCCCTCTCTGACAACCATGACAACCAATATTATAAAGAAAAAGGAAATAGTAAAAAGATAGTATCGCCCGATAAAGAAAAAAGGTTTTCTGATGTCCGTTGTCGGAACTTCGTTGTCAGACCTTTCCTTGTCGGGCTTTTTTCATTCAAGGAGGAATATCGTATGACAAATATTGTGAACAGTACACTACCCACCCCAAATAACCATTCGGAGAAAAACAAACCGGATGGAGTTTTTGTGATTAAGCAAGGCAAAACAAATTATAAAGTCAAAGTGTTTTTTGACCATAGTAGCGGTTTGACTGCTGAGGACAGATTGAAACGCATTATTCAGGCAGAAGCAGAGAGAGAATCTGCGTAAGTAATATAAAAAATATCCACGCACCCCCTTGACAAAAGCTTTCAGAAGATACCCTGCTTTCTGCGATGGAACGTGCTGGGAATGAAGAACTGACCGAAGATACGGAAAAGAAAGGACTTGGTACTCCGGCAACAAGGGCAGCAATCATTGAAAAACTGATTCAGTCTGGTTTTGTGAAAAGGGAAAAGAAAAATCTGGTGCCGACAGATGATGGCAATGTACTGATTACGGTTTTGCCGGATGAGATTAAATCTCCGAAGATGACAGCAGAGTGGGAAATGGCATTGAATCACATTGCCCAGAATACAGAGACAGCAGATGAATTCCTAAATGGGATTACAGAGCTGATGCAGGAACTGGTTGCCAGATATCAGGCTATTTCAGAAGAAAAGAAAGAGCAGTTTCAGGGAAAAGCAAAAGGGGAAGTCATTGGCAAATGTCCCCGATGTGGAGCTGATGTCAGGGAAGGAAAAGTAAACTTTTACTGTTCCGACCGGAACTGTGCTTTTACCTTATGGAAGAATGATAAATTCCTTGCAAGCCAGGGGAAAAAGATGGATAAGGCGGCAGCAAAGAAGTTCCTGTCTAAAGGAAAAATCCATTATAAGGATCTGGTATCCAGAAAAACAGGGAGACAGTATGAAGCAACTGTGGAAATGATTGATCCCGGCGAGGGAAATGTGCAGTTCAATCTGATTTTCCCATAACGATAAGTAATGTATTGCAGGCAGTCTAAGGACTGTCTGTTTTCATACAAATATTATGAAAGAGAGGACCTTAGCATGAAGAAAAAAGGTAATTTTAGGAAAGTAGTATCTGGATTGCTGGCAGGCATGACAATGCTTAGTACAGTGTTGTCTCCGATGACTGCATATGCAGCGGAGATCCAGCCAGAGGAAAAACCGCCACTTTATGAGGAAGTGAAAGACCTTCTGGATGAAGAGGAGGTGGTGACTGCCAAAGATTATGAACTTGAAACAGGCAGTGTATTTGATGTGAAATCAGACTACACAGGACTGGAAATCAAGGATGATGAAAAGGTTAAAGTCACATTTGAGGAAGCAAAGAACGACAAGAATGAGGATTTTACGACAGATCATGTGGACACTTACAAAGCGGTCTATTATGTGGAACCGGTAAATCAGGAGCATCCGAAGTATCAGATCAGCCGAAAGCTGATTGTGCGTGAGAAAGAAACAGAAGTGCAGACAGAAACTGCAGGGAGCGAAGCAGTAACCGAATCTGAAACAGCTGGCAGTGAACAGCAGACAGAAGAAGCGGAGGATTCAGAATCAGACTCGGAAATTACCGATATTGATGCTGATGAATTTGATGATTTAGTAGAGCAGGCACAGAATCAGGATACCTATGATGAAGAATCCGGGTTAGAGCTTCACGATGTTTTGGAACAGGCAGGAGACGAAGGTGTGGATCTTGATTCTATGGAAGAGGGAGAGATTGCAACATTTGAAGCAGTTTTGGCTTATTCAGCAAGAAGTACACAGCAGGTAACAATCGAAAAAGGACCTCTGTATAGATATGCAGATTATAATCTTGGAACCTATCTGACAGAGCCGTACTATATCAGCTACGGAAGCGTCAGAGCAACTGCGTATTGTGTACAGCCGGCAAAACCAGGACCAGGATCTGGAAATTATACAATCACAAAGATCGGGGACAATCAGGCGTTAGCAAAAGTGTGTTATTACGGTACAGATGCCGCAGGAAGCGAAAGTTTTTTTGCGAATAAACACACGGATTTTTCAGAAGGAAAAAGATTCATCATTATTCACATGGCTGCATCTTATGCCAATGGAAGCAGTGATGCATTCTATGGAACAAATGCTACAGGCGAGGCTTTGGCAAAAGAACTCTATAATTATTGTGCAAATAAGCCGGAAATACCAGATGTAGCGATGTCATTTTCCAAACCGAATGTAAAAGCTTATGTAGATGGAAATGTTCAGAGAACGGAGAACATTAAGTTCAATGCATCTTCCCAGCAGAAAATCACAATGGACTTACCAAAGGGAGTGAAGCTTTATAATGTATCTACTGGAAATGTAAGTGCGGCAGGTGCAAGCGTAACAATTGGAGGCGGAACCACGTTTTATCTTTCAGCTCCTCTGACACAGACAAGAGATGTAAGTGCTACTTTTTCTGCAAAAATGAAGGGAAGTATTACAAAAGATTATTCAGCATATAAACTGACTACGAATGCAAGTGTTCAGGATCTGGCATTTGTGTTTGGAGAAGGTGTCGCTGATGAAAAATATGTAAGCTTAAAGGTGTCCTGGATTGAACAGGCTACGATCGAAATCGTAAAGAAAGACGATACAGCGGATGTTAATCTTGCAGGTGCAGTGTTCGGTGTATACAGCGATGAGGCTTGTACAAAGCTGATCATTCAGATGCCGGCAACAGATAAGAATGGAAAATCTTCTGTTACGATCATCAAGACACAGGATACTGTTTATCTGAAAGAGATCACCGCACCACAGGGATATGTGGTAAATGCAACGGCAACAAATGTAAAACTGGTAGCAAGTAAAACCTCATCGGTAACTGTGGAAAATAAGGAACAGCTGGCAGAGCTTACCATTTACAAAGAAGGACAGGTTCTTACCGGAGCAGATGTCAGTGAAAATGGAACGGTATTCCAGTATGAAAACCGCAGACAGAAAAATGCAGTGTATAACGTGTATGCCGGGGCAGATATCGTAACTGCTTATGGCACAAAAGTGTACAGCAAAGGTGACCTGGTAAAAGATAATCTGACTACGGGAGAGAATGGTTCTGTTACACTGAAGAACCTGCATCTTGGAAGCTATGTGGTGAAAGAAGCAAAAGCACCGGACAATTTCTATAACGGCAGCGAAGAAAAGCCAGTGACTCTGACTTATGCCGGACAGAATAAAGAAGTTGTATTTGCAGATGTGACTTTTAACAACGAAAGACAGAAAGCAGATGTTTCCGTAGTAAAACAGGATAAAGATACAAAGAAACCACTGAATGGCGGTATTTTTGCTCTGTATGCATCCGATGATATTAGAAATGCAGACGGAACCGTTGTTGTGAAAAAAGGAACACTGATTGAGAAAGCAACTACTGGAGCAGATGGAACTGCAAAATTCACAGCAGATCTTCCGATTGGATATTCCTATTCCGTAAAAGAAGATCAGGCGCCGGAAGGCTATGTAAGAAATACAGAAGATGTGTATACGTTCAAGTTTTCTTACACCAATGATAAAGAAGCAACCGTATTATTTGCCCATACCTTCAGCAATGACCGTGTGACAGCAAAGATCAATTTATTCAAAGTTGATAAAGAAACAGGAAAAGCAGTACCACAGGGAGATGCCACACTGAAAGGTGCGGTTTATGGTCTGTATGCCCGTGAAGATATCGTGCATCCGGACGGAGCAACTGGAACTATTTATAAAGCAGGAGAACAGGTAGCATCTCTTACAACAGATGACAAAGGACAGTCTTCTGTAAAAGGTTTATATCTTGGCAAATATTATGTCAAAGAGATCACACCGCCGACCGGATACCTGGCAGATACAGAAGAGCATGATCTTGTGTGCAGTTATGAAGGAGATATGACAGCAGAAGTAAAAAGAGAGTGCACTTCCAGTGAGCAGGTCATCAAACAGCCATTTCAGATCATCAAAGCAGCCAACAATGGAAAGACCGATGCAGATCTGTTATCCGGAGCCGGATTTACAGTTTATCTGAAATCTTCCCTTACAAAGAAAGCAGATGGAAGCTATGATTTTGATTCTGCCAAACCAGTAGTGAGTGGAGAAAATGGAGCAACTGAGATTTTCACAGATGAAAAAGGGTATGCCTGCAGTATTCCATTACCATTTGGAAGCTATATCGTGCGTGAAACTACAACACCGCACAATTACAAGCCAGTCGATGATTTTGAAGTGAATATCACAGAACATCATCCAAACGAGCCACAGATCTGGCGAGTGCTTCTGGATGAAGAGTTTAAGGCAAAACTGAAAATCGTGAAAAAAGACGATGAAACAAAGAAATCTGTATTGATTGCCGGGACAGAATTTAAGGTATATGACCTGGACAACAAGAAGTATGTGGAGCAGGTAACAACTTACCCAGTGACAACTACTCACAAGTCCTATTTTACGGACAGCCAGGGATATCTGATCATGCCGAAGAATCTGAAGATCGGACATTACCGGATTGAGGAAGTCAACGCACCGGAAGGGTACACAATCAATAAGAACTATGTAGAGATTGCGGTGGATGCAAATACAGCATACCAGATGGATTCTGAGAGCGGAGATGCCATTATTACGGTAGACTACGAGAACCATCCGGTAAAAGGAAAGCTGACGATCTATAAAAAAGGTGAGATGCTGACCGGATTTAAAAAGGATTTTGTTTATGAAGAAAGATACCTGAAGGGTGCATCATTTCATGTCTATGCAGCTGAAAATATCTATACACCGGATTATCAGAAAGATGAAAACGGAAACAGACAGCTGATCTATGCAAAAGATGCACTGGTAACAACGGTAACGACCGGGGAAGACGGAAAAGCAGTTGCTGATAACCTGCCGCTTGGTTCTTACTATGTGGTAGAAAAGACTGCACCGGAAGGATTCGTCCTGAACCATGACAGATCGGATGTCTCATTTGTCTATGCGGATCAGGATACACCTGTGATCGAACAGGAAGTGATGGTTGGCGATGACCGCCAGAAAGTTGCAATCCAGGTAGAAAAACAGGATGCAGAAAATGGTGCAACCGTAGCAGGAGCTGTCTTTGGCATCTATAACACAGAAGATCTGAAGAATGAGAAAGGTGAGATCATTGTAAAGGCAGATACACTTCTGCAGGAAATGACTTCTGATAACGATGGTCTTGCAGCATGTACGCTGGATCTGCCGCTTGGACAGTATTATGTGAAAGAGTTAAAAGCACCGGCGGGATTTGTATCCTCTGATGAAGTTCTGAATCTGGATGCTTCTTACCAGGGGCAGGATGTGAAGACAGTAAAACTGAAAACAGTGAAAAAGAACCAGCCGACAACAGTTGAAATCACAAAATCTGATGTAACAACAGGTGTGGAACTGGATGGGGCAAAACTCACCGTTCTTGATAAAGAAGGAAATGTTGTGGATCAGTGGACTTCTGTAAAAGATCAGCCACATGTGATCAAACGACTGACTGTGGGTAAAGAATACACCCTTCGAGAGGAAATGGCACCGTATGGATATCTGAAAGCGACGGATGTGAAGTTCACACTGGAAGATACTGCCGAGATTCAGAAAGTAGAGATGAAAGATGAAGTTCCAACAGGACTTCTGATCATCAACAAAAATGGAGAGTTTCTGGATAAGGTGACACTTTTGGATCATGTAAAAGGTACCGTGGAGCATCTTTTTGAGTATGTAACCGGAAGCCTTTCAGATGTGGCTTTCGATGTATTTGCTGCGGAAGATATCAAAGCGGCAGATGGTGTCAGTGAAGATTATTTCAAAGCAGATGAAAAAGTAGGAACCATTACCACAGATTCCAATGGTATTGCACAGATGGGAGATCTCCCGGCTGGAAAATACTATGTGAAGGAAGTAAAAACAGCTCACGGTTATGTGCTGGACAAAGAGTCGAGATATGTTGACCTTTCCTACCGTGATCAGGACACACCAGTCATCACTTATGATGAGAAATGGCAGAATGCCCGTCAGAAAGTAAAGGTTACGGTTCTGAAGAAAGAAAAAGATACAGAACGTGTTCTTGCAGGTGGTGTCTTTGGTCTTTATACCAGTGAAGATATCAAAAATGCAAAGGGCGAGGTACTCCTTGAGAAAGACAGTCTGATCGAGCAGCGGGTAACGGATGAAAAAGGACAGATTACTTTTACGGCAGATCTTCCGGTAGACGGAAAATACTATGTGAAAGAAATCTTTGCGCCGGACGGATTTGTTACAACAGAAGAAGTACAGGAATTTACCTTTGAATATGCCGGAGAAGACCAGGCAGAAGTAAGCTACGACTTTACTTTTGAAAATCAGCCAACCACAGTGGAGCTGTCCAAAACAGACCTGACAACAGGTAAAGAACTTCCAGGTGCACACCTGAAAGTAACGGATTCAGATGGCAATACAGTAGATGAATGGACTTCTACGGAAGAATCCCATGTGATCAAAGAACTGGTTGTTGGTAAGAAATACACCATGACAGAGACAAAACCGGCAGATGGATATGTCACTGCAGAAAGTATTACTTTCACAGTAGAGAATACAGCAGAGGTTCAGAAGCATGAGATGAAAGATGATGTGACAAAAGTAGAGATCAGTAAGACTGATATCACAGGAGAAACTGAGATTCCAGGTGCGAAACTGACGATTCTCGATGAGGATGATCAGGTAGTAGAGAGCTGGACTTCCACAGAGGAAGCACACTATATCGAAAAACTTCCAATCGGTAAATATACCTTACGTGAAGAGCAGGCACCGAAAGGATATCTTCTGACATCGGATGTTAGTTTTGAAGTAAAGGATACTGGAGAGATCCAGAAAGTAGCTATGAAAGATGACACTGCCAAGGGAAAAGTGATTCTCAATAAGACAGATAAATCATCAGGAGAACCGCTGAAAGGGGTAGAATTTGAACTCCGTGACAGCAAAGGAAAGGTACTGGAAACCTTAAAGACAGACGCTGCCGGTCATGCAGAAAGTAAGCTGTATGAGATTGCCACATTTAAGAACGGCAAATATGATACAGCAATCAAGTATTATCTGGTGGAAACAAAAACACTGGACGGATACACACTGGATCAGACCAAGCATGAAGTGACATTTGCCTATGCAGATGACAGTACACCGGTTGTAGAAGTTACCTTTAATCTGACAAATGAGAAACCGGAAGTTCCAGAAACACCGAACACACCGGATATACCACAGTCCCATGAAGAGACAAAGGTATCAAACGCACCGAAAACAGGTGACAGCACGAATATCTGGCTGCCAATCTTGCTTCTTGTAATCTCCACAGGAGGTATGGCAGGACTTTATATCAGCAGGAAAAGGAAATAAGGAAATTAAAACCAACGGTTATGATTGGGAGCTTCTATGTGAGGCTCCCTTTTTCATACAAAAAAATCACAGAAAGGAACAGAAAACTATGATGAAAGCAATGGAAAAAAGACAGGAAGCACGAAAAAACCAGGAGAAAACAGTAAAGAGAATGATGGCTTATCAGAAGAAAGCCGAGCAGATGGTCAGCAGAAAAAGAATGAACCATCACATGATCAGAAAGGGGTAAAAGCGTATGATGAACAGAAAAGAATTTTATGAATATGTCAAAGACAATGTAAAGGAGTATCTGCCAGAGTCTTATAAGGACGCAGAAATTAAACTTCAGGAAGTAGAAAAAAACAACGGTTTGAAGTTGACAGGTATTACGATTCCAAACGGAGATCAGAGAATCGTACCGACAGTCTATCTGGATTCCCTCTACCAGGAATATATCCATGGAAAAGATGTAGACTCTTGTGTTGGCGATGTGGCTGATATGCGTATTGAGGCACAGGGAAAAGCAGAATTTTTTGATATGGGAGTTCCAGATATTCTGGATTATGAAAAGATGAAGGACAAATTACAGATGAGAATTTGTGATAAGGAATGGAATACCGATCTTCTTGCAGATAAAGTAGTCACAGAACACGGAGATTTTGCAGCTTATTATGCAGTAAATCTGGAGGAAAATGGAGAAGGGATCAGCAGTATTCCGGTAACTGTTTCTCTGATGAACGAGTGGGGAGTATCTGCCGAACAGATTCAAGCGAATGCGATGGTGGCAGACCGAAAACGTGGTGTCACACTTATGGATATGAATGAGATTATCAAATCTATGATTTTTGGTGAAGAACCAGAAAACCTGCTGAATGAAAAAATGGATATGGAAGCCATGGAAAACCCAATGTTCTGTCTGACAAACAAAGCTAAGATGAATGGAGCTTCCCTGTTACTGCAGGAAGATATTCGTAAACAGATTGGGGAATGCCTGGGAAGTGATTACTTTGTCATCCCATCTTCCATTCATGAAGTGCTGATTCTTCCTGATAACGGCATTTTTCAGGTTCCGGAATTAAATGCGATGGTACAGGAAGTCAATGAGACACAGGTGGAAAGACAGGAACAGCTTTCGGATAAGGTTCAGTTCTGTGATAAAAAGACCGCAGTAATGGAAAATGCTGAGCGTAGGGAAGCTCGTTTGGAGAAAGAAAAAGCAGCCGAAAAAGTGGAAGTAAAAGGTGGAATCCATGGAAGACTGGAAAAAGCCAAGGCAGAGATCAAGGCAAAAGAGGCAGACAAAGTGCCAAAGAATAAGTCAAAAGATCTTGCCGCAGCATTATAAAGAGAAACAACGATGATTTTAAGGGGACTGTACTAAGCAGTCCCTGATTTTATGAAAAGGAGTAGCACATGGCAAATAAATTATATGCAATGGAACAGCTGACGGAAGAGGTGGCAAAAGATGTAGCTGCCAGTCCGCAGGAATGGATGCGGTTCCTAAACACTTCATCCAGACTGTACAAATATACTTTTCCAGAACAGCTTTTAATTTATGCACAGCGACCGGAAGCAACTGCCGCAGCATCCATGGAAATCTGGAATCAGAAGATGTACCGCTGGATCAAAAAGGGATCCAAGGGGATTGCCTTGATTGACAATACTTCCGGACCAAAAACAAAACTTCGGTATGTATTTGATGTGCAGGACACTTATAAAGTGCGGAATCTGGGAAAAGATCCACAGTTATGGAATCTTCCAATGGAAGGTGAACAACTGGTTGCAGATTATCTGCAGGAGCAGTTATCACTGGAAGATACAGAAGGAGGGCTTGCTGAAAGTCTGCATCAGGCAGCGAAGGAGAGTATGCAGGAATGGCTTCCAGATGCATTGGAAGAACTGAGACTGGATGTGACAGGGACATTTTTGGAAGAACTGGACGAACAGAATCAGGAAGTAGAATTCCGGGAACTGATGACCAATAGTGTCTGGTATGTATTACTAAACAGGTGTGGACTGGATGTACAGGAATATCTGGATGCAGAGGATTTTCGGCATATTACGGACTTCAATCAGCTGAAAGTATTAGGACATCTGGGAAGTGCAGTCAACGAGATCAGCAGACCAGTTCTGATGCAGATTGGACGATATGTTCTGAATGATCTGGAAAATGACCTGAAAACGGTTGCAAAAGAAAAAGAAGTAGCATATAATGAATTTAACACGTTAATTCGTGAAAGCAATACAGATAACACAGAAGATAGAGAAGAAAAAAAGGAGGAAACAGACTATGAGAGAGATCAGTTACAGCCAGAACGGAGAGTATCAGATTCCAGATATCAGCCTGGAAGAGACGAGAGGAACCATCGGCAAGTACGGAATGATGCGGAAAGAGTATCTGAGAAATCACAAGGTAGCCAGGTTCAACATTCTGACACTGCAGAACCGTCTGGACAGTCATCTGATGGAGATCGACAGCCAGGCAAGACAGAGAGTAGACGACCTGATGAACGAACTTCTGGAGAAAGATCCGGCACCGGACAAAATGGCAGACGGGATGGCATGGACCAGACACATGAACCAGATCAAGGCACAGGCAGAGGAGCTGGTGATTCAGGAGATTATTTACAGTTAAGTCTGTTCCCAACAGAAGAGGAACAGTTAGGAGAAATAAGGAAAGCGGCAGCTGCATTGGAACAGCCAGCCGCTTTTCTTATTTCCGATGAAGTGGTAAATGATATTCTCCGCACGGGAAGCGGACAGAAAAATACACTGTTTCATATTACAGCAAGACTGATTGAAGGTCTGGATAATGAAGAAATGCGGAGTTTTCTGAAAGATGAATATGGAACTGGTGGCAAAGGATTTACCATAGATGGTCAGAAAATCAGTATCTGGTATGACAATGATGGTATCCGTATCCGGCGAGGGGACTCTGCCAGAAGAAACTTTGACCGCATGGTTACGTGGGAAGAAGCAGCGAACAGAATTCGGGATATGTATGAGGATGGAAATTACGTGGATAATTTGATTTCCAATAATGCCATTGAACAGGAGCAGGAAGAAATGACCAATCTTCTTGCACTTCATTTTCGGGATACTTGCAGAAACTGGGAAAAGAAACAATCATATTCAGACTGGCAGGATGTAGTGAGTGGAGCATGGACAGATCAAGAGGAAGCAGATGCGATTGTCTATCGTTTTGAATGGCTGCAGAAATATATGGATGAGAATCCGGGAGATTATCACCGCTGGGAGATTCAGCATAATCCGGAATATTTCCAACGCTTTCAGGATCTTCAGAGGGAGCGTTCCTGGGTAGACCAGAAATTTACGGTCGAACGTCCGGCACTATCCTTTATCACACAGGATGAAATTGACGCAGTGTTAAGAAGAGGCGGCATTACTGCAGGAGGACGTAACCGAATCTATGAGTATTTCATGGAACATCATGATATGAAAGATGCAGCTGAGTTCCTGAAAAATGAGTATGGAACAGGTGGTTCCTCACCCGGAATACCAGGAGCAGATGCTTCCGACGCATCCCATGATGCAAAAGGATTAAAACTTGCAAAAGGGAAAATTGGCAGTCCAGAGGTAGAAGTTTTATTAAAGTGGAACAAGGTTGCAGAACGTGTTCGCCAGTTAATCCGCACAGATGATTATTTGTCACCGGAAGAAATGGAAAAGTACGAAGAACGACAGGAAGCACAAAGACTGGCAGATTTGGAAGAAGCACAGCAGATGTTAGGAGAACAGCTGGAGCAGGATACTTTGACAGCGGAAGATATAACTGATTTGCGATTAGTTGATTCAGAATATATGTCTGGTACCAGAACAAAAATCCACGATTTTGATTGCAAAGTTAAGGGAGAAGCGAATCGACTTCAATACACATTAGAATATCATGATGATGGAGAAGGTTTCACGATTCATACGGAAAAAGATGATATTTGGAATCGAATGTCAACACAAGAATTGGAACGTCTGGATGTAAAACTCGGACAAGAAGTACTTTATTATCATTATCACAACAAAACTGTAAATGCGGATACTTTAGATGAATTACGGGAAATCAGGGAAGAAATTATGGAGGAAGAGTCCTTGTATTTTACTGCTATTTCTCAACGTGTGTGGACAGATTATGATAAAAAAGAAAAAGAATTATCTGGAGAAGTTGAGGTATCGGAAGAAAAAGAATCTTTGGAAGAGATTAACGGAATATCAGAAACGATTCCAGCAACGAACTTCCGCATCACAGATGATGAGCTTGGACAGGGTACAGCAAAAGAAAAGTTCCGTGCCAATATCATGGCTATCCAGTTGTTAAAGAAATGTGAGGATGAGAATCGCAATGCAACACCGGAAGAACAGGAAATCTTATCCAGGTACGTTGGCTGGGGAGGTCTTGCAGATGCATTTGATGAGACAAAATCTGCATGGGAGACAGAATATCTGGAATTAAAGACCGTCCTTACACCGGAAGAATATGCTGCAGCCAGAGCTTCCACATTAAATGCTCATTATACACAGCCGATTGTGATTGAAAGTATGTATCAGGTGTTGGAGAATCTGGGATTTACAAAGGGAAATATCCTGGAGCCATCTATGGGAGTCGGGAACTTCTTTGGAAAGCTTCCAGAGAATCTAAACCAGTCCAAACTCTATGGAGTGGAACTGGACAGCATCAGTGGCAGAATTGCTAAACTTCTCTATCCAGATGCCAATATCCAGATCAAAGGCTTTGAGAAGACGGATTATCCCAATGATTTCTTTGACGTGGCAATCGGAAATGTGCCATTCGGTGCATATAAGGTCAATGACCGTCAGTATGACCGCTACAATTTTATGATTCATGATTACTTTCTTGCCAAGACTATAGATCAGTTACGTCCAGGTGGTGTAGCTGCGTTGATCACAACAAAGGGAACTATGGACAAGGCATCACCGGAAGTCCGGAAATATTTGGCAGAGCGTGCAGACTTGCTGGGGGCAATCCGACTGCCGAACACAGCTTTTAAGGCAAATGCAGGAACAGAAGTCAGTGCTGATATTTTGTTTTTCCAGAAGCGTGAGAGTTTCACAAAAGAGATGCCAGACTGGGTGAATTTGGAGAGTGATGCAAATGGGATTACCATTAACAAGTATTTTGTTCAGCATCCGGGATTGATTCTTGGTGAGATGAAAGAAGTGTCCGGTCCGTATGGTATGGAAACAACCTGTGCTCCAATGGAAGGAGCTGATCTGGAATTACAGTTACAAGAAGCTGTAAAACACATCAAGGGAAGCATGGTAGCGGCAGTAGATATAGAGGCAGAACTGGATGAGATGCCAGAGAGTATTCCGGCAGATCCGAATGTTCGAAATTACAGCTATACGGTGGTAGATGATCAGGTATATTACCGTGTCAATTCTTTGATGAATCAGGTGAAAATGCCTGCAGCCACTGCAGAACGTGTAAAAGGCATGGTTGCAATCCGTGATACCGTTCGTGAACTGATCGCCATGCAGATGGAAGAATTTGTCACAGACGAAGAAATCCAGAAACAGCAGAAAAAACTGAATCAGGTGTATGATACCTACACAGCAAAGTATGGAGTTATTGGAAGTAATGCTAACAAACGTGCATTTTCTGATGACTCTTCTTATTGTCTGCTGTGTTCCCTGGAAGACTTGAATGAAGATGGAACATTGAAGCGGAAAGCGGACATGTTTACCAAACGAACCATTAAAAAGGCGGTCGCTGTGACAAGTGTGGAGACAGCCACAGAAGCACTTGCTTTGTCCCTAAATGAAAAGGCTAAAGTAGATCTCCCATATATGGCACAGTTGACCGGAAAGACCGAAGAGAAAATCACAGAAGAGCTGGTTGGAGTTATCTTCAAAAATCCACTGACAGACCAGTGGGAAAGTGGAGATGAATATCTGTCCGGAAATGTTAGGGATAAATTAAATACAGCGAGAACTTTTGCAGAGAATCATCCAGAATTCACACCGAATGTCCGTGCATTGGAGGCAGTTCAGCCGAGAGATCTGGAAGCATCGGAGATTGAAGTGCGTATTGGAGCCACCTGGATTGAACCTTCGGATTATCAGGAGTTTATGGTGGAACTGCTTCATACGCCGAGGTATCTTGCGCAGAAGGAAATACAGGTAAAATTCTCTGAGATAAATGGTGAGTGGAGGATTACAGGAAAGAACGCCGACAGTCCAAGAAATGCGTTTGCCTATGCAACGTATGGAACGGAGAGAGCAAATGCCTACCGGATTCTGGAAGATACCTTGAATCTAAAAGATGTTAGAATCTATGATAAAGTCGTAAATGACAATGGGGATGAAGTGCGAGTTTTGAATAAAAAAGAAACTATGTTGGCATCACAAAAGCAGGATGCTTTGAAGGCTGCATTCCAAGATTGGATTTTTAAGGATCAGCAGAGGAGAGAAAGACTGGTAAGCGTGTACAATGAACGTTTTAATAGTATCCGTCCCCGTGAGTACGATGGAAGTCATCTGACTTTCCCAGGAATGAATCCGGAAATAGAACTTCGATCGCATCAGAAAAATGCAGTCGCACATCAGCTATACGGTGATAATGTGCTTCTGGCACATGTAGTAGGAGCTGGGAAGACTTACGAAATGGTAGCGGCGGCAATGGAGAGCAAACGTCTGGGATTATCTCAGAAAAACCTCTTTGTAGTTCCAAACCATTTGACGGAGCAGTGGGGAGCAGAATTCCTGCAGTTATATCCAGGGGCGAACATTCTGGTAGCAACGAAAAAGGATTTTGAACCGGCAAATCGAAAGAAGTTCTGTGCCAGAATCGCTATGGGAAATTACGATGCTGTTATTATTGGTCATTCCCAGTTTGAGCGTATTCCAATCTCTGATGAGAAACAGGAAGCCATGCTTCAGAGGCAGATTGATGATCTGGAAATGGCAATCCAGAGTGCAAGGTATGAACAGGATGGTGGACGTTATACCGTCAAACAGATTGAAAAGACAAGAAAAACATTGCAGACAAGGCTGGAGAAACTGAATCAGAAAGAGAAAAAAGATCAGGTAGTTACGTTTGAAGAACTGGGAGTGGATCATTTATATGTAGATGAAGCACACAGTTATAAAAACGCATTTCTTTATACAAAAATGAGAAATGTAGCCGGGATTGCACAGAATGAAGCACAGAAGTCGGCGGATATGTTTAATAAATGTCAGTATCTGGATGAGATTACCGGAGGAAAAGGCATTACCTTTGCTACGGGCACACCGATTAGCAACAGCATGACGGAATTATATGTTATGCAGAGGTATCTGCAGAACAGCAAATTACAAAATATGGGACTTGGACTGTTTGATTCCTGGGCCTCCACCTTTGGCGAGGTAGTCACGAGCATTGAGCTTGCACCAGAAGGAACAGGCTACCGTGCAAAGTCAAGATTTGCAAGATTTTATAATATTCCGGAACTGATGAATATGTTTAAGGAGATTGCAGATATCAAGACTTCCGATCAGTTAAAGCTTCCTGTGCCAGAGGCGGAATATGAAACAGTGGTGCTGAAACCAACGGAACAGCAGAAAGAAATCGTAGAAAGTCTGGGGGAACGTGCAGAAGTTGTCAGAAACGGAGGGGTAGATGCTTCGGTTGATAATATGCTGAAAATTACCAACGATGGAAGAAAATTGGCATTGGATCAGCGTTTGGTGAACGAATTATTGCCAGATAATCCAGAAAGCAAAATATCAGTCTGTGCAGAGAAAAGTTATGAGATCTGGAAAGGCACGGCAGCACAGAAATCTGCACAATTGATTTTCTGTGACTTGAGTACCCCGAAAGGCGATGGCAGCTTCAATGTTTATGATGACTTGAAGCAGAAATTGATGGAAAAAGGTGTACCGGAAAAAGAGATTGCTTTTATTCATGATGCAAATACAGAAGCAAAGAAGACGGAGCTGTTTGGAAAAGTGAAATCCGGGCAGGTTCGTTTTTTGATTGGCTCAACAGCAAAGATGGGTGCCGGGACCAATGTGCAGGATCGTCTGATTGCGTTGCATCATCTGGATATTGGTTGGAAACCATCTGACTTGGAACAGAGAGAAGGGCGTATTATCCGCCAGGGAAATCATAATAAAAAGGTTCATATCTTCCGATATGTAACAGAATCCACATTTGACAGCTACATGTGGCAGTTGATTGAGAACAAGCAGAAATTCATTTCTCAGATTATGACCAGTAAAGCACCTGTGCGAAGCTGTGAAGATGTGGACGAAGCGGCACTTTCCTATGCAGAGGTCAAAGCTCTTGCAACCGGAAATCCAGCAGTAAAAGAGAAGATGGCATTGGATGTTGATGTGGCAAAATTAAAACTTTTAAAAGCCAACCACATGAATAACCAGTACCGCCTGGAAGATGATATTGCAAGGAATTTTCCACAACAGATTGCAAAACTGACAGAAATCATTGACAGCTACAAGGCAGACATCGCTCATTATTCTGAGCATAAAAGCACAGATCCAGAGCAGTTTACTATGGAGATTGGTGGCAAAGTGTTCACAGAAAAGAAAGAGGCAGGAGCAGCACTTCTGGCGGTATGTAAAGATATTAAAACTGTAGATGCTGCGATGGATATCGGAAACTATCAGGGATTCAATATGAGGATTCAGTTTGATGGATGGAGTAAAGAATTTATATTATCTGTCAAACATGAGGCTGTCTCGAAAGTTCATCTTGGAGCAGATGCACTTGGAAATATTACCCGTATCAACAATCTGTTGGACAGTTATCCAGAGAAGCTTTCAGAAGCACAACAAAGATTGGAAACAGTGTATGAACAGATGGCAAATGCGAAAGAAGAAGTGGGAAAGCCATTTCCAAAAGAAGAGGAGTTGAACCAGAAACTGGAGCGACTGTCAGAGCTAAATGCATTGCTCAATATGGATGAACGGGAAGATGCAGAAGCAGAAGTATCTGAATCAGATGAGAAAGAAGAAAGACCGGCACGTGGTTCTATCCATGAAAAACTGCAGATTTGTAAAGAAAAGAGTCAGCGGGAAAGTGAAACTGGCAAGGATAACAGAAAACGGGACTTTGGTCTGGAATAAGAAAACAAGGAAGATGGCATAATCTGACAGAAAATATGTTCTGTGGGTTATGCCATTTTTCAGAATACAGGAGGAACTTATATGGCAAGAAACAGGATAATAGGTAGAGAAACGCAGAAAATGCAGGAATATACGCAGGAACAGATCAATCAGGCAGAGAGTAGAGGTATAGAAATATCAACAGATGTAAAAGGACAGCTTTTTGAATATGCGAATCTGATCGGCGAGAAAGAGAAAGTTAGGGCTTTGGTAAGAAATCTGGCAGATGCAGTGAGCCAGGCAGATTCAGAAGGTGTAGAGGATTTGCTGGATGACGCAAGAATGGATATTCAGGAACTGCCAGATCCAACCATAGGTAAGCTGGAATTACGTGACTATGGATATATGGAAGAAGATATGGTGCCACTTAGAAAAGAAGCAGCTTTGGATTATCACAGAATGGGTTCTAAGATTTATTGTCTTGGCAGTGCTGGCAGTAAAGGTGAATATGCGAGTAAAGAAATGATACAGGCACATGACGGTTTGTTTGGAATGGAATCGCAGATGTGGGAACGGATAAAAGATAACAACCTAGATTATGCAGAAGAAAATTTAGGAGCATTTCAGGAGCCTATGAGTGTCATTGAGCAGGAAGAAGCACTGAAATTATACGATGCAGGAGCAGATATCTATCTGATCACTAATTTTTCATCACCTATGTATGTCACAGAACGCATGGAAATTGAACGAGGACCGGAGCATTATCAGATGTCTATGACAGAACTGGAGCGTTTCCGTAACCTGGAATGGGAAATGCAGAAATATCCACAGATTCAATCTTTGAAAGAAGCAAATCTGTTGTTAGGAACAAGAAGGACATTTGGAATTTATCAGATTCGGGATGATTTACCGGGAGAAAACTATGCATTTATGAATATGAGTTTTATTGAAAGTCATGGTATGCAGATAAAAAAAGAAGATTATAAGCTGGTCTATGTTGGTGAATTATCAGGAAATATGTCACTGGATGATATTTTTGAAAAGTTCAACATTGACAGACCGGAAGACTTCCGTGGGCATTCCCTGTCTGTCAGTGATATCATAGTTCTGAATGACGGGAAAAAGGTAACTGCTCATTTTGTAGACAGTATCAGTTTTGAACAGCTGGATTCTTTCCTGAATCTGGAAGAACAGGTTCTTAGTGAACTGGCATATGAGGTAGGAGAACGATATTTTGCTATTCAGAGAACAGAAGAAGGATATGATTATTCCTTTTACGATGAAGATTTCCGCTTGATGGATGGTGGCATTTATGAGAATGATGAAATTTCTATTGAAGAAGCGGCGGAGGAACTTTTGGAAGACGAAGGCTGGACGGGAGAACGCATCCGTGGGGATTATGATCAGTTGATGGAAAAAGTAGAAGAAATGGATGAAGCTGTAATGGCAGAGATTCAGAAAAGCCAGGGCGAATATAAGCCATTGGCAAAGGTGGAGGAACTGGAAGAGGCCAATTATAACATGATTGATAATGTACTCAATAATATGCCGCCTAAGAAAGAAGCTTATCTGGAATATTATGCTGCAGAATGTGATGAAATTCATGATATGGGAGCTTATGAGAAAAGCACAGATGTGAAAGAAATCGCAGCAATCTATGAGAAGTACAGAGAAGATCCGGAAAACGCTTATAAAGGCAGTGGAATGGGGATTATTTATCGTGATCCGGAGGATAGCTTGTTTGATGAAACAGAACTGTTGATTGTAATGGGAACAACGATACACGGCGACTTCTTGGATAATGTGCGGTTTTTAAAAGATCAGCCGGTGGTGCGTGAAGGTTTGGAGAAGATTCATAAAGCATTGCCTGATTATAAATATATCCCGATTCAGGATGTGCGTGAGGCAATGTATCCGAAAAAAATGACAACAGAAGAACTGGCAGCAGCATTGGATGAGATTGCGGAAGACTTCGATCCGTATGACTATCGGGACCATGTAGAGCCAGGGCAGGATACCATACAGGAAGTCATGCTGGATCTGCAAAGTGGAAATGTTGGTTCTTATATTTCCTTTCTGAAGGATGTGATTGAAGAAGACTGTGAGCAGTCCGTGTGGGCAGGTGTTTTGCTGGAACGGCTGAAATCCTACGAACCAGATATATCCAAAGAAACAGAGCCGATGGTGTATGTGAATTACTGTGAAAAGCGAGAGCTGATGGAACCACGCTGTCAGAAGCTCTCAGATCTGGATTCCCGTACTGCACAGAAGGATAAGGAATGGTACGCAGACCGTAATCCGAGGACGGATGAGCCGATGGTAACAGCCCAGATGTTTTTTACTATATATTATGCGGAAAAAGGCGATAAAATGCTGCAACATTTCAAAGGGAAAATAGATATTGGAACAGGAAATGGCGGTATTTTAAGTCAGCTGAAACTCCAAAATGAACTGAAACTTACGGATGAAAGCTGGATTGGTTATCTGAAAAACAAGGGAAATGAAGAGTTTCAGAAGTGTATGGAAGATCTGACCGATATGCAGAACCATGTGCTGCCATATTTGCAGAGCTTTTGCAGTCTGGAAGAAAAAAGTGTGCAGGAAAAGCAGGAACGGCAGGTTGCAGAAAAGCAGGACAGCAGAGTAGAAGCGTCAAGGGCAGCGAATGTGACAAAAGGGGATAATGACAAAGCTGTGAAAAAGGTAGTTTCGAGTATGCAAACAGAAAAGAATAAAGCAACTACGAAGGCAAAGAAGCCATCTATTCATGAACGACTGGAAATCAATAAGAGAAAAATCCAAGAAAAGCAGGGAAAAGATGAGCTGGAGAGAGGAGCTGATCGGGATGTAAGAACGGTATAAATTTATAGAAAGGCACTTGGCTCCGTTTTGGACATAGCAAAAGTGCTGACAGTGACGAACGAAGATGTGCTGCCTGCTTATTTGCAGAGAGTATCTGATTTTGAAGACTGCCTACTTGCAACTTGTACGAAGGAGAATCAGTGTGATGCGATTGTGACAAGGAATAAAAAGGATTTTCTTTCCTTTTGGATTACACTGCTTTCTCCGGAAGAACTGCTGAATATTTATTCGTAAAAATATGTTTTTACAATCGGCAGCAGAAGGAAAGTTGAATGATAACTCCGATCCAGCATACTGCAAAATATAAAAATTTTATAACAAAGTGGAAAACCCTGCGTAGGATCAGAAATGTTCTCACAGGGTTTCATGTATCTAATAAAATATAGAAATTTAGCGGATTTCTGCTAGAATAAGAAAAACTGTTAAAAAAATATCGTATATAGATCAAAAAGACTATATATGGGCGACCTTTTAAAGCCGATTTATATAAAATAGAAGAAAAAAAGGTGGTCGATACCGTGGATATAAAAACAGCGGTCATATATCGTTTAAACGATCTGATTAATCAGAAAGATATCACAGTGAATGAGGCGGCGGTATGTTCTGGCGTTCCTCCTTCAACATTAAAGAATATTTTGTATGGTCAGAGTAAGAATGCTGGCGTAGTTACAATAAAAAAGATATGCGATGGATTGGATGTCACAATACAGGAATTTTTTGCTGATCCCATCTTTGCAGATTTGGAACCCGAACTATAGGAAGAGTAAATGCTCATAGGATTCAGATTCTGCAGGATGGATTTTTTATGAAAGAGGGTTAGAGGAAACTAACTTAGGAGGACATAGATGTATAAAATAGCAATTTGCGATGATGATAAAAATTACAGGGAGAAAATAGAGAAGGTTATAGAAACGGAAGGGATTCTTCCTAAGAGCGAGATACGGTTTTATGAATACGAGTCAGGAAAGGAACTACTGAAAAATGCTGATATTTTGCATGATTTGGTCTTTATGGATATGCGTATGCCCGGATTGGATGGGAATAAATCGGTACTGAAGCTGAGGGAATACAATAGGGCAGCGATATTGGTGTTCTGCTCCGGATACTTTGAACCGACTTCAGACAGCATCAATATTGGGCAGCCGTTCCGGTATATTATGAAAGACTTGCATGACAGAAGTCTAAAAAGGGAAATCCCTGCAATTTTATCAAAAGTAAAATTGCACTGTGGAGATTCTTCCGTGACGGTTACATCAGCGGGAAGAGTAATTCGTATCTATACGGAAGACATTTTATATATCTGTCTGGCGAAAAGGGGTTGCTCTATATACGTTGCTAGGCAGGGGGAGATAGATGAGATGCATTGTAAGGAATCTTTAGGCGATTTATATGAACGTCTGGCCGGAAGGGGATTTGAGTATGCACATAACAGTTATATTGTAAATCTGGCGAAAGTGGAAGGATTGGAAAAGAATGTGGCGCTGCTACAGATGGGAATCCAATTGAATGTTTCAAGGTCGAGAAAAGGTCAGTTTGCTGACGCTCTGATCATGTTTCTTGGGGAAAGGAACGGCATGGTATGATAGTAAGAGATTTTTTGATCTGCCTTCTTCAGATGTATCTGTTGGAAGATCTGGAAAAGAACATGCTTCCATACAGAAGAGAAAACTTTTGGGGAAAATTTCTCATATATTTTGTCGTAGCACTGATAATGCTCGGAATCAACCACTTGGAATCCTCAGTATTTAATATGGTAATGATTCCGGTAACGTATATGATTGTGTCAATGGTTGTGTTCCGGGGAAATATATGGAAGAAGCTGGTTATAGTATGCTGCTATTATGTGCTGGCAATTATTCCTGAATTTCTCTTTGCAACGCTTACGAATGCGTATGGCGTGACTGGTGCATCTGAGGGTTTTAGGACGGAAATAGAAAAAACATTAGCGCTACTACTAATGAGTACCATGACATTTCTGTTTATTAAATGCATTAATCAGGTAACGAGAAAAAGGAATTATCTGACGATTGAGAATAAAACTTTTACTGTGCTGCTCATGCTGCCAACCGCTACGATCATTATATTAGGATGTGTGTTTTATTCAAATATTTCTTTTGAAGGAATGAACAGGGTTATGGTTCCGGTAGGAGCTTCGCTGCTGCTATTGACGAATATCTTCATTTTCTCAGTGTTTGACCGGTTTGTAGAGAAATCAGAAGAAGTGAAGAAGATGGACCGGCTTTACCAGAAAAGCAGGGCGGAGATTGCTAATTTACAGTATATGAATAAGGTCAATGAGGATAACAGGGCATTCTTACACGATATAAATAAATTTATTTGTACAGTAGCCGGTTTGATGGAAGAAGGAGAAAATCAAGAGGTTAAGGAGATTATGGAACATTTAGGTGTCCGGATTCAGAGCCTTCAAAAAGGTGTGTATTGCGAACACCCGATCTTGAACAGCATCCTGTGCGAAAGGAAATTCCTTGCGGAATCTAAGAATATTTCCTATAAGATTACCCTGGGTAATGATCTCAGGCTGGACTTTCTGGAAGAACTGGATATGATCTCAATCGTAGGTAATCTTTTGGATAACGCACTGGAAGCGGCAGAAAAGACAAAAGATGGCCGATATGTGGAATGCAGGATGTATATGGGAAATGAGGAACATTTCCTTGTTATGGAATTTTGCAACGGGTATGTTGTTCCACTGTTAAAGGACAAGGACCGGTACATAAGCACCAAAAGAGATGCAGACAGTCACGGGATCGGACTGCATACGGTTGGAAAACTGGTTAAAAAGTATGCTGGAATTATGAGAGTGGAGGTCGGAGAACAGGAGTTCTCTGTTAAGCTGATCTTTACAATAAAATAAAGATGTGCAAAAATCGCCCAAAAAGTTACCGTTTTTGCCACGGTAATTGAAAAAAGGGCGATTTTTGTGTAAACTATCGGAAAAAAATGGAGGCATGTAACTATGAAAAAAACAATCAGAAAAAGCTTGGGTATCAAAGTACTTGGAGTTGTAAACTGTCTTGCACTCTGCCTGACGGCATATACGGCAAATCTGGCGTGCAACTGGCTGTACTATCAGGAAGAAGAGCCGGAAGAAGTTAAGAAAATGAGGAAATTCTAGTGTGGAAAAAAACTACCGGCTGGCTTTTTGAAGTGCAAAACAGGAACGGGATTCTTGAAGAGAAAGACCGCAGGCTGTATGAATATGCTTACGGCGTACTGCTGGGCAGGGTGGCGATATACCTTATCATTGTCATACTTGGCATTGTAACGGGGAATTGGCTGGAGATGCTAGTCTTTTTATTGCCCTTTACTGTTCTAAGGCAGTATGCCGGAGGGATTCATTTAGAAAAAGCAGGGAGCTGCATGGTTGTTTCCAGTATCCTTGTCCTTCTGTGCGGTCAGTATCTGGCGTCTGGTTCGGCTGTGATGTGGCAAATACGGATCATATGGCTTGCTGCAGTTGGAGTCATATTTGTTATGGCACCGGTGGATGCCAGCAGTAAGAAACTGGATGAGAAAGAAAAGAAAGTTTATGGTATGCGCGCGAGGGCAATTTTAATTATTGAATGCGCGATAGCAGGTGTTTTTTCTGTAACCGGATATTTCCTGGTCGTAAACGGGATTATGGTAGCGCATATTGTTTTGGCGTCCGGTTTAATATTGGGATGGATCAAAAATTTTTTTTTGACAAATAGTTAGAGTCAACTAATCCTGGATAGGAATAAGAAATGCTTGGGAAAAGCATATCAAAAAATGATAATAAACAGAATAAAAAAGAACATGATGCAAGAGGAACATAAAAGTGAATTTGAAGTTGATAAAAAATACAGAAAATATTAACAAAGAGAAAATAACTTTGTTTTGTCTGCCGTTTGCGGGGGGCGGCGCTTCTGCTTATAACCAGTGGGCGAAAAAGATGCAGGGAAAAGTAACGGTATGTCTGGTTCAGCTTCCGGGAAGGGAAGAACGGATCATGGAGAAGCCGTATATAGATATGCCGGTTATGTTAGATGATCTGGAAGAGGCAGTAAGAGAGGTTGTGGATGGACCGTATGCCTTATGGGGGCACAGTATGGGCGGTAAGATTGCCTATGAGCTGGAAAAGAGATTGGAAGCGGTCGGATATACAGCGAGCTGTCTGTTTATTTCCGGTAGCCGGATTCCCAGTATTCCGGAGCCGAATCCGATCTATCATCTTCCGGATGAAGAGTTTAAGAGGGAACTGGGAAGATTTGAGGGGACGCCAAAAGAGATACTGGAGAATCAGGAATTATTGGATTTCTTTCTGCCTATGCTGCGGGCAGATTTTACCATGGATGAAACATATTATGACAAGACGGGAATAGTACTGCATGCGCCTATCGCTGCATTTGGCGGAGAAAAGGATGGCGAAGCGGATGAGAGCGCAATCTGCGAATGGGGAAAGTATACGGATAATGATTTTGACTACCGAATATTTCCGGGAGGGCATTTTTATCTGCGGGATTACGAAGACGAAGTAATAAGTGAGGTTGAGAGACGGCTTCAGGGAATGATAAATGGAGGTTAAACGATGCGGGGAGAAGGAATTTCTGTCAGCAGACAAACTTCATATCCGTGAAAATGAGATACATATATGGTGCATCTGTTGGCCGGAAATGACAGATTTCTGGAAGAATCATGAATATATCCTGAGTGAGCAGGAGTCGGAGCAAGCCGGAAAGTTCCGCTTTCCTGAAGACAGGATGCGTTATATTGCCGGGAAACTTATCGTGCGAATTCTCTTGAAAAGATACTTAGATGTGGAAACAGTTGATTTTTCTGTCAATGAACTGGGTAAGCCTTATCATAAAGAAATCGCAGGAAAGCAGACAGTCAATTTTAATATTTCGCATTCGGGGGAATTCATACTGGAGGGATTCGCTGTCGGAATGGATATCGGAGTGGATGTGCAGGAAATGGCAGGATGCCCGGATTACAGGGAGATAGCCGGGAATTTCTATACGGCAGAAGAAGCGGAAGATGTAATAAATGAGGGACCGGAACTGTTTTTCCAGTATTGGGCGGCGAAAGAAGCGTATGTAAAAGCGATCGGTATTGGATTGGGAAGAGGAATGGATTTCTTCTCTGTCAGAAACGGGGAAATTACAGAAAAAGGCAGGAAAGGCCAGGGATGGCATTTGTATCCGGTAAAGATTGAGGGATATGCTGCGTATGTGGCGGCGCATAAGAAAGGAGACAAATCAAATGAGTTATAAGAAGGATATGAGCAAATACGAGCATTTGGAAGGATGGGAACGATGCGGCTTTGGAGAGCAGCTTGATAAGTGGGCGGAAAAATATGGAGAAAGAACTGCGGTCACGGACAGCGAAGACGAGATCAGTTATATGGAATTAAAGCAAAAAGCAGATTGTCTTGCGGCAGCTTTTCTGCGTAAAGGGATTTTAAAGGGAGACAAAGTGCTTGTGCAGCTTCCGAATAGGATTTCTTTTGTGATCGTGTTTTTTGCGCTTTCCAAGATTGGGGCGGTGCCAATCATGATGCTGCCGGCCCACAGGGAGGCAGAACTGGAAGGAATTATTGAACTGGCAAAGCCGGCCGCTTATATTGTGGTGGAGAAATATCTGGGATTTTCATATGTGCCGATGGCAAATGCGATGAAAGAGAAATATTCATGTATCCGGCATATATTTGTAGATAGCGAATCCGGAGATATCAGTGGAATGATTGCGGAAACGTGTGGAGAAAATGGAGCATTTCCGGCTGTGGATGGGTATGAAACGGCGGTGCTTTTGCTGTCCGGCGGGACGACAGGGGTTCCGAAACTGATTCCGCGCACCCATACGGATTATATGTATAATGCCCGCATGTCCGCGAAGAGATGTCGCTTGGATAGCAGTGACGTTTATCTGGCGTCTCTTCCGGTAGCTCATAATTTCCCATTATGCTGCCCGGGGCTTTTAGGCACGCTGGAAGTGGGAGGAAAAGTTGTGCTTGCGTCTGCGACCAGCCCGGATGATATCCTTGACGCAATTACAGAGGAAGGTGTCACGATAACGGCATTGGTTCCTGCTATGGTTACTGTGTGCATGGAAATGCTGGAATGGGATGAAGATTATGATATATCCAGCCTGCGGATTTTGCAGGTGGGCGGCGCAATGCTGGAAGATTCCCTTGCGGATAAGATCATTGAAGAATGGCCGTGTAAACTGATGCAGGTATTTGGTACGGCGGAGGGGCTACTGTCCTTTACTAGCCCGGAGGATGAAGGTTCCCTGATCGCAAGATGTCAGGGAACTCCGGTGTCTCCTGCGGATGAAGTGAAGATTGTGGATGAAGAAGATAAGGCCGTACCGGAAGGAGTTTTTGGGGAATTATTATCCAGAGGCCCGTATACGATTGATGGTTATTATATGGCGGAGGAAGCAAATAAAAAGAGCTTTACGCCGGACGGATTTTACCGGACGGGCGATAAAGCTATGTGGACGAAAGACAGAAGGTTACGTTTGGGCGGGAGAATCAAAGAGCAGATTAACCGCGCCGGAGAAAAGATCATGCCTTCAGAGATTGAAGCTTACCTTTGCAGGCATTCGAAAATCAAAGAGGCAGCCGTTGTCGGCGTTCCGGATGAAACCCTTGGAAACCGGATATGTGCATTCCTTGTGACCGATGATGAAGCCGGGATCGATTTGCAGGAAATCCACAGGTTCCTGCGGGAAATAGGCGTTGCGGCGTATAAAATGCCGGATCAGATAGAACGGGTAGAGACATGGCCGCTGACCAGCGTAGGAAAAATAGATAAGAAAGCATTAGAACGGATGGCGCAGGGAAAATAGAAGGAGACAGAATCATGGAATATATAGAGATAAAGGAACAGATCAAACAAAAGCTGCCGGTAGCCAGAGATTTGGGGGATTCCGAAAATCTGCTGGAGCTTGGGCTTTCATCCCTGACGATTATGCGTCTGGTAAACCAGTGGAGAAAACAGGGGGTTAAGGTTTCATTCGGTTCATTGATGGAAAATCCTACCCTTGAAGGCTGGTGGGCGCTGATCCAGCGCAGCATAAAGAAAAAAGCGGGCAAAAAACGGGCGCAAGAATCTAAGATAACGCCGGAAAAGGATATGAAACAGCCGTTTCCTTTAACAGACGTACAGTATGCATATTGGGTTGGCAGGGATGAAGAACAGGCTCTTGGAGGAATAGACTGTCATGCGTATTTAGAGTTTGATGGGGAAAATATAGATCCGGAGCGTCTGGAAAAAGCATGGAATGTGCTGCAGTATCATCATCCCATGTTGCGTGCCTGCTTTCTGGAAGATGGGACACAGAAAATCCTGGATAAGCCGTATTGTGAAAAAATAAAGGTTCATGATTTTTCCCGGATGTCATCTGAGGAAGCAGAGGCAATGGCAGTATCTGTCAGAGAACGTTTATCCCATCGGAAGTTAAAGATTGAGGAAGGCGAAGTAGCAGGAATAGAGCTTACGCTTTTTCCTGAAAATAAGGCACGCCTTCATGTGGACATGGCGCTTCTGGTTGCTGATGTACAGAGTCTGCAGATCTTATTGAGGGATTTGGCGGCTGCCTATCGCGGAGAAAGCCTTCCGGCAGAATCAAAAGGGTGGAATTTTGCTTCTTATCTGGAACGGCAGAAAGAGGAAGATAAGGAAGAGAAAAACAATGCAGAAGGATACTGGAAAAAACGCTTGGAGCATTTGCCGAAAGGGCCAGGCCTGCCACTGGCAAAACGGCCGCAGGAAGTGACAAAGACTGTATTCAACCGCAGGATTGTAAGGATTGGCAAGGAAGAGTGGGCTCATCTGCAAGTACGGGCAAAGGAATACCAGACAACTCCGGCAATGGTTCTTCTTACTGCATATGCGACGGTTTTGGAACGGTGGAGCAGGAATCATCGTTTCCTTATTAATATTCCATTTTTTAACCGGAAAACAGAGCAGCAGGGGTTAGAGGAAGTAATAGCAGATTTTACTACTCTGTTATTGCTGGAGATTAACTGCGAAGAAAATCCGACTTTTGCGGAATTGTTGGACAGGATTCAGAGGCAGCTTCATGAGGATATGAAGTATACGGCATATTCCGGCGTACAAGTCCAGAGAGACCTTGCACAGATGTATGGGGACGCGTCGGCGGTGGCGCCGGTTGTTTTTGCCTGCAATCTGGGAACGCCGTTGGTAAATGATACCTTCCGGAAAGAATTGGGGCAGTTTTCTTATATGATCTCCCAGACGCCGCAGGTGTGGAATGATTTTCAGAGTTATGAAGATGAAAATGGTGTACAGCTTACATGGGACAGCGTGGATGAGTTATTCCCGGAGAATATGATTCCGGATATGTTGGAGAGTTTTGAGATTCTTCTGCATGAATTAGGAAAGAAAGACTGGAATCAGAGATTTGATGTGTTTCCGGAAAGACAAAAACAATTTGTTGAGGAACAGAAGAAAATAAGAAGATTGTATAAACCTGATTGTATTCATTCGGATTTTTTTAATATTGCAAATACTGTATCAGCGAAAGTGGCAATAATTGATACTGGAGAAGATATAACACTTTCTTATGGTGAATTGTCAGAAAAAGCTTTATCTGTTGCGGCTTTTTTAATAGATAAAAATATTAAGGATCAACCAATTGCAATATCGACTGGAAGGGGCTGGCGTCAAGCTGTAGCGGCCCTTGGAATATTAACTTCTTGTAATTTATATGTTCCGGTCACGACATCTCAACCAGAAGAAAGAAGAAAACTTATACATGAAAAAACAGGAATACAGTATGTCATTACTGATAAGAGGCATTATGCTACCTTAACTTGGCCGAAAAATACTATTGTATGGTTAATAGAGGATATTCTACTTAAAGAAAAAACAGAAGATCTTCCGAAAGTTACACCAGAAGATGCGGCTTATATTATTATGACGTCAGGAACAACAGGGATTCCTAAAGGTGCAGAGATACGGCATAAAGGAGCGTGGAATACAATAAAAGATGTTAATAGGCGCATCAAGATTACCGGAAATGATGTATTACTCGGAGTATCGGCTCTCGACTTTGATTTATCTGTATATGATTTATTTGGCATACTTGGAACAGGCGGAACTTTGGTTATGATTCCAGAAGAGAAAAGTAGGGATGCTGAGTATTGGCTGCAACTTGTAATTAGATATCAGGTAACAATATGGAATTCGGTACCAATTTTGTTGGATATGCTATTAATATGTGCGGAAGAAAAAAAAGTGAAATTGCCATTAAAAACAGTATTATTATCAGGTGATTGGATAGGGATGGATCTGCCACAACGCTTGGCGGGTTCTACTTCAGACTGCAAATTTATTGCTATGGGTGGTGCGACAGAAGCAAGTATTTGGTCAAATTATATTGAAGTAAAGTTACCACTTCCTTCAAATTGGCAATCAATTCCATATGGACGTCCACTTTCAGGGCAATCATACAGAGTTATGGATTTTAGGAGAAGAGATGTTCCATTCTGGGTAGAAGGAGAACTTTGGATAGGCGGTGATGGAGTAGGTACTTATAGAGGTGATGAGGAATTAGTACGTCAAAAATTTGTGGAAGATTCTGGAACGGTATGGTATAGGACTGGAGATAAAGGTAGATTTTGGGAGGATGGAACGATTGAATTTCTGGGAAGAGAAGATTTTCAAGTGAAAATACGTGGACATAGGATAGAATTGGGAGAAATAGAAACGAGCATAAAATCTATAGATGGCATAGATGAATCAATTGTAATAAGTAATAAGGGGAAATTAATAGCCTTTTTTTATTCGAAGGAAAGTGAAATTAATGATCAAAAAAGATTTTTAATTGATAATGAAGAATATATAACGGACGAACTGGAAAAAGTGCTAGATGATTTAGGGATAATTATAATTGTTGATATTTTAATCTATGAAAAGTGTTTTATTGAAAATGGGTTGTATTACACATATAACGATTTGTGCAAAATATGTAAAATTGATACTCATTATAAAAAATTGTTTGGGATATGGTTAAATATGTTAGTAAAAACAGGAAGTATTCGCTTTATTGAACAAAAATATTACTGCCCGGGTAATCTGATTGATATCCGAGATAGCATTGTAAAATATATACAAGATCTATCTGATAGCAACATTATTTTAAAGCAAATATACGAACTTGTAATTAATAGTGAAGATGTTATTAGAAAGATTATCCAAGGGTGCTTAGAAGGTACTTACACTCTAGAACCTAATAAATATGATCTTAGACCTGATAAATTGAATGAATTGTTTGAACAGGGTCAAGATTACATTGCGGGAATAAAAAACATAATAAAACAGATGAGTGAGGAGAATAATAGAAAAATTAATATTTTAGAGATTGGAGGTTATAGCAAATCTATCGTTAATAATGTGAGTTTTGAATTAGGCTCATATATAGAGAAATATACTTATCTGTCTCCCAAAAATAGTGAAATGGGTAAAGTAGATAATGTTGCTTTTGAGATAGAATGTATTGATTTAGATATTAATAATGAATTGTTTTCTTATAGATGTGGGAAGAGCAAATACGACATAGTTGTAGCATATCAATCAATTCATTGTGCAAATAATATTGATGAAGCTTTTAAGGTAATTAGAAAAGTTTTAAAAAGCGGAGGGCTTCTAATAAGTGTTGAACCTACGAGGAACAGTTGCTTTTTCAACGTAGTAATAGGTCTTTTAGAAAATAATTTTAATAATTACACAGATGAACGATCAGAGAATGAAGAATTATTGTTTGATAAACAAAAATGGAGGGAATCTGCAATAAAAGCTGGACTGCAGGAAATAGCTACCAAGAATTATGGAACAATGGATAAAAAGGTTATGTTTATATGGGAAAATAAGAAAGAACTAGAGGAAATGTTTGAAAGTGAAATAAAAAAAATATTGAAGAAAAAATTGCCTAATTACATGATTCCAGAGTTTTTTGTAGAAATGGATGTATTGCCGCTATCTAAGAATGGAAAATTAGATCGGAAAAAAGTTTTTTCGTATTTAAAAGAATGCAAATTTGGAAGAAAAGATGGGACAACGGCTACAACATATATTGAGATTGAAATAGTCAATATATTAAAAGATATATTGAAGCAAAATGAAGTTTTTATGGAAGACAACTTTTTTCAACTCGGAGGTGACTCTTTGCGTGCTATAAAATTTAAAAATAGTATACAGAAAAGATTTAATTCTAATATTTCGATAGCACAGATATTTGATAGTGCAAATATACAAGAAATGGTATCAAAGGTCGAACAGAGTATGCTGCAAAATGTAGAAGAGTCGATAGTCGTGGGAGATATATGATGAAAAGATTAAAAGTTATTGTGGTTGGGGCAAAATTTGGAGAAGTATATTTGCAAGTATTATTAAGGCGAAAAGATTTAGTTGATGTTGTCGGAATTTTAGGGAAAGGTGGACAACATTCTTTAGAATGTTCTACCAAATATAATATTCCACTGTATACATCAGTTTCTGAACTTCCCTCTGGTATTGATTTGGCCTGTGTAATTGTACGAGCTGGTGTAATGGGAGGGGAAGGTATCCAGTTATCAAAGGAACTTTTACAAAAAGGAATAAGCGTTTTGCATGAGCAACCTATTCATTATAAAGAATTAAAAGAGTGTTATGTTATTGCAAAAAAGCAAAAATGCTTTATGGGAGTTAGTAATTTATATAGATATATTGATGCTACACAATCTTTTATTGATTTGGTAAACCATTTGAAAAAAGAAGAGTATGTCGAATACATAAATGTAGAATGCGGTCATCAGATTCTATATTCGGTATTGAGCATATTGTTTGATTTAACGGATTATGCTCGGCCATTTGTTATTGAACAAGTAATTACTGACATTGGTCCATTTGATATTCTGTATTGTAGGATTAATGATATTCCGTGTATTTTAAAAATTCATAATGAAGTTAATTCTGATGATCCGGATAATTTCTTTTATTTATTTTATAAAATGCAGGTAGGATTTAAAAGTGGAGAACTACAGTTAGAAGATCCAGCAGGGCCAATTTTATGGTATTCACGTTTTGTCATACCACCTGATTTTAATTATGAAGAAAAAAATTGCAAGGAATTTGATAAAAGTAATGTTGTTATAATTAGCGAAGGAAGTAAATATTACGATATTTTTTGGAACAAATGGGGGGAGGCTATAATAAAACAAGTAGTTATAGCTGGTGATTATATTATCTATGATAAAGCGTACAATTCTAACATACAAAAGCAATTATATCAATCAAAGCAATGGCATGAAGTAATGAAAAATATTGGTTATCCAAGGGAAAAAAGTGTATGCTCTTATGAGGAAAATACCATTGATAGAATACAAGAATTTATTTATAAAAAAAATATACAAAAGTGTGATTTTGCATCTATATTTTCTAATCTAAACAGAAAAAAAATACTTGAAATCAAGCATAAGCTTGATAAGGCATGCCTATATTCTATGTTATTTACCTTGAAAAGTGAAGAAAAAGTTTTTGTGGGAGATATATTGGAAGTTAAGAAACCATATATCTCAGAGAGGGGAAAGAAAGACTTTTCATATGTTATAGATCGTTGGATAAAAGCATTGATAGATAACCACATGATAGGGCAAGAAAACAATTGTGCAATAAGTAGAATAGAATTATGTGCTTTAGATGTAGAAGAGGCGTGGAAAGAAGCAAAGAGAACTTGGATTGGAACTTTATCAGATTCTGTTGTGATTGACTACTATTACAGAAATGCGAAACATTTAGAGGAATTGCTTGCAGATAATCTTAATGCGACATATTTGCTCTTTACAGAGGGAAAGATGGATGTTGCGGAAGATTTTTATACAAACACCCTTATAGCAAGATATTTAAACCATATTATTAGTGACAAGATTTTCCATTTCTACAATCCTGGTATGACAATTTTAGAAATTGGAGCAGGAACAGGAGCTAGCACTGAGCTAATCTTGAAAAAAGTTGGGGTAGATGTGAAGTACATTTTTACTGATCTTTCGTCATATTTTTTAAATGCGGCACAAGATAAATTCTCAGTTTTTCCCAATGTGGAATATCAAATACTAGATATAGATCAAGATTTTTCTGGACAAGGAATAGATCAAGATTCTGTGGACATTGTGGTAGCATCAGGGATGTTAAATAATGCATTAGATACAGAATTCACTATTAGTAATATATGGAAAGTATTAAAAAAAGGAGGAATTATTTTTATCGCTGAACCGGTAGAGGAACTTTTGGAACTTCAGATTTCACAAGTTTTTATGATGACAAAGCCTGTTGATATGAGATATCTAAATAATCAAACTTTTTTTAATGAGAAACAATGGATAGATATTTTAGAAAAGAGTAATTTTGAAATAGTTGATATCGTTCCTGATGATAGTGATATGTTAAGTGTTCTACAGCAAAAATTAATTATAGGGAGGAAATAACATGTTAAAGTTAAGTCATATTTCGTGTAGGGTTGATAATTTATATGAAGTTGCGAAACAAGTGGAGGAAATGGGTTTCACAATTGAATGGGGTGGTTTACCTGGTAAGGAGAATAATTTTTTTATTTGGTTTGGAGATGAAGCCTTCTTAGAAGTGTTTTGTATAAAGCGAAAATTTGCACCATTAGTTGTTGCTATGCAGCTTGTGTATGGCACTGTACCAGCAAAAAAATGGTGGCGTTGGTTTAGTGCTAAAAATATGTGGTGTGATTTTGCCTTAGAAGACGATAACGACAATATGACAAAAATAGTGAGGAAAAATAAGAAAACTATTGTTGATATCGAGAGCATAAAGAAGTATGTAAAAGATATGGGTATTAACGTAGCTCCAAAAACATTACACTGGAAAAGAAAAAATTGCAAAGGCAAATATGCTAATTATAGTTATTTTATTCCTCGAAATGTCAAACTGCCGTTTATAGTTTCAAGATATGAACCTAGGCAAAAATCCTTAGAAACAGTGCATCAAAATGGTGCAAAAAAGATAGCTTATATAAAAATCGAGGTGGGAAAACAGGAATATAAAGAACTGTTTAAACTTGTAAAAGATGACGATAGAATTCAATTGATTAAAGGTAGAGATACACATATTTGTGAGATTGGAATAGAGGGACTTTCTAATAGTATTAAAATTTGCAATGTTCTCATAAAGGCAGTAGAGGTGTAAGAATGGAAAGCATATCAAAAAAGATAGTAGATTTAGAGAAGAAAAATATCATCTTAAAAACAGATGGTCTTAAATTATCATATGAAGCTCCAAAGGATAAAATAAATAAAGAAATTCTTGATTTTTTGAAGGAAAATAAATCGGAGATTATAAAGCTTTTATTGAATGATACTACAGAAAAGTGGAATTCTATGGGTATCTATGAAAGTAAATCCTTCCCATTAACAGATACTCAAGCTGCATATTTGATGGGACGAGAAGAGTGCTTTTCGTATGGCAACGTAGGATGCCATATATATTTTGAAATAGAATATAGTTGTTTAGATTTTAATCAAGTTCAGAATGTCTGGAATGAATTACTTGAAAGACATGAAATGCTGCGTATGGAAATAACTGCGGATAAAAAGCAGATTATTTCTGAAATAGTTCCAAAGAATATTGTGACATTTTGGGATACAACAAATGAAACTGAGGATCAGATTCTGAGCATGGTCAGAGAAAAATTTGGAAATAAGCAATATAATATTTATAAAGCACCATTATTTGATGTCGGCGTCATAAGCAGAGAAAAAAAGAATGATATTTTATTTTTATCCGTAGAGATGATGGTAGCAGACTGGACAAGTATATGGCTTTTGGTAAAGGAATTTGAGGATATCTATTTTGGAAAGAAAACTTTGCCTATTTTAAATAGTTCATTTAGAAGATATGTAGATTTCTTGCTGGCTGAAAAGGAAAGTGTAGCATTTTATCGTGATTTAGAGTTTTGGAAGAGTAAAATTGAAAGGATACCAGAAGCCCCCTGTTTGCCGACCGTAGAGCAGGCTTATGACTCCAATAGATTCAAGCATTTTAGTCATTCTCTGAATAGGGATTCATGGGAAAAAGTTGTTGCATATTCAAAAAAATATGGAATTACACCAACAGTAGCTGTTTTACAAGTTTATGTACAGATCATCAGAATGTGGAGTAGTAATAAGGATTTTTCATTGAACTTAACAATGATGAACAGAAACAATCTGCATTCTGACTTAGAGAATATTGTGGGGGATTTTACAGAACTGTGTGTGTTGGAGTGCTTCAATTTGGAAACTGATACTTTTGTAGAAAGTGCAAGGATACTACAAAAACAATTATTTGATAATTTGGATCATAAAGCATTTTCCGGAATAAAAGTATTAAGAGAACTAAATAAAGAAAAAGGGATTGACAAGGCACTGATGCCATATGTATTTACAAGTGCGGTAGGATTAGTTGGAAAAACATTGGAAAGTAACTTTGTGGGGCGAATGAATGAGTTTGGAGTTAGTCAAACACCTCAAGTATTCATAGACTGTCAAGTAATGGATGATTTAGAGGGATTAAGGATATTTTGGGATGTAAGAGAAGGGATTTTTCCGGATGGTTTGGTAGAAGATATGTTTTTCCTTTTTGGAAAACAGATCGATAAGATGGAGAAGGAGTGTTTTTGGACACAGGAAGATATAGTGGAATTACCAGAATGGCAAAAGCAAGTGCGAAATAGTGTAAATAATACCGCGGTAAAAAGAGAACTATATCGTATTGAAGAAGGTATCATATATTCATGTAGAAACAATCCTAATAAAATAGCGTTAGTAGATAAGGAACGATCTTTTACCTATCAAGAGACCCTTGAATATGCAATGGTTATAAAAAGCGAATTAGAAAAAAAGAACTGTAAGGTTGGAGACTATGTAGGAATAATGGTAAATAAGTCTGCGTTCCAAGTAATAGCAGCGATAGGAATTCTTTGTACAGGCGCAATTTTTGTACCCATTTCAAGTGATTTGCCTAGTGAGCGAAAACGGAAAATTATACAAAATTCAAATATCCACATAATTGTGCTAGATATTCCTTTAACTGAAAGTATAGAAGTACAAGATGTTGTTTATGTTGATGAATTATTCAGGGATCAAAAAATAATAGAATCAGCGAAATTGCTAGAAAACACACAAAGTGCTTATGTAATATATACATCAGGGTCTACAGGTGAACCCAAAGGTGTAGAAATTAGTCATGAATCAGTTATGAATACCATTCTTGATATGAATGAACGGTTATCTATAACGGAAAATGATGTTTTTATTGCTATATCAAAAATGAATTTTGATTTATCGATTTATGATATGTTTGGTTGCTTAATTGCGGGTGCAACATTAGTTATTCCTGATGATGATACAGTAAATCCTGAAAGGTGGGCTGAATTAATAAATCATTATGGGGTGACAATTTGGAATAGTGTTCCTGCACTGATGCAAATATTGTTTGTGAATGAAGAAGCTAAGGGATGTAAAAGAATAAGTTCCTTGAGAAATATTTTACTATCCGGTGATTGGATACCCATTGATTTACCTGCTCGAATTTACGAATTTTTACCGGATACAAGAATAATAAGTTTAGGTGGTGCTACTGAAGCATCCATTTGGTCTGTCTATCATGAATGTAATATAAATGAACAATATAAGAAGAGTATTCCATATGGAAAACCTTTATCAAATCAAACACTTTATATTTGGGATGAAAATATGAGGGATTGTCCTATCGGTGTCAAAGGTGATTTGTTTATAGGAGGCATAGGATTAGCCAAGGGATATATGAATAGCTCTGATTTAACTGCTCAAAAATTTATTGTTAAAGGAGGAGAACGATTTTATAGAACAGGAGATAAGGGGCGATATCTATTAGGTGGAGAAATTGAATTCTTGGGCCGAGAAGATATGCAGGTTAAAATAAATGGCTATAGGATAGAACTAGGTGAAATAGAATCAATATTATGCAATTATGAACCGATTTATCAAGCGGTTGTGTCAGTAATCAAGAATAAACTGTTGGTTGCAGCGGTTGTGTTTCATAATGGAAGTAATGCTTCTGAAGCGGATATATTGATATATTTAAAAATGCATTTACCTCAATATATGATACCAAAAAAAATAGTAGTTTGGGATTCATTTCCATTGACGTTTAATGGAAAGATAGATAGAAAAAGAATAGATGAGAACTATAGTATTGAAGAAATGCAAAAGCACATGGAGGGAATGAGTGTTGATAATAATTCGGCAAATGAATTACTTTTGATGTGGAGGGAAGCACTGCATAATTCTGAAATTCAACTACAAGATAATTTGTATGATTATGGAGTTGATTCATTGATAATGGCACAAATGGCAAGTAAGATAAGAAATAATTATACGAAAAATGAAATACCTTTTGATGTGTTACTTCGCCAATTATTAAACCATCCTGATGTTCTATCCCTTTATCAGTATATTGAAAATTATAGTATGCCAGATAAAAAATTGGTTCAAAATATAAAGAATGATGGAATCGGAACAATTAATATTTTTCATGAGAATAAAAATGATACTTTGCAGGTATTATTGCATGCAGGATTTGGAACAATGAATTGTTTCCGATACTTGATAGAATATATGAGACTAGATAATAAAGGAACGATTGCCGGAATAGCGATAAAGAATAGCAAACGGTATTGCGAAATGAATCCAGATAATTTGATTGAAATTCTAGCCGATGAATATGTGAATTTAATTATTGGATTAAACAAGAAAAAAATACAAATTATTGGATATTGTATAAGTGGACTTATTGCAGTAGAAATAGCTAGAAGATTAATGGAAAGGGGGTTAGAAATATTTGACCTTGTTTTAATCGACAGTCACCCGATTCAATATCAGTTAGAAGATGAATTGTTAATGGAAATCACGTTTTTACCAAGTTTGGGTATTGAAATATCACAACTGGGTTTGGGAGAAATAAGCAATGAGGAATTATATAAAGCAGTTCTATATTTATATAATGAATTTAAAAAAGAAATCCCATCGAGATCCATACAGTACTTACCTGATGAATATATAAATCTGAAAAAAATACTGCTTAAATTAGATTGTATGGAAAAACGACAAAGATTTGAATTATATTCGAAAATGGCTTTAGAAAAAGCAGAAAACCAGTTCCCTGTAGATATGTGTATTGATTTATTTGCGGCGTATAAACAAAGTTTTAAGGCGGCTCAGTTTGTGCCTGAAGTTTATGCAGGAAATATACGTTTTTTATTAGCAGAGGAATCAACTAGTTTTATTCCAGATAATGACGAAGAAACTTTGGCATTTTGGAAAAATACTTGTTTGGACGATATGAGCGTAGAAATGATAAAGGGTAATCACATAACCTGCACGGAAAATAAGGAAAACGCATGTACTCTTTGTAAGAAGATAACAAAATGTTTTCAAGATTAATAATTAAGGGAGATGAAAATGGAGTTGTTGAGTTTATTGAATGAGCTGAAGCAGATGAAATGGATTGATTTGTCACATGAATTTGGTGAAAACACACCAAGATGGCCAGGTTTTGAGTCATTGAGGAAAGAGATTAAATTGGAATTTGGTGAATATCCAGTAAGAGCATATCAATATTCGTTTCCAGGGCAATATGGAACACATGTAGATGTACCAGGTCATGCTGATGTAAATGGACGCACCTTGGAAAAAATTGATATTAAGGAATGTGTATTGCCATTATGCGTAATTAATTGTAGTGATAAGGTTAAAATGAATAGTGATTATGCATTATCGCTAGATGATATTCATGATTATGAAAAGATTTATGGAAAAATTCCAAAGGGAGCTTTTGTTGCGATGAGGAGCGATTGGGGAAAAAGGTGGCCTAGTCAGGAAAAGTTTCAAAATATGGATGAATACGGAGAACAGCATTATCCTGGCTGGAGTTTAGAGGCTGTAAAATATTTAATTGAAAAAAGAGATGTTACTGCAATTGGACATGAAACATTTGATACAGATCCACCATTTTGCAAAGAACAGCGTTATTTCCAAGCGGAATGTTATGTCTTGAAACAAGACAGATATCAAATTGAGATGCTTACAAATCTGGATAAAATTCCGGAAAGAGGAGCTATTATATTCTGTATTTTTGTAAAGCAGACAAATGGAACGGGGTTCCCTGTTAGATGTTTTGCAATTTGCCCAAACAAATAATATATAATTTATGAGATTATAAAGAAAGGAATAGAATGCTCATGAAAAAAGCAGGTTTAATAGGAGGCATGAGCTGGGAAAGTACGGTGCCGTATTATAAAATAATAAATGAGGTAATCGGGCAACAATTAGGCGGATTATACTCTGCAGATTGCATTTTACATAGTATAAATTTCTATGAGATTGAATCAACAATATCAAAAGGAAATTGGGACAAATCGAATGAGTTATTAGCAAATGCAGCGGAAAGCCTTGAAAATGCAGGTGCAGATTTTATCGGTATATGTTCTAATACGATGCATAAATGTCTTCCGGCTATAAAAAAGAAGGTAAACTTACCTATTGTTCACATTGTTGACGCTACAGTGGAGGAGATGAAAAGAGAGGGAATGTCTGAAGGGCTGCTGTTAGGAACAAGATTTACAATGGAAGAATCGTTTAATAAGGAGCGATTTTATAAAAATGGAGTAAATATTATTATCCCTAGTTTAGAGGAGCGACAATTGGTACATGATATCATTTTTGCAGAATTATGTAGGGGTATTATAACCAATAATTCTAAAGAACAATACAAAAAAATAATATATAAGTACTGTAAAGGAAAAGAAACTGGTGTAATACTTGGGTGTACAGAAATAGGATTGCTAATTCAACAAAATTTCATGGATGTTCCGATTTTTGATACAACTCAAATTCATGCAAAAAAAATTGCGATGTATATGATTGAATAGTTTGTGTGAACAATGGTCGTTTGCGCCAGTCGAAAATATGCTTATAATATAGGGGAATAGTATATTCCGGATAAGTTTCCATCATCTGTTCGATAATATGGAAATCACTTTTGAGATTCACGTTTATGCATATTGAATCATAATTTCTATGAGAATATTGATAAAGACTGCTATATGTCGTAGTTGCGGCAAGGTCTTGATTAATATTCTTATAGAAAAAGCAATTTCCGAGTAACGAAACTTCGATTTCTATATTGGGGTGCTGATTTTGGGCTGCAAGAATATTCAATCAACTTTCGTTTTTGAAATAGCATTGAAGTGGTATCTACGATGTTTTGATGTGAAATGGATTCTGCGGTATATTGTTTCTGAACTTCCGAAAAAATCTCCCCTAAACAAATTTTAGGGCTAGTGAGGAATAAAAAATATTGATCGTTATGATCTGTATGGAACAACTGTCAGGAACCTGTTATACGAAGGGGATGCGAAAAAAAGAAATATCCACATTTACTACAGTGATGGAAAAGCATATGGTGAAAAACAGGAGATCAAGCAGAAGATACGCCGGCTGAAAAAATATCTAGACGGATGTGTTGGGAAAGAATGTGTAGCATTTGGGCCAGAGATCATGAAGTATTTTTACCTGAATTTTGAAAAGGATAGGAAGACGCTGAAGCTTGCAGAAGAGAACGCTTCAGCAGTAGAAAAGGAACTGTCTCCGGCAGGATATTTTGCCATTGTTTCATCAGAAAATATGACGCACGGGAAGCAATTGCGTTATATAAAAGCAGAGATGCATCAGAAAAACTGTTCCGCAGTGACAAATCTTATCTTGGAAATAAAAGCATGCGAGTATATAGTGATGAAGCATTGTCATTAAAGGTATTTATCCAGTTTATTGCCCTGATTCTGCGAAGCAGGATCTATTAGCATTAAAAGAAAAAAGCGAAAAAATGTTGAAAAGACCGAACTATCTAACAGTTCCAGCAGCATTAAAAGAACTGGAAAAGATAGTAATGATACGTCAGCTTGACGGCGTTTATCGTCTGGAGCATGCTGTCACCGCAACCCAGAAAACCATACTGGATGCCTTTGGTTTAAACGAAGGTAATGTACGGCATTAAGCGAAAGAAATCGAAAAATCCTACAGAGCAAGTAAGAAAAACATAGGATAAAAAAGATATGGCAAGAATGAGAAGAAGCAGCGAACAGACCCTGGAATACAAGATTGAACAGGCAGAAGCAAAGGTTGCAAAAACGAAAGAAGCACATGAAAAAGCGGTTGATGAATTAAAAAAACTGTACGATATAAGAATGGCATATCAGAGAGATGAACTGTTAAAAGCGATGAAAAACAGCAGCCGTTCTTATGGAGAGATCCTGACATTTATTACCTCAGGAGAGACATCAGAGGATGAGTAAAACAGGACTGAATAAGTCTATAAATAGGCACGACAGGTGAATTTAGCCTGGTTGTTTGGGGGAAATCCTACATTTAGGGGATTTATTTTCGGAAGTTCACATTGTTGATAAATTGACTTCGATAGATAAATAATATATACTTACGATTAGATACCACTAACTTTTGACTGTGAAAATGATGGAGTGCTTTATATTATGTATGAAAAAATCGAAGAAAATTATGGACTTTTTGATTCGGGTGTAGTTGTTCTTGAAAAGACTCAAAATGTGACGAAATATCAAATTGACTGCAATACACCGGATGGTACAATGGATTGTTACCATCTTTTTCAGGGCATTGATTTGGCTTATACGACTTTTTATGCTAATTCCTGCTTTCAACGAAAAAATTCACTTCCTCATATAATTGAAATTGCATATTGTAGATCGGGGCGATACGAATGTGAATATAAGCGAGGATTTATGACATATTTAGGTGAGAATGACCTTGCTGTGAGCATCATAAACTCACAAAGAAATGAGCCTATATTTCCTACGGGAATTTATGAAGGGGTGGCCCTTATTATCAATACCGACATCATAGGGGACTGTTTTCATGCTCCGGTTATTGGGCTTGAGATTGATTTCGCTGGACTTATTCAGAAATTTTGTTACGAACAATGCTGTGTAGTAATGAAAACGCCCCCTGAATTATTACATGTATTTGAAGAAATTTGTGATTGTACCTATAGAGGTAATCTTGGTTATTTGCGTTTGAAAGCACTGGAGATATTCTTTTTGTTGTCTAATTTATCAACGCAGGATAATATTGAAACCTCTGCATACTATTCTGGCGAGACAATTGCAAAAGTAAAGGCGTTGAAATCGGCTTTGATGGAACAGTTGGATAGAAAAATTTCTTTGCCAGAACTTGCCGAGCAATACGGATTAAGTCTTACTATGTTGAAAGATTGTTTTAAGGCTGTTTATGGAAAACCGGTGCATGCCTTTAGACGAGAATACAAAATGCAGGTCGCAACAAAACTTTTAACGACAACAGATATGTCCATTACAGAGCTTGCTGGGGAATTTGGCTATGAGAATCCAAACAAATTCTCGACTGCGTTCAAAGAAGTGATAGGTGTTTCTCCGAGAGCGTATCGGGCAAAAAACAAATAAATGGCTTTTTGGATAGAATTTGGCTGTTTGGGAAGGAAAAAAACGAGATTATGTTGTATTCTAATTGCGGTTAGTGAGGACTGACCGCACTATTTTTTAGGAGGAAATTTGTCATGGGAAACAAATTAAAAATGAAAGACATTATTACTTTGGCCATATTTAATGTGGCAATCCTTGTTGTTATGGTTGTAGTTAAGATGGTTATTATGATGGTTGCGACACCGGCATTTAACTATCTGGCATATGTTGGAGTCATGGCACTCTTTTGCGCTCCTTTGTATGTTGTTATGTCAAACAAAGTAGCAAAAACAGGAACTCTCTTTGTAACCGCATTATTTTCTGGTCTTATGATGTTGCTTTTTGGTTCTGGTTGGTTTCTGATTGTTGAACTAATTGTTGGTGTGATTTGTGAGTTGCTTATGTTGGGCGAGAATACATATAAGAATCCGATTAGAAATGGAATTGGTTATATTGTGTACTGGGTTCTGTATGCTGTTGGTAGTGCAATTCCGCTTTATCTGTTCAAAGATCAATATCTTGCAAGTCTAGCCGATTCTTATACGGAAGAAGGACTTGAAACGCTTGTATATTATGGTTCGCCCGCTATGGTTGCGCTCATTAGTGTTATAACGATAGTATTTGCCATTGTTGGTTATTTGATTGGCTGCTATTTCTTGAAAAAGCATATTAAAAAGGCAAAACTGGTGTAATCAATGGAAAAACTGGACATTAGAACACACTTAATTGTTTTAATCAGTGCTACTCTGTTTTGGTTTGTATTTCAAAGCAACGCGGAAATACATGGTCTAGTGGTTCTATGCGCCTTGTATATGTGTGTAGCAGGATATTGGGAGAAAGCTCCAGGCTTTATTATGACATATATTATTATGTTGTTGTTAGCTTATTTGACGGCTCCTATTATGGGGATTATGTATGTTGTTATTTGCACATTTGCACGTGCTATACCGCTGACGATGGTGGCTGCACCGATTCTGTATGCAAATCCGAGCCGCATGATGTATAGTTTTCAGCGAATACATGTTCCTAAGAATGTATTGGTAATGTTGTGTATATTGATTCGTTTTTTTCCAGTTATAGAAAAAGAAATGTTATCTATCAGGAACGGAATACGTGCAAGGGGTATTTTCCCTACTTGGTGGAGTATCCTAAAGAATCCTATTATGGCATATGAATGTTTTTTCGTTCCCTTGACGGTTCGATGTTTGAAATTATCTACTGAACTTGGGGCATCTGCGGAGCTGCGGGGATTGGATTCATCTAATCCCCGTTCCTGCATATACAATATTGGTTTTACTTACAGGGACATTTTGACAATTTTGGGATTTGTGTTAGGTTGCATTGGTGTTATGTTGGGGGTGAGAACTTGGTTGAGTTAGAAAGCGTTTCCTTTCATTATGGACGGGAAGATGCGGGAATGCTCCTGACCGGGGTAGAAGATATTTCTTTTAAAATTGAAAAGGGTCAGTGCGCTGTCCTGTGCGGACGTTCTGGAGCTGGAAAAAGTACTATTCTCCACCTGATTAGCGGGTTAGTTCCTGGATTTTACGAAGGGCAGTTAAAAGGCCGTGTTATAGTAAATAATGGTTTTCCCAGCAGTTTCACACCGGAAGAAAGGGTTGCAACACTGGGAGTAGTCTTTCAAGACCCTCGAAGCCAGTTTTTTATGGGAAAGGTACTTGATGAAATTGCATTTTCTGCTGAAAACATTGGGTTGTCTCCCGAACGAATATTACCGCAGGTTATGGAGTGCGCGAAGAGACTTGAAATAGAGTCCCTGTTGGAGAAAAAAGTCAATGAATTATCCAGTGGGCAGAAGCAACGTGTGGCGATTGCTGCCGCCACTGTATTCGCTCCGCCTGTATTGATATTGGATGAGCCAATTTCTAATTTGGATCGGGGCGGAATTAAAATCTTGCTTGAAATTTTGGGAGAGATAAAGCAGAATGGTACAACCATTATTATCAGTGAACATCGTCTGCATCAGTTTTTATCTATTGCGGATGTATATTTGCATATTGATGCCGGCAGATTGGTAAATAAATGGACAAAAGCCCAGTTTGAACGGCTTACTTGTAGTGATTTGATTGAGTGGGGCATCCGACATCCGGATTTGGCTGAATATGTACAAAGACCGCATCGACAGATTTTATCTGCTGATAAAGATTTGACTGTGGAGGGAATTTCTTTTCGGTATAAAAAAGCTGTGTGGGGAATTGAAGACTTGTCTTGCTGCTTTCCTGCCGGGACTGTTACTGCCATTCTTGGCAGAAATGGAATAGGGAAAACTACGTTTTGCAAAATTTTGTGTGGACTGTTAAAACAAAAGGTCGGAACAATAAAAAGAGAAAATCAGGTATTATCTTGCGCAGAGCGTCGTGCATCCAGTTATCTTGTTATGCAGGACGCGGATTATCAGATTTATGCGGATAGTGTCGGGAATGAGCTGGTATTAGGTAAAAAGGTAACAGAGGATTTGAGAAATCGTGCCTATGATGCGTTGGATGCCTTTCATCTGACCGCATTAAAGGATCGGCATCCAGCGTCTTTGTCTGGTGGCGAAAAACAGAGAGTAACAATAGCTGCCGCATATTGCTCGGATGCCGATATAATTATCTTAGATGAACCTACAAGTGGAATGGATGGAGAAGGTGTACTAAGTCTCTCAAAATGGGTAACATTCCTTGCCCAGAAAGGAAAAACCATTATCATTATAACTCATGATGATTTACTGTGTGATATGGCTTGTGACAACAGATTCTACATGGGAGGTAAGGAAAATGAATAAATCAGAAATTGCAAAACAGTTATTAGGTTTTATGCGTGCGCATAAAAATCAGTTTGTGCTGTCAATTCTGCTTGCTATTTTGGGCGTTGCTTCTGGTATGATTCCGTATTTTGCAATTGCCAGAATTATGCTTTATCTGCTGGAAGGTATAAGGGAGATGTCTATTTATGCCTTTTGGTGCATGATGGTGTTGCTCGGATTTTCTTTGAAAATTATTTTTGCGAATCTTTCAACTGCTGTATCACATACGGCAACATTTTATACATTGAAAGAGATTCGAATGCAGATTATAGATAAGCTGTCACGGGTTCCGATGGGCTATATCTTGGATCAATCATCGGGTAGTTTTAAAGACACGATTGTGGATAGGGTGGAAAGTATGGAGCCGATTCTTGCGCATTTAGTTCCTGAAATGACATCTAATTTGTTTGTGCCAGTATGTATGCTTGTTTATCTTTTTGTTCTAGACTGGCGTATGGCTCTTTTATCACTAGTTACGTTGCCCATAGGATTTTTCTGTTATATGGGAATGGCAAAAAATTATGAGGAACGGTTTTCTGGGCTTATAAAACGAGTTAAGAAAATGAATACAACAGTCGTTGAGTATGTGAATGGGATTGAGGTAATAAAAGCATTTAATCAATCTGCAAATTCTTATGAAAGATACTCTGATTCTGTGAAAGATAACGCCGATTATGCGGTTGGCTGGATGAAGGACACACAGCTTTTTATGTCGATGAGCAATACCATCTGGCCAAGTGTGTGGATTGCTATTTTACCGGTCGGAGGAATCCTTTACAAAGCAGGAATCCTTTCTGCTCCTGTTTTTTTAACCGTGATGATTTTATCACTTGGAATTGTTGGGCCAATTTTAGCGGCAATCAAATTTACGGATAGTGTAGCGCAGCTAGGAACGATAATAGGCGCTGTATGTAGTTTGCTGTCGGCTCCCGAAATGAAGCGCCCTTCTATACAGACCGACATACAGGATTTAACGATAAAATTTCAGGATGTTTCTTTTTCCTATGATGAAAATGTGGAAGAGCCTGTTTTGAGTCATGTTAATCTTATATTTCGCCCTAACACTATGACTGCGATTGTGGGACCGTCAGGTTCCGGAAAATCCACCATTACGAAACTTATTACTGGTTTTTGGGAAGTGACATCAGGCAAAATCACGTTGGGTGGCAAGGACATTCGGCAAATGCCGCTTTCACAACTCACATCGTATGTATCTTATGTTTCACAGGATAATTACTTATTTGATGTGAGTGTGCGTGAAAATATCCGAATGGGTCGTCTTACGGCAACAGATGATGAAGTAGAGGAAGCAGCCAAAAAATGCGGTTGTCACGATTTTATTGTAGAGCTGGAGCATGGCTATGAAACAGTTGTTGGCAGTGCAGGAGGACATTTGTCAGGCGGAGAACGGCAACGAGTAGCGATTGCGCGGGCAATGCTCAAGAATGCACCGATTGTAATTTTTGACGAAGCGACCGCTTACCTTGACCCTGAAAATGAGAGTTTAGTGCAGGATGCAATTTCAAATTTGGTTCGAGGGAAAATGTTGATTATGGTTGCACATCGTCTTTACACTGTAACAGGGGCAGACCAGCTTGTTGTGGTAAATGACGGTCGGATAGAAGCGACTGGAACACATGAGGAGTTGCTTGAGGTTTGCCCACTATATAAACAAATGTGGATGGCTCATATTGGTAGCCGTGATGAAGGAGGTGCAGACAGATGCTTACCGCATTGAGAAAAATATATGACTTTGCAGGAAATTGGCAGGGAGTATTAAAGAAATCTGTTGCTTTCAGTCTGTTGCACTCCATTTTTGATATGTTTCAGATTGCTGCGCTTTTTTTGATTTTAATTGGTTTAACGGAAGGAATGACATTGCAAATAATAGTATTTACGTTATTACTTCTGATTATCGGCATATTGGGGAAAATTTATTGCAGTTATATTTCTGATTTTTCGCAAACGAAGGTTGGTTATTATATGTGTGCGGAAAAGCGGATTCATGTGGGTGATCGCATGAAATATATGCCGATGGGGTATTTTAACGATCATAGTCTTGGAAAGCTGACTTCGGCTGTTACTACAACAATTGGAGATGTGGAAAATAACGCACCGTCTGTTTTAATTACAGTTGTTCACGGATTTGTTCATGTAGTTGTTATTACTATCGTGATGTTTTTCTTTGACTGGCGCATAGGTTCTTTATGTTGCTTGGGAATTCTTCTATTTTTAGTATGCAATTCAATGATGCAGAAAAAATCACAGAAAATATCGCTGGAAAGGCAACGTGCACAGGAAGATTTGGTTGGTGCTACATTAGAGTACATACAAGGAATGAATATTGTAAAATCATTTAATCTTGGTGGTAACTCCAATCAAAAAATGAAACAGGCCATAGAAGAAAGCAGGGTTCGTAATACAAAACTGGAAACTGTTTTTATTCCTTATGGTGCTGCACAACAGTTTGTGTTAAGATTAATAAGTGTATCTATTATGTTCTGTTCTATTTTGTTTTATTTGCAAGGCAGTATGACACTTGTGTATTGCCTATTGATGTGTGTGGCTTCATTTTTGATTTTTAGTGAATTAGAAAAAGCGGGCGGTAAATCATTTGCGCTTCGTCTCATTGAAAGCTCGATTGATAAAATAAATGAGATTGATGAAACGCCGATTATGGATTTGTCGGGACAAAATATAACGCCTCCAAATATGGATATTGAATTAAAGGATGTTAGCTTCTCATATGGTGAACATCAAATTTTCCGATGTATTAATCTTTCCGTTCCAAGCAGAACAACGCTAGCAATAGTCGGACCATCAGGAAGTGGAAAAACAACATTGTGTAGTTTAATTGCACGATTTTGGGATGTACAGTCTGGAAGTATTACTTTAGGCGGTACGGATATACGAGATTATACGTTAGATAAATTGCTTTCTAATTTCAGCATTGTCTTTCAGAATGTTTATTTATTTGCTGATACGATTGAAAATAATATCCGTTTTGGAAAGCCGGATGCCAGTCACGATGAGGTTGTCCGGGTTGCTAAGAAAGCTTGTTGCCATGATTTTATCATGGCACTGCCCAAAGGTTATGATACTGTGATTGGTGAAAGTGGTGCAACTCTTTCTGGTGGTGAAAAACAGCGTATTTCCATTGCCAGAGCGATTTTGAAAGACGCACCTATCGTTATTTTGGATGAGGCAACTTCCAGTGTTGATCCTGAAAATGAATCCGATTTACAGGCAGCCATTGAAAGTTTGACAGAAAGTAAAACGGTTATTACGATTGCCCATCGCTTGAAAACAGTCAAAAATGCGGATCAGATTGTAGTAATTGCAGATGGAAAAATTACACAGCGTGGAACGCACGAACAATTGAAAATGCAATCTGGTATTTATGCGGATTTTATCAATATTCGTCATAAAACAACGGGCTGGAAATTGGTTCAGTAAAGGAGGCGATTATGAAACTTCATGTATCCGGAGAAGATTATTTGGAAGCTATACTTGTATTACAAAAGAAAAGTGGTATGTTGCGTTCTATTGACCTTGCCCGGCACATGGGATTTAGCAAACCCAGTATCAGTCACGCAGTAGGCGTATTAAAGAAAGAAGGATTGCGAAACAAAAGAAGCAGCAGAGGCGAGCAAAACAGAAAAAAGAAACAAGAGATAATCTGGCTAAAGAAGAAATCTTGAAAGATGACAGATTTTTCGTTATTGCCGGTTATACCTCCTGAGGTGCACCGTATGGTGTCACCTGGGAGGAAATGGGGCTGAAACCTTGGGATGATGTGGAAGAGAATAATTGGGTTGTCAGTGCAATTTCATTTATCTCTTGTGACAGAAACAGATTCCCGTTTTGCCTGAAGTAAGTCAGAACTGATCTCAGGAGCATCGAGCAGTGCAGTGAAATTTTGCTGAATGATCTCTAGGGTTTTCTGCTTTTTCTGCAATTCCTGTTTTTCCCGGACAGTAGCATCCTGTTCAGATTCAAGATTTTCAATCCGCTTCTGGATTTTATTAGAGCTTGGGATTTTGGTGACACCGAGATCCTGAAGCTCTTTTTTTAGTGAATCGTGGAGCTGGTATTCTGTCTGATGCTTGGTCCGGTATGCTTTTGGATTTTTAGAAAATTTGCAATCTTCAATCACTTTACGGCAGAGACGGTAAGAATCACAGTGTTTCTGGATGACTTTCTGTGTAGTCAGTTCATTGCTGATTTCCACTATCTTCTGATCGGCAGCTTTAACAGAAGCTTCAATGTCAGAAACATGCTGCTGGAAATCTTCATAATTCAGCAGGTTATTTTCAGAAAGATAGTTGAAGGTACGAGCCGCTTCTTTCAGGTTATTGAGTTTTGCCCATCGTTCAAATCCTTCACGATTGCCTGTTGTTACATAGGTGGAAATATTGATATACAGGCGAGCTTCTCTGGACAGATGCCTTGGAGTTTTTACTTTGTTACGATTTTTAGCCAGACGGATGCGGACATTTTCTTCTGAATAATAGTTTCCAAGAGATTTTATATAAGTAAAGTTTTTCTGCTCCGGTGCACGGAAGGATAAATGTTTTCCCTGTCGAACTTCATATCCTGCTAACTGCATCTTTTGTAGGAATTCCTCATAGTTGATGGAAGTCCAGATTGCTTTATCAACTGCGACACGCAGTTTGGCTTTCCAGCTGGTGCCACGATGGTATTCCATGTTCTCTTTATAGCTTTTACCTTTTTCTCCGGTTGGCATACTGGTGACAAGTCCATTTTCATGGCAGATACGATTACTGATTCTGCAGAGTTTGTGGTAGCTCCGCTTATTGGAAACATACTTGTGATGATCAACAAAGCTTGCAGCGTTGAAGATGATATGATTGTGAATATGATTTTTGTCAACGTGTGTGCTGATCACGTACTCATATTTTCCTTTCAGCACTTCGTCAGCAAATTGTTGACCTAAGCGATGGGCAGTTTCGGCATTAACTTCTCCAGGTTTAAATGACTGGATCAGATGAAATGCCAGGTTATCGCCTTTGTCCATTACGTTCTTTTTTGCTGCTTCTCTGGTGAGAGCAAATTCCAAATCCGCAGTTTCCGGGGAACAGCCAAAACTGGAAACTAACAGTTTTTCATCTGTTTTATCTGGATTCGTGATGTAGTCCAGAGCTTTCTTGTCTGTTACTTTAATGGGGAAGATCTTAAGATACGCCATAATTCTTTCACCATCTCTTTCAATTCTTGCATTTCTTCTGGATATAGATCTCCGGTGGTATTTACCTTTTTTGCAATCTGGTTGATATTTACACCAATCTTGTGCATTTCCTCATACTGTTTCTTAAGTGGAGTGGTATCTGTGTTGACGATGTAACCGTCGATTGCCATTTTGCGCAGATAAGCTCCCATGTTTTTTGTCTTTGATTCTATCATCTTCCTGCGGATTAGCTTTCGTTCTTCTTCGGTGACATAGAAATGGATTTCTTTGTTTCTCTTTCTTTCAGCCATTGGCGGGTTCTCCTTTCTGAGAGGGCAGTAGTATCGTTGCTTTCAGCGTTTTTTTCAATTTAGGGCAGGGTTCCCTAAATTGGGATTTCCCGGAAGTGTATCCTCACTTCCTGTCCTTGCTGTTTTACCCCTCTATTAGTTAAAGTCAGGAGAACCGGAAAAATGCAAAAGAATTTGGCAGGTAGTATGGGATACGAAAATGTGGTATGATTATGGGCAGGATATCAGAAAAATCAGGAGTTGAATAGATTGTGAAGAAAGAAGAAATTTTTGAATATGTGCAGAAACAGTATGGCACAATGCCGGAATATTTATGGAGTAAACTATCGGACAGTGCAGTACTTCGACATAAAAATGGAAAATGGTATGCAGTGATCATGACGGTTGAAAAATCGAAACTGGGATTAGAGGGAAATGATCTGGTTGACATTATGGATGTAAAGTGCAATCCAGAAATGACCAGCATGATTATTCAGACTTATGGATTTTTACCAGGATACCATATGGATAAACAGCACTGGATCACGATTTTACTGGATGGTTCAGTCAGTGAAGCGAAGATATTGGACTTTTTGGATATGAGCTATGACCTGATTGACGGAGCAGACGGAAAGGAAGAAAAATGAGAACAGCGATAGTATACGCATCTGTGCATCATGGAAATACAGAAAAATTAGTAAAGAGGATCGCAGAAGAATGTCAGGTGGATTTGATTGATGCTGTGAAACAGCCAGATGCAGACCTGAGCAGTTATGATATGATTGGGTTTGCATCAGGAATCTATTTTTCAAAGTTTCATCAGTCGATATTGGAATTTGCAGAGAAGAATCTACCGGACGACAAAAAGATATTTCTGATCTGTACTTATGGCGGGAGTGCGAATTATAAAACCATAGAGCAGATTTTGGATAAAAGACATGCCAGTGTGGTTGGAAAATTTGGTTGTAAAGGGTATGACACATTCGGACCATTTAAACTGGTTGGAGGTATTGCTAAAGACCATCCGAATGAAGAAGATATGAAAAACGCAGCGGATTTCGTAAAAGGATTACACTGATTTTTGAGCAAAAGGAAAACCGGGGATTTTACTCCTCGGTTTTCTGGCAGCTGTGTTTCAGTCTTCAACCTGAAAAATATCTTCTACAGGCACTTTCAGGTAATGTGCCAGCCGGATTGCAATCTCAAGAGAGGGATTACGTTCTCCACGTTCGATGCGGCCTATAGTCTGGCTGCAGGAACCTATGGCTTCAGCCAAATCTGCTTGAATGAGATTCCGTTCTTCACGAATATCTTTTAGTGTATTATTGATTGCCATTCAATCACTTCCTTTGCTTATTGTTATCAGCAGGATCATGAACCTGCTGTTGAAGTCTAATGAAATCCCGGAATTTCTGCACCTTTGCATTTCCCGATTACTTTTCCAAAAATCTTAAAAGAGTCAGATTCCAAAACCTGGATAGGACGATATTTTTGATTTAAAGAAATCAGATAAACACCATCTGGCTCATCGTGTAATTCCTTGATGTAAGTATTGCCGTTGAGATAGAAGATTCCAATTTCACCATTAGCAAGAGAATCTTTTTTCTGAATCCATGCAACATCGTCTGTATGATAAAGTGGCTCCATACTGTCACCGGAAATCCGTACACCAAAGTCAGTCTGCTCAGGAGCAAGGTGTCCTACATCATAGGTTTCTTTTACAGAATCCTCCAGGTAATTTCCAGTACCAGCAGAAACTGGTTCCCAGGTAATTTCTACAGGATGATGGAATGGGATAATTTTTGCAGACAGTGGAGAAAACTTTTTAGAAGCTTTCAAAATATCAGCAAATTCAATCAATTTATTTCTGCCTTCTTCATTCAATCCACTCATAATGTTATATGGGTTTTCTCCAAAGAAGGATTCATATATATCTTCGATATCAAGTAACTGGCAAAGTGTCAGGAAAACATGTAAAGCTGGTTCTCGTGCATTGGTCTCCCATTTGGAGATTGCTTTTGTAGTGACCTGAATACCTTCCTGAGAAAGCAGGTCTACCAGATCTGATTGAGAGTATCCTTTCTTTTTTCTATTTTCTGCTAATATTTCCCCGAAATCACGCATTTGTTCGCCTCATTTCTATTTGAATTTTCTATATGCATTATACCGTATGTTAGAAATAAAATCAACAATAATCTCCAAAATGGAGAAAATACAACCAAGATGTTACTTGACTATCTCCGGAATGTCGATATATACTAAACATACAAAAATTGATAAGACATCATGTTGAAGGAAACAGCTGGGAGGTGAAAAGTTTGAGTGAGCGTGTGATCCTGCATAGTGATATGAACTGTTTTTATGCCAGTGTAGAAATGCTGCATCATCCGGAATTTGCCGGAATGCCGCTGGCAGTCGGTGGCGATCCGGAAGCCAGACATGGGATTGTGCTGACAGCAAATTATATTGCAAAGCAAAAAGGTGTAAAGACCGGAATGGCATTATGGCAGGCAAAACAGATTTGTCCGGAAATCATATTTGTACCACCACGGATGGATTTGTATTTGAGATTTTCAAAGATGGCAAGAGAAATCTATTCGGAGTATACGGACAAGATTGAGCCATATGGAATTGATGAAGCCTGGCTGGATGTATCGGACAGCAGAAATCTGAAAGGAAGCGGAATGACGATTGCAAGAGAAATCAGCCATCGGATTAAATACGAACTGGGTGTAACGGTAAGTATTGGAATTTCCTGGAATAAGATTTATGCGAAACTTGGTTCAGATTATAAAAAGCCGGATGCAATCACAGAGTTTAATCGAGAAAATTATAAAGACAGGATATGGCAGCTTCCAGCGTCAGATTTGCTTTATGTCGGAAGACAGACAAATAAGAAATTGCAAAAACTTGGAATCCGGACAATCGGGCAACTTGCGGAATCAGACGAAAAGTTGTTAGAGAGTCATTTTGGAAAAATAGGAAATGTATTATGGGCTTTCGCAAATGGCTGGGATGAAGATCCGGTTTGCAAGGAAGGATATGAAGCACCAGTAAAGTCGATAGGTAATAGCACTACAACACCGAGAGATCTGGAAAATGATCTGGATGTCTGGATCATTCAAATAGCATTGGCAGAAAGTGTAGCTGCACGATTGCGGAAACATGGATTTAAATGCAAAACAGTAGAAATTACAGTTCGAGATAATCGATTGTATAGTTTTTCCAGACAGATACATTTACGACAGCCAACGAATATTACAAACGAGATTGTAACTGCAGCATTTCAGCTATTTAAAGATAATTACAAATGGGAACATCCCATTAGAAGCCTGGGAATCCGAGCTGCGGATCTTGTGTTAGATGATATTCCCGTGCAGTTGGATTTATTTGGAAATCAGGAGAAAAAGGAAAAGTTAGAGAAGCTGGATCGTACTGTAGATGAGATCAGACGACGGTTTGGTTATTTCAGTATACAGCGAGCGGCAATGTATCAGGATAAAGTCTTATCCCACTTAGACGCTGGTACGCACACGATCCATCCACATAGTTATTTCCATGGGTAATTGGAGGGATAGATTTGAAAAAAGCATTAACCAGAAAACAGGAAGAAAGTTATCAGTGTATTTTACGATATACCAATGAACATGGATATCCACCGACAATACGGGAATTTGGAAAATTGATCGGGGTGAAATCAACATCATCAGCATTTTCCAGAATCAAGCAGTTGGAGTTAAATGGATATATCCGCAGAATCCCGGCATCGCCAAGAGCAATTGAGATTTTATAGTGAGGTGTCGGCATGAACAAAGTATATGTAGATGTAGTAGCAGAGTTTCGGAAAAACGGACAGCTGGTTCCCATATTTTTTACATGGGAGGATGGAAGAAAGTATAGCATTGACAGAATTTTGAAAATCGAGCGATGCGCCAGCAGAAAGGCAGGCGGTGTAGGAATGATGTACACCTGTATGATACAAGGGCAGGAAAGCCACTTGTTTTACGAAGTGGATAAATGGTTTATGGAGAGAAAAACAGCATAAGGAGAGCTTGGTATAGACGATATTATTTGGATTATTAACCGGCAGGGATAGTCACTTTCCCTTTTTATTCCTGCAGGTTTTACATAAGAAGATGGATTCCGGTCAGCAAAGGCAGCTCCCACAATGCCTTTTGGATATCCGCTTCTGCAAGTTGTAGTAAGTAATTGCTTCCCATCAAAATCATGGGGAAAGCGAACTGGTCTGAAAGACCGCCAGTTAGTGTGATGATGATAAGGAGATTTTGAAACTGATGACAGACAGAGATTATGCAATTAAATCAATGAAAGAGATTACCTTCCAGATGGCAAGCCATGCACAGGATTATTTGGAAGTAACGATTGAAAGACATTATACTGATATTAAAGAATTGATGACAAGCTATCAGAAATTGATTTTGGAAAATCAGATTGTGTTAGAAGAACTGGATATGGAGTGCCAGGAGAAAATCAATGAAGATATGGCATATGCGTTGAGTTATCTGAGCATTTATAACAATCAGCTGAATGTGCCAAAGATGCACCGGGAAATGAATAACCTGATGATCATTTATGGCTTGTCAGATATGATCTATCGTGGAATGACACTGGTTAAGTTCTATGCACCGAATGGTGTGATGCTCAGTGAGATCCTTCATTCCTGTTTTTGCAGTCATTATAATAAGACAGATGTGGAAGTACAACAGGAGTTAGGAATAGGCAGGACTTCATTTTATAAAATGAAGAAGCAGGCACTTGGGTATTTAGGATTTTATTTTTATGAGATCGTGGTACCGCAGGCAAAGGATAAAAGATTTAAACCGTCACTGGGCGTAGAGGAAGAGTAGGTGAATAATATGAGATACGAAGATTCGATGAAAGGTGTAGCTGATCAGATAATCAAAGAACAGCAACGAGCCAGTAAAATTAAAAACAATCCAGAAGAGTTCCATTGGCATGACGAATATGCAACGTTGAATTTCTTTCGGTTTATCTGCAAAAATATCGGTAACTTGGGAAATGGAGAAATTGAAAAAATGGTCACACGCTTAAAGAGCATAGATCAGAAAGCAGTGGAAAACCATGTGAATGGTGCTGTTTGGGCATTTGATTATGATAAGATGTTCTGTGTATTGATGGAAAATGAAATTTGCCGAAAGGTGTGTGAAAAGAATAAATATAATAGTTGGACGAAGCTGATTGGACAGTATTGTATTTCAATGGCTTAAAGATAAAGAAAGTTGCTGGAGAGAAAAAATATTCTCCAGCAACTTTGTCTTTGATGAATAAAGGTCAAATTTTCATTTAACTATTCTCACTATTATTTGATTCAGTGATTTTTTTCTTCTTTGGAGAAACCAGTTTGTGACCGGAATAAATGGACATGCCAATACAAAGCAATGAAGAATAGGCAAAGTATTTATGTGCAGTCATAGATTTTTTTGATTCCAGAATAAATGCATCCCAACATACAGAAAAGTGCGCCTAAGGACCAGTATTTATGTGATTTCATGATTTGATACCTCCTTTGATTTAACTGATTCAATCATAACGCTTTTTTACGAAAATGCAAAGAAAATCTTGAAATATAGTTCTATAGAATTAGAACTTGGTTTTGCGATTCTGTATATTGAAGACATCCACAAGTATACTAAATCCAGAACGATTATTCGTTCCGGAGGAGGTGTTACGATGGATTTGAAAGCAGTAGGACAGCGAATCAAATCGGCACGAGAAGCAAAAAATCTCACACAAGAGGAACTGGCTGCATTAGTAAATTTAAGCCCGACGCATGTGAGTGTAATAGAGAGAGGCTTGAAAGTTACAAAATTGGATACCTTTGTTGCAATTGCAAATGCGTTAGATGTTTCTGCAGATACTCTTTTAATTGATGTTGTGGCACATTCAGTTACAGGTGTTACAAATGAACTGACAGAAAAAATTGAAAAACTTCCAATCAAAGAACAGAAAAAAATCATCAAAGTAATTCACACATTATTGGAAGAGTGATATGACAAACTGGGAAGAGCAAGTAGCTCTTCTTTTTTTGACCATTTATTCAGATTTAAGTTGTAAAGTGTCTTTTCATGATAATAGAAATATGCTAAATTGGTTCTATAGAACAAGTTGTAAATCCAGTTATATATCGGAGGAAAATGAATGAGAGAAAAAACTATTTATGAGAAGATTGCAGAAAAGTACAACACAACACCAGAAGAAGTACGCAGAGAAATGCAGATAGCCATAGATGCAGGATTTGATAATCCTGATCCGGCTGTGCAGGAAGAATGGAAGAAAATGACACTTAAAGGAGAAAGACCTACACCGGAAGAAGTAATCAATTACGCAGTAAAAAAACTAAAAGGAAAATAAAAATATGAAGAAAAAGATAATTGCATTGATTTCAGGAGCAGTGATCTTGATAATTGCTGCAGGAAGTATTTATGGGAAATCTGAATCTGGTCATAAGGAAGGCGAACCGGATGTAGTTGGAACATTTTCCGTAAATCGGGATGAAAATTTAACCGTGGTTGCTAACCGGAAAAATATTGAGGATAGAGAAGCGTTTGTAAGAGAGCTTTTGCAGATGTACAAGGATGATTCTTTTTATTCGACAAAATTCTCCACAGACAGGGGATATGCGACGAGTCTTGATATGAACATCTATTTATGGAAAGAGGATATTGAAGATGGGGAATCGGTAATGACAGCCGAATACAGACCTGTAGAATATGGAAAGGACTATGATGTAGTCAATAATCCTGATAAATTTCAACTATATATAGATGGAAAAGAAGTAGAAGAATAACACGGTGAACTTTTTATACTGAAATATGTACGATTCCAATAATGATATGAACTTATGGGAACATATTGCGGATACTTTGTGAACTTTATCCTGATACAATGATTATGCTGATGAAAGAAGGCATAGATAACTGAATACAAGAAAGAGACGAAAGCCTCAGTAGTTAAGAAAAAACTACTGGGGCTTTTTTTCGTGCCTGAATTTCTCAGCCAATAACTGCGGGCGTATCCCGGCAGGATAAAGGCGGAGCAGGCATGATTCTAAACAGAGGTCCGCCTTCTGGATTTGAAACGAGCAACAAGATTTCAAATTCAGGAGGAACGGATATGTATATTGAACACCCATATTTTTATGAAGGAAAGTATTACGCAAATATTGATGGAGAAATGATCGAGATTACAAAAGAAGTTGCGTATGCGATGAATAATTTTTATAGAAGCAGCAAGGCAAAAAAAGTTGAGATTAAGAACGAACTGGGTGAGGTTGTGGATAAGATGCTGAGAGAAGTACCTTACAGTGGTCAGTCCATTGATGGAGAAGGCTTCATGATTGAGGATTTTCCAGATCTGAACTGCGATGTGGAGCACTGTGTACTGACAAAAATGGAACAGCAGGATATTCACAAAGTGATCAATCAGCTGAACTCAGAGGAACGCATGATTATTTATGGCATTTTCTTTGAAAACAAGACACAGACACAGATGGCGGAGATTATGGGGATTTCCAGACAGATGCTGTCATACAAGCTGAAATCCACTCTTAATAAGATGCGTGAAATGTATATGAATAAATTTTTTTAAAAAATTTTTCAAAATCTTTTGCATCTGCCAAAGTCATTTGACTTTAGTAATTAGAGGAAGTTAAAGGACTTCCTAAAATGAACCATGATAACTGAATATCCAATAATAACTGACGTGACATTTCATGCAGAGAGCACGAGGAAGATGCCGCTATAGGATTATAAGACAAAACCAAGATTTTTAGTTCAGTCTGTAATGCTGCGAAAAAGCACTGACCGAAGCCAGCTGGCAGGCTGGTGATGCGATGATATGTATGAGATGCGATACACTTGCAGATCCTGAGAAGTCTGTAACTGGTAAACCTATGAACTGCTGGAGCCTGGAAACGAGAGTTTTTGGGTTGTGGTCCGGAGTATGCATTCGGGCAGGTTATTATTCCCTTCCTGCATATGCAGGAGTAACGATTCGGGGTATCGAGGATAAATAGAATCGAGCGAGCACTGTTTAATAATCAAATTGGCTATAGAGGTTATGCGGCAGAGCTTTCCTTATGGGAAAGAAACTCTGCCGTATTCCTGTGGAGCCAATATAGCGCTATGGATGCTTTACAAATAAAAATAATAGATTGGAGAGAGGACAAATGACAATCCGCAGAGGAGATATTTTATGGGCAGATCTCGGTATGTTTCCTACAACATCTGTTCAGGGTGGTGTAAGACCGGTGATCGTAGTGAGCAATAATAAAGCCAATACATACAGTTCAGTCATTACAGTAGTTCCGCTGACATCAAGAATATATAAGAAGCGATATTTACCAACACATGTATTTATCAGTAAATACGATATGACAGGGATTCGAAAAGGAAGCCTGGCATTGGCTGAACAGGTTATGAGCATTTCTACAAAATGCATTATTGAGAAATGCGGAAGAGTAAATAAGTGGAGCCTGGATCGGGTGCTGAAAGCGGTACGGATTCAAATGGGAATGAACGAAAGCGAGAAATGATATTCCTGCTTTCGACAATTCAACAGAAAACGACGTCATAAAATGTAGACAACACAAAAGAATGACAATACAGGACGAGAGGTTCTGGTGATTTTTTAGAGACGATTGAATATGATTTATAAAGGGAGGGATTGCGATGGCATTAAAAATTGTAAGAAGATATGATGCAAATGGTAATGTGATCGAAGATAAAGATTTAGAAAGATTCAAATTGGATTCCCCGGTAGTTCGTCAGATCTTATATCAGATGAATAAAGAGATGGGAGCAGTTGATAATATTAAAGTCGATGCAGCTGAAAGAAGAAATTTTATATAACTTACTTTAATAAATAAAATAAGTTGAAATTTCTCTGAAAAGATGGTATAGTGTACGTGAGAGGAGGAAAGAGCGAGGTGAGAAACATAAGAATTGGAAAGAATACCTCAAATAATAAAAAAACAGGATTGTATATCAGAGTTTCTACAAATTTTCAGTTTGAAGAAGGATATTCAGTAGGTGCTCAGACGGAGAAGCTTGAAAAGTATTGTAATTATCAGGAGATTGATAATTATGATTTGTATATTGACGGTGGCTATTCAGGAAGCAATTTGAATCGACCGGAGATGAAACGTCTTATTAAAGAAATTCAAGAGGGCAAAGTGGAATCAGTTGTAGTTGTTAAACTTGATCGTTTGTCCAGAAGCCAGAAAGATACGATTTATCTTCTTGAAGATGTGTTTGAAGCAAATGATGTTGGATTTATTTCTTTAAATGAGAACTTTGATACAACAACACCATATGGAAAAGCAATGGTAGGTATCTTATCTGTATTTGCTCAGTATGAACGTGAAAACATTCGTGAACGTACACAGATGGGAATTACAGAGAGAATCAAAACCGGAAAATGGAGAGGGACGAAACCACCATTTGGTTATGACTATAATAACGGTGATGACGTTCTTGTGCCAAATAAAGATGCAGAAACAGTCAGAAAGATTTTTGAATTATATAAGGAAGGCTATTCCACGTATGCACTGGCAAAGATGTTCGATTTAAAAGGAGACAAGCAAGTGTCCGATATGTTGTCCAGAGTGACATACATTGGAAAGCTCAAATATAATAAAGAAATCGTTGATGGTCTTCATGAGCCGATAGTTGATAAAAAACTGTTTGATGAAGTTCAGGAATTACGAAAAACAAGAACGAGAGCAACTTCTCATAAATCACAGTATTTACTTACTGGGTTAATATATTGTGGATTATGTGGGGCAAAGATGCGTTATCAAAAATGGAGCGGTGGAAGAGTGATGATTTACTGTTACTCATTAGACCATAGTAAACCGCACTTGGTTAAGAATCCAAATTGCCAGAACGGAAAATTGGATGCAGCTGAAGTTGAAGATGTTGTTGTTAGTGATATGCTGAAATTATCAAAGGAGTATGAGGTAATCGAGGAAAAATCAGAACAGCAAAATCAAAAAGGATTTGAAGCTATGAACCAGAGAAAATCAGTTCTTGAAGGTAAGCTGAAATCCCTGTATAATTTATATGCATCCGATACCAATAATAGTGTCCTGCTGGAGACAATTGGTGAGATCAATAAAGAACTGGAAAATCTGAATACACAGATAGAACAGTACACATTAAAGAACACCAGAGCTAAAGATATGACAGCAAGAGCTAAAGCATTCAAAAGTGTTGCTGACAGCTGGGAGTTCATGTCTTTCAATGAAAGACAGAAGACTGTACGTGAATATATCAAAAAGATTAAAATATCGAATGATTATGTTGAAATTGAGTATAATGATCTTTTGACACTACAGTAAATTACATTTCTATAGTTAATACATCGCAAGGGGATATATCTTCTTGCGTGTAAAATTTCATATATCTTATTCAAGATAATTACCCTATTGGATAAAGGAAATTTCAAAATTTCCACTATAATACATTATCCCGATGATTTCAGGGGAAATCAAGAGATTTTTGAGAGATGACGGGATGATAAAAGTAAGTCGTACACTGAAAGAATTATCTTATAAAATATTTCAAACCAGAGAAAAATTACTGGATTTATTGGGACGGGAACCAACCATTGAAGAGCTTGCAGAAAAAATGCAGATAGACAAAGAAGAAATAGTAGAAGCACTGGAGGCCGGAAGTGAAGTAGAATCCATTTATAAACCAATACATCAGAAAGAGGGAAATGAGATCCGGCTGATGGATAAGCTGGAAGAAAAAGAACACAGAGAAGAAAAGATACTGGATCACATGTTGTTGCAGCAGTTGCTTGGGACATTGGAAAAAGAAGAACGCACATTGATCTATATGAGGTATTTTCAAGATAAGACACAGTCACAAGTGGGAAAAGAATTAGGAATATCGCAGGTACAGGTTTCCAGAATGGAGAAGAAGATTATGGAAAATTTAAGGAAAATTGGAACATAGAATCAGAGAAGCCATTTGATCAAGTTATGTATATTTTAAAGAGAAGAGAAAATACTAAAGAGCATATCATAAAAGTACATGAAATGGAGATGAAAAGTTTGGAAGATGGAAGAAGAAAAATAAGAATATGCCTGACAATTATGCTGATAGCTGCGGTGATATCAGGTGTTTGTTATTATTATAGTGCTGCCGGGAAGGCTGAGCGTTACGAATCAGAAGAGATGTTAGTAAATTCTGAGGAGAAATGCAATGGCTGTTAAGCAGGAAACACTATATATAAAGGGTGATAAAAATATAGAAGTGACAAAGCCAGAGGTAACGCTGGGGGATATTTTGTCTATGGAATGTAGTAATCAAAATGTAATTCCGAGGCTTAAAACGATTAAGGTTATGAAAATGCAGGAGAAAGAGGGACAGCGCAAAGTCATATCTATTTTAAAAATTATAAAATTAATACATGAAATATATCCGAACATGGATGTCCAAAATTTGGGCGAGACAGATATTATCGTAACTTACGAAGAGCAAAAATCAACAGGGATGATAAGCCATCTGATCAAAACCGGGTTTACCGCAGTATTGACATTTACAGGTGCGGCATTTGCAATCATGACATTTAACAATGATGTATCAGTTAGAAAATTATTTTCTCAAATCTATCAATTGATGACAGGCATAAAACCACATGGATCTACAATCTTAGAACTAAGTTATTCCATCGGACTTACGATAGGGATACTATTGTTTTTTAATCATTTTGGAAAGAAAAGGTTTTCAGTGGACCCTACACCGTTGGAGGTACAGATGCGAACTTATGAAAATGAAATACAGACAACCCTTGTAGAAAATGCTTCAAGAAAGGGGAAAGAACTGGATGCTGATACGTCAAATTCTAATGGCAGTAATCGGTCTTAGCGCAGGAATATTAGTAGCGGGAGGACTGTTTGGATTTATTGTTGAATTAGGTGTCATCGCTGATTTTGCAGATCGGACACATACAGGAAATAAAATTCATTTGTATGAAGACTGTGCCGCTTTAGGAGGAATTATAGGGAATGTTATTTTTGTATATTCGATACCGATTCCTTATGGCAAAATTTTGCTTATTCCGATAGGGCTGCTAATCGGGATTTTTGTCGGGTGTTGGGCGATGGCACTGGCAGAAATTCTAAATGTTTTTCCGATATTTATCCGTAGATTAAAAATAACAAAATATATTGCTGGATTGATATGTGCAATGGCATTGGGAAGGGGAGTCGGAGGTGTGATATATTTTTTCCTGATGCATTGATAATTTTAATATGGTACATTTTTATAAAAAGAATTATAATTACAGTAGTTATAATTTGAGGAGGCAAAAGATGAAAAAAATTGGATTTATCGGAGTTGGAATCATGGGAAAATCCATGGTGCGAAATCTTATAAAAGCAGGATTTGAGCTGCATATTTATGCTCGTACAAAATCGAAAGTAGAAGATGTTGTTAACGAAGGGGCTATTTTTCATGATAGCATTGCAGAGTGCGTCAAGGAATGTGAGGCTGTTATTACAATAGTAGGATTTCCTGTCGATGTCGAAGAAGTTTATTTTGATAAAGGAAATATTTTAGATAGTGTTCAACAAGGCACATATTTGATTGATATGACAACTACAAGTCCGATGCTGGATCAGAAAATTGCAGAAGAGGGAAAAAAGAAAGGACTTCATGTTTTGGATGCACCTGTTACGGGTGGAGATATAGGAGCAAAAAACGGAACACTTTCTATTCTTGTAGGTGGTGAAAAAGCAGATTATGAAGCTTGTATGCCATTGTTTGAGGCAATGGGGACAAACATTAATTATCAAGGTGGTATCGGGTGCGGACAGCATGCAAAACTTGCTAATCAGATTATGATAGCAGGAACGTTGTCAGGAGTATGCGAAGCATTTACTTATGCAAAAGCAAAAGGACTGGACCTTCAGACATTGCTTGATTCCGTGTCTACAGGGGCAGCTGGAAGTAAGCAGTTAGATACTTTTGGACCTAAGATTTTAGAGGGTGATTATGCTCCGGGATTTTTTATGAAACATTTTATTAAGGATATGAAATTGGCACTTACAGAAGCAAATATGAGTAATATTAATTTAGACGTTTTAAGCCAGGTGCTTGCAAATTATGAATTATTGCAAGCAGAAGGTTATGGAGAATTAGGAACGCAGGCGCTTATTAAATACTATGAAGAAGAAATGGAGGAATAAAAAACATAATTATGGGGCTGTCGGTTAATTTCCCGACAGCCCCATAGTCGCTTCTTACGAAAATCTGTCACTATAAAATTATTTTAATGTCATGATGACACTTTTTCCGGCCTGGACTTCGCCTTTTTCACATACGAGCTCTTTTCCGTCTAAACCTGAACTAATCAGAACAGGAGTAATGGAGTTGCGTCCGGTCTCTTTGATGAATTCCAAATCTGCTTCTGCAATCAAATCTCCGGCTTTTACTTTATCTCCAATCTTTGCATAAATGTGGAAACATTTTCCATTCAGTGCAACTGTCTCAAGCCCCATATGTATTAAAATTATCACTCCACTTTCTGAAGTTATTTCATAGATATGTCCTGTTTCCACCACTTTGGATACGACTCCGTCAACTGGGCTTACAATCTTTCCGTCAGTTGGGATGATTGCAATGCCGTCTCCAAGTATTTTTTCTGTAAATATCGGATCTGGTACATCTGTAATTGCAACTGCTGTACCAGTCATTGGTGCTAAAATTACTTCTTGTGTTTTTCCTTGATTCTTCATATCTAAATCCTCCGCTAGATAATATATGTTCTTTTCCTCATTTTACAAATTCTTAATTATAGTCACTGCTTTAATAAATTTCAATCCTCTTTTGAAAATTGTTTCAGAATTCTATGTTTTGCATATTTTAGGGCACTGGTTTCATAAGTTTGTTATTCAGAATTTAATAGATTACTATTCACTTCCGTGACAACCACTACGCTGATAGGCACAGAGGATGCCGTTGCTGGTCACAGTTAGTGTTAACAGTAACCAGAGCCATATAGTCATCTAATGAACTAAAAATCTATCTTGCAATCTATTCCCAGCATATGCTAAAGTATAGAAAAGCATATTTCTATACGAAATCTAAGGGGCATCGCACCATCTATATTCTAATAACATTTCAGAAATCTATGCTTTGATACCACAAAACATGTAAAAAAGCAGAAGAGGGCTGGAAGAGAGTGAAGATAGAGGAAGTTCCTTCTGCAAAAGGAGGAAAAATGAATACTGAGTTGAAAAATGCTGTATTAGCGACAGACCTCAAAGCACAGTATGATGCGTGTGCAAAAAAATTGCTTGGCTACAAAGACATACTGGCACGAATTTTGATAGAGGCAGTCGAGGAGTTCCGGGGAATATCACCGGAAGAAGTGAAGTCATTGATTGAAGATGACATACAAATCGGAAAGGTTCCGGTTGACCCGGGACTTACAAATACAGTTGTCGGAGTGGATGAAAACGGCAAAGAAATTATAGGAATGAATACGGTAAATGAAGAAGTGAATGCCGGATACATTTTATTTGATATTATTTTTTACGTGCGCTTGAAAGAGGGACGTTCGAAGATTATCATAAATGTAGAAGCGCAGAGAAAAGAACCGACAAAATATGATATTCTTAACCGAGCTGTCTTTTACGTTAGTCGTGAAATTTCATCTCAGAAAAATCGGGAGTTTGTGAATAGCAATTATAACGATATCAAGAAAGTCTATTCTATTTGGATATGTATGAACATGTCAGAAGACAGTATGAACCATATACATCTGACAAATGATATGATTATAGGAAATCAAATCTGGAAAGGAAGAGAGGACTTGGTGAATATTGTTATGATAGGACTGGCAAAGGAAATTTCTCCCAAAGAAGAAAAACATGAACTTCACCGATTATTAGGGGCGTTATTGTCAGAAACACTAAGAGAAGAGGAAAAACTAGATATACTCAAAAACGAATATCATATACCGATGGAAAAATCAATAGAGGAGGATGTGAAAGTAATGTGTAATTTAAGTGATGGAATAGAAGAACGCGGGAAAGCGGAAGGCATAGAATTAGCGCGGAAGGTTTTCAAAATGAAAGAGCAAGATGCAAGTGTTCAAGAAATAGCTAAGGAACTTCAGCTGTCAGTTGAAGAAGTTGAGCAAATAATTGGAGAATAAAATAATAGCAAAGTCAATCAACTTTCTTATAGAAATAGTCGCTTAATTGAAATAATCAATGAAGCTGTAATAATAGAAGACGAGCTTTATTCCCACTTGTCTTTTCATGAAATTTTATATACAATCATATGACAAGAAGGGATAAATGGTGAAATGCTATGAGAACATATAAATTAACAATTGCATATGATGGCTCCAGATTTCGAGGATGGCAGCGACAGCCGGACACAGATATGACAATTCAAGGGATTTTGGAGCGTGATATTAGTGAGTATGTGGGATATAAAGTAGAAGTGAATGGCTCCGGACGAACAGATGGCGGAGTACATGCGTCTGGTCAGACAGCCAGTATTATTCTATCAGGCAAGGTGGATGAGCCAGTATTTCTTACAGAGATAAATGAGAAAATTCCAGAGGACATCCGCATTGTGAATATGGAACTTGCAAAGAACGGGTTTCATGCACGTCACAGTGCAAGAGGTAAGAGATATGAATATACGATTGATACTGCAGAAAAAGCAGATGTATTTCTGAGAAAATATTCATTTCATTATCCGGAAATGATTAATGTGAAAAAGATGGAGAAGGCAATCGAATATTTGCGTGGAAGCCATGATTTTGCAGGATTTACAGATCGGCCGGATGAAAAGTCCACAACAAGAAGAATTTATGATATAATAGTTAGGCAAGACGGACACAGACTTAGAATTGAGTATACCGGAAGTGGATTTATGTATCATATGGTAAGAATTTTAACAGGAACACTGCTGGAAATCGGTAGTGGGAGAAGAAGTCCGGAAAGCATAAATGAGATAATTGAGTCCGGTCAACGTGCAGATGCGGGATTTTTAGTACCTGCAAGCGGACTATGCTTGAAAGAGGTGTTTTATAAATAATGAAATTAGTATCATGGAATGTAAATGGAATCCGGGCATGTGTGCAAAAAGGATTTCTTGATTTTTTTAATGAGATTGATGCAGATATTTTTTGTATTCAGGAATCAAAGATGCAGTCCGGACAGTTAGAACTTGACTTGCAGGGGTATAATCAATATTGGAACTATGCAGTGAAAAAAGGATATTCAGGAACTGCAGTGTTTACAAAGAAAGAACCAATTCAAGTAAGCTATGGAATCGGGATAGAAGAACATGATCAGGAAGGTCGTGTGATAACATGTGAATTTGAGGATTTTTATTTTGTTACAGTGTACACACCAAATTCTCAAAATGAGTTGAAACGCCTGGATTATCGTATGCGTTGGGAAGACGATTTTCGTGCGTATTTAAAGTCTTTGGAAATGAAGAAACCGGTTATTGTAACTGGGGATATGAATGTTGCTCATAAGGAAATTGATTTGAAAAATCCGAAAACAAATCGTAAGAATGCAGGATTTACAGATGAGGAGAGACAGAAGTTTACAGAGCTTTTAGATGCAGGATTTATCGATACATTCCGATATTTTTATCCGGAGCAGGAAGGAATCTATTCCTGGTGGTCTTATCGCTTTAAGGCAAGAGAGAAGAATGCCGGATGGAGAATTGATTATTTTTGCGTATCAGAATGTCTGAAAGACAGATTGCAGGATGCACAGATTCTAACAAATGTAATGGGTTCAGACCATTGTCCAATTGTATTGGAATTAAAAGACAAATAAATAATAGGAGGCGGTCATCATGACTAAAATTGACATTATTTCTGGATTTTTAGGAGCTGGAAAGACAACATTTATTAAAAAGCTTTTAAAAGAAGCATTTAAAGGAGAACAGGTTGTTCTGATTGAAAATGAATTTGGAGAAATTGGTATTGATGGTGGATTTTTAAAAGAAGCCGGAATTGAGATTAAAGAGATGAATTCAGGCTGTATCTGCTGTTCACTGGTAGGTGATTTTGAGAAATCTTTAAAAGAAGTAATCGACACATATCATCCGGATAGAATTTTGATCGAGCCATCGGGAGTTGGAAAGCTTTCAGATGTTATCAAAGCAATACAGGATGCACAGGTTAATCTTGATGCACAGTTGAACAGCTTTACAACAGTTGTTGATGTGACTAAATGTAGAATTTACAGTAAAAACTTTGGAGAATTTTTCAGCAATCAGATTGAGTATGCAGGAGCAATTATTTTAAGCAGAACAGATAAAGCAAAACATGAGAAGGTTGAAGAAAGCGTTGCTATTTTACGTGGATTAAATGAGAAAGCACCAATCATCACAACTCCAATCGAGCAGCTTTCAGGAGAGAAATTGCTTGAAACAATGGAAGGAAGCAAGTCTCTGGAAGAAGAACTTCTGGCTGAGATTGTTTGCCCGGAATGCGGCGGACATCATGATCACGATGAGGAGTGCGGATGTGGACATGAGCACCACCACGATCACGATGAGCATGAGCACCACCACGACCACGACGAGCATGAGCACCACCACCATGACCATGATGAGCACCATCATCACGACCATGATCATGGCGAAGAATGTGGATGCGGATGTGGACACGATCATCATCATGACCATCATGGACATCACCATGCTGACGAAGTATTCACAAGTTGGGGTAAAGAAACAATCCAGACTTATACAAAAGAAGAAATCAGCAATATTTTGAAAACGTTAGAGTCAGATTCTTCATATGGTACAATTCTCCGTGCGAAAGGTATGGTTGCGGGAGCTGATGGAGAATGGATTTATTTCGATATGGTACCGGAAGAGCATGAAGTCAGAACAGGAGCAGCAGAGTATACAGGAAGAATCTGTGTTATTGGCTCAAAATTGGATGAGCATAAGCTGGAAGAGTTATTTGGCATTGCAAAATAATTAAAAGGAGAAAATATTATGGAACCAGATGTTATGGTCTATCTTATGACTGGATTTCTTGATAGCGGAAAGACACAGTTTTTGAAATTTACATTAGAGCAGGAATATTTTCAGATTGATGGGACAACACTTCTGATCCTTTGTGAAGAAGGGGAGGAAGAATATAGTCCGGAGATGTTAAAAGAGCATCGTATTGTAATGGAAACAATTGACGATCCAGAAGCTTTGACAGAGGAATGGCTGGAAAAACTGGATGAAAAATATCATCCAGAGCGAGTTGTTATTGAGTACAATGGAATGTGGAAGGTCAGTGATTTTGAAAGTTTGAAACTGCCAAAAGGCTGGGGGATCGAACAAAAGATCACAACAGTAGATGCGAGCACATTTCAGATATATCTTGCAAATATGAAACCATTGTTTGTGGAAATGGTCCGCAATTCAGAGATGGTATTATTTAATCGTTGCAGTGACGTAAAACCACTTGCAGGATATCGTCGAAGCGTAAAAGTTGTAAGTCCTCAGGCAGAAGTTATTTTTGAGGATGAGAATGGCGAAGTGGAAAATATTTTCGAAGATGAGGTACCATATGATTTGAAAGCGGATGTTATTGAAATACTTCCGGAAGATTATGGAATCTGGTATGTGGATATGATGGAAAATCAGGAACGCTACGATGGAAAAGTTGTAGAATATACAGCCAGAGTTATGAAACCAAGAAGCTTTCCAAGTAAATTATTTTTCCCGGGAAGAATGGCAATGACTTGCTGCGCAGATGATACAACATTTTTAGGATATATTTGTAAAAGTTCTTATGCACCAAAATTAAAAGCAGGACAGTGGGTAAAAGTGCGTGCAAAAGTAGGGTATGAGAAACTGGCAATGTATCGAGGAGTTGGTCCGGTGTTGACAGCGGAAAATATTGAGCCGGCTGAACCGATTGAAGAGATGGTATATTTTAATTAATATGAAAATGTGATAGGGAAGAGAAGAACCACCAGGAAGATTATTTTAATTTTCTTGGTGGTTCTTTGAATTCTTGCTTATATGCTCTGGAAAATGCGGAATAACTTTGAAAACCGCAGGCAAAACATGCATCTGTAATAGGCATGCCAAAGTGAATATAACGTCTGGCAAGCAACAGCCGGCGATAAGTAATGTAATGACCGATAGTAACACCGGTTTCTGCTTTGAACAACCGCATCATATGATATTTACTCAGATAAAAGACAGATGCGAGGGAATCCATACTTATTGTCTCTGTTAAATGATCTTGAATATAATTCATGATATCCAGAACCTTTTTGTTATAAAGCTTGGTGTCAAGGTATTCGATGCCCTCTTTTAATGTGGCACGATTTAATTGAATCATAAATTCCAGGAATAAAATCTGGCGGTATAAGCTTCCTGCATATTCATGATCGTGGAACGAGCGTTCTAAGCGCTGGGTAGTCTTATATAGTGAGCTGGTTTCTAAGGAAGGAATTCGAAGCACATAAGACTGCTTCTCGCGGGCCTGTTCAAAGCAGTAAGCGAGATTATATTCGGTAGTCCGGTAAGCTTCCATAAATCCGGGAGAAATATAAACGATGATTCTTTCATATGGAATGGAAGAGTCTACCTGAATACGGTGAATGTCGTTTCGATTGACGAGGACAATGTCATAAGGGTTTAGAGTATAAGTCTTTCCTTCAATAAAATATTGTACATTTCCACTGATAAAAATAGTGATTTTATGGAAATTGTGCGTATGATAATCAAACTCGGTATCCACTTGATCTTTTAAATGAAAAATCCGAAAATCACTGTTTAAATATCCTCGTTTCTGATATGTTTCCATAACATCCCTCCTTTATATGGTCCGATAATATGATATTAAACAAAAACAGCATTATTTGCAATATAGAAAGCAGTTATTTTGTATTATTCAAATATAATGCTATGTATAATAAAAATATCATGGGAAAAATAGTATATTAATGTGGGAGGAGTAGATTATGCAGATTTTATTAGAAAAATATCACGGATTGGGAAATGATTATCTTGTATTTGATCCAAATAAAAATGAATTAGAATTAAATGAAGCGAATGTCAAGATGATTTGTAATCGAAATGTAGGGCTCGGCTCAGATGGTATTTTGGAAGGCCCGTTACTGGGAGAACATCTGGCTGTGAAAATCTGGAATCCGGACGGAAGTGTTGCAGAAAAGAGCGGAAACGGAGTTCGTATTTTTGCAAAATATTTAAAAGACGCAGGATATGTACAGAAAAAGAATTATGAATTGATGACAGATGGCGGTATTGTAGAGATTACATATTTGAATGAAGAGGGAAGCAGACTGCGTATTTCTATGGGAAAATTATCCTTTGTGAGTGAGGAAATCCCGGTAATAGGAGAAAGAAGAGAGGTCATCAATGAGGATATGGTATTTGGCAACAATCTGTATCCGGCAACATGTGTGTCAGTAGGAAATCCGCATTGCGTTATTCCAATGCAGGAAATTTCAAAAGAGCTGGTTTGTAAAATCGGTGTACATTCTGAGAGTGCAAGATATTTCCCAGAACGAGTGAATACAGAGATTATGAAGGTGACAGATCGCAATAACATCGCAATTGAGACATACGAGCGTGGTGCGGGGTATACAATGGCGACTGGAACAGGTGCGTGCGCGGCAGCAGCAGTGGCATATAAATTGGGATTGACAGAAAACAAGATGCTTGTGCATATGCCGGGTGGAGATCTTCAGGTTGAAATTGCAGATGACTGGAATGTGTATATCACAGGAGATGTCTTCTATATTGCAGAGATTAAGCTGAGTACAGAATTTTCGGAAATGTTGAGAGTATAAGAAAGACATTGTGGATAATTCTAAAATTATGTGAAAAAAGTTTAATTTAAAATGGCGAGATGCGTTGCTGGTCACAGAACTGTGAACAGTAACAGTGGGGATAAAGAGAGAGTCCTGCAGGAGAATAATTGCTTGCAGAGATTCTCTCTTTGTGCTAGTATTTCTATAACAGAATTGTGCAGTTACTGTGCGTAGTATATGAAAAGCAGTAATATCACGAAAGAAAAAGAGGTAGAAAGATGCTGATAGAAATTGATTTTAACAGTGAAGAAGCGATTTATATTCAGCTTCGCAATCAGGTTATACTGGGAATTGCAACTGCGAATATTCATGAGGGGGATTCACTTCCTTCCGTGCGTCAGCTTGCAGAAACGATTGGCGTTAATATGCATACGGTGAATAAGGCATATAATGTTTTGAAACAGGAAGGCTTTATTACATTGGATAAAAGACGTGGAGCAGTTATTGCTTTGGATGAGAATAAAATCCGTGCAGTAGAAGAGATGCGTCAGCAATTGCAGATTGTTTTGGCAAAAGCATGCTGTCGTGCGATTTCAAGAGAAGAGATCCATGAACTGGTGGATGAGATTCTGGATGAATATGAGTCGTAGAATTTGACAGTAACGGATAACATTGATAACTGGGAATCAGACAGATAATAGATAAGCAGACGGAGGTTATATGCAGATTAAATTTACACAACAGGCACAGCATGCAATTAGCAATGCAGAAAAAGCAGCAAAGAAATTAAATCATCCTTATGTAGGAACAGAACATTTGCTTCTTGGATTGCGGCAGGAATTTGCAAGTGTAGCAGGGCAGGTGCTGGCAGGTCATGGAGTAGATGAAGAGAAGCTTTTAAAATTAATGGATGAGCTCGTAGCACCAAATAAAAAGACAGAAAAGAGACAGAAGCCAAAAGAAAGTCCAAGATTTCAATATATATTGGAAGACAGTGCGCGTGAAGCGGCACATTTTCATATGGATATAGTAGGGACAGAACATATTCTTGTGGCGATCATACGAGACTTAGATTGTGTTGCAGCAAAGATGCTGATTACGTTGAATGTAAATTTGCAGAAGCTGATGCAAGACATTTTTGTGGCAGCAGGGGTTGATCCGAAAGCATATCAGGACGAATTGCAGGATGGACTTCGTGGAAATGGCGGAGCCGTGGAACAATTTTGTAAAGACCTGACTGCGGAAGCAGAAGAAGGAAAATTAGATCCTATTATAGGAAGAGAAGAAGAAATTTTTCGTCTTATGCAGGTATTAAGCAGAAGAACAAAGAATAACCCATGTCTGGTTGGAGAACCGGGAGTTGGTAAAACAGCTATTCTGGAAGGCCTGGCACAGAGGATTGCTTCAGGGATTGTGCCGGAAACGATGAAAAGAAAACGTATCTATACATTGGATCTTCCAGGGCTGATTGCAGGCTCAAAATACAGAGGCGAATTTGAGGAACGTATGAAAGGGCTGATATCTGAAGTCGAAGCGGACGGAGATATTATTTTGTTTTTGGATGAATTACATACGATGATCGGAGCTGGTGGAGCAGAAGGTGCAATTGATGCATCTAGTATATTAAAGCCGGCACTGGCTCGTGGGGAATTGCAGTTGATCGGAGCAACTACGATCGCAGAGTATCGCAAGTACATTGAAAAAGATGCAGCTTTGGAAAGAAGATTTCAGCCGATCACAGTCGAGAAGCCTTCAAAAGAACAGTGCCTGGATATATTAAAAGGAATTCAACCGAAGTATGAAGCACACCATAAAGTGAAGCTTACAGAAGAAGCGTTGAATGCAGCAGTGGAACTTTCGGAACGTTATATTACAGATCGAAATCTTCCGGATAAGGCAATTGATGTATTGGATGAAGCTTGTGCACATGTAAGTCTGACAGGTTATAAGGTCCCGGCACATTTGACAGAGATGGAAGATGAGAAGAAGCAATTGGGTCTTCAGAAAGAAAGTGCAATTAAAGAAGGAAACTTCGAAGAAGCTTCTAAGATTCAAAAAAAGCAGCAGGAACTTAAGAAAAAGATTGAATCTACAAGAAAAAGATTTGATAAAAAGATGGCATCAAGCAATCCGGAAGTTTCGGTGGAAGATATTGCTGCCATTGTATCATCGTGGTCTAAGATTCCGGTACAGAAATTACAGCAAAGCGATACACAGAGATTGAATAATCTTGAAAAAGAACTGCATCACAGAGTGGTCGGCCAGGATGAAGCGGTCAATGCGGTAGCTCGTGCAGTAAAAAGAGGAAGAGTTGGATTGAAAGATCCAAAACGACCAATTGGTTCATTTTTATTCTTAGGACCAACCGGGGTAGGAAAAACAGAGTTATCCAAAGCATTGGCAGAAGCGCTATTTGGAAAAGAAGAAGCAATGATTCGTGTAGATATGTCAGAATATATGGAGAAGCATTCAGTGTCAAAGATGATTGGATCACCTCCGGGATATGTAGGACATGAAGAAGGCGGTCAGCTTAGTGACAAGGTTCGTACACAACCATATTCAGTAATTCTTTTTGATGAGATTGAAAAAGCACATCCGGATGTATTTAACATTTTATTACAGGTGTTGGATGATGGGCATATTACAGATTCGCAGGGAAGAATGGTTGATTTTAGTAACACGGTTATTATTATGACATCTAATGCCGGGGCAAAATCTATTATTGATCCTAAGAAACTGGGGTTCGCTACAAAAGAAGATCCACAAAGTGATTATAAGAAAATGAAACAGAATGTGATGGATGAAGTGAAAATGATCTTCCGTCCGGAATTTTTGAATCGAATTGATGAAGTAATCGTATTTCATGCATTGGAAAAGAAAGATATGAAGCAGATTGTGACATTGCTTTGCAAAGAATTTATTGCCCGTGTGAAAAGACAGTTGAATATTAGTTTGACAATACGTGATTCAGCAAAGGATTTAATTGTTGAAAAAGGAACGGATGCTAAGTATGGGGCAAGACCATTGAGACGTGCGATGCAGACAGAATTAGAAGATAAGCTTGCAGAGGCAATTTTGAATGGAGACATTCAAAGTGGTGATATGGTTGCAGTAGGCGTTTCTAAAAATTCCATAAAAGTCGAGAGAAAAGAAACAAAAAAGTAGAAAAAAAACGATACTTATATTATACTAAAGATAGCAATACTACAGAGAAGATCTGAGATACGTAGGAGGACAGTAACGATGGCAACAGTAAAAGAATTATTACGTGCAGAAAGTGACGGAACATTAAGTTTTGGAGATTATACACTTACATCAAAGACAAAGTTAGACAATTTTGAATTTGAAGGAGATCTTTATAAAGTTAAAACATTTGCAGAGATTACAAAACTTGAGAAGAATGGAATGTTTGTATACGAATCAGTTCCAGGAAGTGCGGTAGAGAATTTCAAAGAGACAGACCGTGAAGTGGAATTTGAAGTTTCAGCACCGGAAGATGTACAGTTTACATTGGAGCTTGAGCCGGATAGTGAGTATGAAGTATTTATTGATGAAGCTTCAGCAGGTAAGATGACAACAAATTTAAGTGGTAAACTTAGCGTGAGTATTGAATTGAATGCGAATGAAAGTGCAGCTGTGAAGGTTGTAAAACGCTAGCATAAAAAGAGGAGAGACCGGCGGGTGAAAAATACTTGCCGGTCTTTTTCGGTAAGAGAGGTTAAATGTGGCAAAAGGAAAAAAGACAGTATTTTTCTGTCAAAATTGTGGACATGAAGAGACAAAGTGGCTCGGACAATGCCCGATGTGTAAAGAATGGAATACATTTGTAGAAGAAAAGGTAATCGCATCATCGGTGTCTGCAAGTGTAAAGACAGATAGGGATATAGAGAAAAAAATAGTAGCTTTGTCGCAGGTCAATACAGATGAACAGAAACGTTTTCAAACTGGCATGAAAGAACTTGACAGGGTGCTTGGTGGTGGTATCGTACCGGGTTCACTTGTTCTGGTCGGCGGGGACCCGGGAATTGGAAAGTCAACATTATTATTACAGGTTTGTCAGAAGCTTGCTAAGGAGAGACAGGTACTTTATATTTCAGGTGAGGAATCTCTGTCGCAGATAAAACTTAGAGCAAACAGAATGGGGGATTTTTCAGATAACATGAAGTTGTTTTGTGAGACAAATCTTGGAACAATCAGGAATGTTATCGAAAAAAAACAACCGGAATTTGTAGTGATTGATTCTATCCAGACAATGTATAGCGAAGAGGTGCCATCGGCACCGGGAAGTGTATCGCAGGTTCGTGAATCTACGAATGTATTTATGCAGTTGGCAAAAGGTCTTGGCATTACAATATTTATTGTAGGACATGTAACAAAAGAAGGAACGGTGGCAGGACCGAGAGTGTTGGAACATATGGTGGATACCGTACTGTATTTTGAAGGAGACAGACATGCATCCTATCGTATTTTACGAGGAGTGAAGAACAGATTTGGTTCGACTAACGAAATCGGAGTTTTTGAGATGCGGCAGAATGGTCTGGTGGAAGTAGAGAATCCATCGGAATATATGTTGAGCGGGAAACCGGAAAATGCATCAGGGTCAGTAGTGGCATGTTCAATAGAAGGTACTCGTCCATTGTTGATAGAGATTCAGGCACTGGTCTGTGATACCAATTTCGGAATGCCGAGAAGAACTGCGACAGGAACAGACTATAACCGAGTAAATTTGCTTATGGCCGTTTTGGAAAAAAGAATAGGATTGCACCTAGCTAATTGCGATGCATATGTCAATATTGCAGGTGGAATCAGGATGAATGAACCTGCAATCGATCTTGGTATTGTGATGGCGATTGTATCAAGCTATAAAAATCGTCCGGTAGATGAGCGGATGATTGTTTTTGGAGAAGTAGGGCTTAGCGGAGAAGTCCGTGCGGTCAATATGCCGGAACAAAGAGTGGCAGAGGCAAAAAAATTAGGGTTTGAAACATGTGTTGTTCCAGAAGTATCATTAGATATGGTGAAAGGAATAAAAGGAATCAAGATTATAGGAGTGAAAACAATCAATGATGCTATGAATCTGATTTAGGCTGATTGTATATAAAGGGTGAAGAGTCAGTGAAACGCATTAGAATATAGATCAAAAGATATCAGATGTTGAAAGGAGAGGTACAAATGATAATCGTAAAAGAATACAGAGGACATATCCGTAATTGGGAGGCTCTGTGCAAAGAACTGAATATCGATGCTTCATTAAAAAGAGAGGCAAGAGAGGAAGAAATTTTAATTCGTGCATATCAGACATGGGGATGTGAGATGGCTGATCATATGCATGGAATGTTCGCATTTGCATTGTGGGATGAAGAAGAGAAAAAATTATTCTGTCTTCGTGATCAGTTTGGAACAAAACCATTCTACTATTATGAGACAGCAGACGGACAACTTCTGTATGGTACAATGATCAGTCAGATTATGGAGAAACCTGGGTTTGTAAAAGAATTGAATGAAGAAATGTTACAATTGTATTTATCTCTGACTTATGTTGCAGGAGAGAATACATTTTTCAAAGGTGTTAAGAAATTGTTGCCTGGAAGATATTTAATCTGGCAGAACGGAAAAATGAAAATAGAGAGATACTGGAAACCAGAATTCCATCCGGATGAGAGTAAATCATTGGAAGATTGGGCAGATGAGATTCATTCTACGCTGAAAGAAATTATGCCGGAAGTAAAAACAGCAGATGAAAAAGCAGAGTCATTTTTGTCGGGCGGAGTGGATTCTTCTTATGTACTTGCAATGTCGGATGTAAAAATGTCGGATTCTTGTGGATATGATGAAGCACGTTTTGATGAGTCACCATTAGCGAAAGAAACAGCAGATATTTTAGGAAGAGAAAACAGCCGTTGCAGAATTACACCGGAGGCATATTTTGATATTGTACCTTGGGTAATGTATAATATGGAGCAGCCGCTTGGAGATGCTTCAGCAATTGCATTTGCACTTGGATGCAGGGCAACAGCAGAACATACAGATATTTGTTATTCAGGAGAAGGAGCGGATGAATTTTTCGGCGGATACAATATGTATCGTAATGCGGAAAGATATGGCGACAATCTGAAAACATTTTATGTTGGAAATACGAACATTATGAAAGAGGATGAGAAAAAGCGTATTCTGAAGAAATATGATCCAGATGTACTTCCAATCGAACTGGCAGCAGGTATTTATGAAGAAACAGAAGGACTGGATCCGCTTACAAAAATGTCAGATGTTGATATTCAGATTTGGTTAGAGGGAGATATTTATCTTAATGTAGATAAGATGAGTACAGCTGCAGGTCTGGAAGTTCGTATGCCATTGACAGATAGAAGAATTTTTGACATTGCATCCAGAATGCCATCTCATTACAAAGTGAACGAAGAACAAAATAAAGTTGCATTCCGTACAGCAGCAGCAAAAGTTCTTCCGGAGGAAATTGCTTTCCGTAAGAAATTAGGATTTATCGTGCCTATTCGTGTTTGGATGGCGGATGACAGATATAATAAAGATGTGCGTGAAAAATTCCAGAGCGATATAGCTGAGAAATTCTTTAATATGGAGGAGATACAGGCTATTTTTGATGAGTATGTTGGCGGAAATTCAGATAACTGGAGAAAAGTGTGGACAATCTATACATTTCTTGTCTGGTATGATGAATACTTTGTGAAAAGATAAATTTGGTACATCTTATCGTGTAATAAAAAGAGTTCCGAAGAAAGAGATTATTAATCCCTTTTTTCGGAACTTAATGTTACATGAAAATCTCTGCTGTTTTATCGCTCTTACATACCTTAGTCAGTTTCTTTTGTGCTATATTCAGTTTCATGTTGCTGACATAGCGGGCTTTCTTTCTACAGGAGTAGACGCACTTCATACAGGAAATA